>JAZOAF010000132.1:0-3778 GCA_045595345.1 Clostridia bacterium | reverse complement strand
GAAGTTGAAATGATGTGTCCTCTCGCGAAAGGTGCTAACCACGGTCCTGCACCAATCCCGCAGGAAGGAAAATGGACACAGGCAAAAGAAGTTAAGGACATCTCCGGTCTTACTCACGGTATTGGTTGGTGTGCTCCTCAGCAGGGTACCTGTAAGCTCACTTTAAATGTTAAAGAGGGTATTATTCAGGAAGCTCTCGTTGAAACAGTTGGTTGTAGCGGTATGACACACTCTGCTGCTATGGCATCTGAAATCTTGGTAGGAAAAACAATACTCGAAGCTCTTAACACAGACCTTGTTTGTGACGCTATCAATACAGCTATGAGAGAGCTATTTTTACAGATTGTTTACGGAAGAACTCAGACTGCTTTCTCTGAAGACGGTCTTCCAATAGGTGCAGGTCTTGAAGACTTAGGTAAAGGTCTCCGCTCTCAGGTTGGTACTACATACGCAACACTCGATAAGGGTCCAAGATATCTTGAACTTGCAGAAGGTTACATCACAAAGATTGCTGTTGACGAAAACAATGAAATCATTGGTTACAAGTTTGTTCACCTCGGCAAGATGATGGAAATGATTGCAAAAGGTATGGACGCTAACGAGGCTATGGCAAAGGCCAGCGGACAATACGGAAGAGTTGACGATGCTGCAAAGCTTCTCGACCCAAGACACGAATAAGAGAGGGAGGTTATAATTATGGCTTTATTTGAAAGTTATGAAAGAAGAATTGACCAGATCAATGCAGAACTTAAAAAGCACGGCATCTCTTCTATTGAAGAAGCTAAGCAAATCTGCGATGATAAGGGTATTGATGTATATGGAATAATCAAAGGCATTCAGCCAATCTGCTTTGAAAACGCTTGCTGGGCATACATTGTTGGCGCAGCTATCGCTATCAAAGACGGCGCTACAAAGGCTGCTGATGCTGCTGAAAAAATCGGTGTTGGCTTACAGTCTTTCTGTATCCCAGGCTCCGTTGCTGACGACAGAAAGGTTGGTATCGGCCACGGTAATTTAGGCGCTATGCTTCTTAGAGAAGAAACAAAGTGCTTCGCATTCCTCGCCGGCCACGAATCTTTTGCGGCAGCAGAAGGTGCTATCGGTCTTGCAAGATCTGCTAACAAGGCAAGAAAAGAAGACCTCAGAGTTATCTTAAATGGTCTTGGAAAAGACGCTGCTCAGATTATTTCAAGAATTAACGGCTTTACTTATGTTCAGACAAAGTTTGACTACCACACAGGTAAAGTTGCTATCGTTAAGGAAACTGCTTATTCTAAGGGCGAGAGAGCAAAGGTTCGTTGCTACGGCTCTGATGATGTTCGTGAAGGCGTTGCAATTATGCACCTTGAAGGCGTTGATGTTTCTATCACAGGTAACTCCACAAACCCAACAAGATTCCAGCATCCTGTTGCAGGTACATACAAGAAAGAATGTATCGAACAGGGCAAGAAATACTTCTCTGTTGCATCCGGTGGCGGCACAGGAAGAACACTTCATCCTGATAATATGGCAGCAGGTCCAGCTTCATACGGTATGACAGACACAATGGGAAGAATGCACTCTGACGCTCAGTTTGCAGGTTCTTCTTCCGTTCCTGCTCACGTTGAAATGATGGGACTTATCGGCGCAGGTAACAACCCAATGGTTGGTATGACTGTTGCAGTTGCAGTTGCTATCGAAGAAGCTTGCAAATAATTTTGAGGAGCTTTCTTAAATAATGAAAAGCAAAAAGGCTCCCTTAATCTAAGGGGGCCTTTAATTCTGTTTGGAGGCGTTTTTTATGAAATACACATCCATCCGTCCAGGCGAAGAATGGCGCGACACAAACGGCGAGCTTATTCAGGCTCACGGCGGCGCTATGATATATGTTGACGGAAAATATTACTGGTATGGCGAAAATAAGGAAAAGTCCGTAAGAGAAAAGGACATCTGGCATTGGGGCGTAAGGCTTTACTCCTCCGAGGACCTTTACAACTGGACCGACGAAGGGCTTATTATAGAGCCTGATTTAGAAGACCTTGACAGTCCTGTCCATCCAAAGTCGAAGATGGACCGCCCACACATTATTTATAACGAAAAGACCAAAAAATTCGTTATGTGGATAAAGATTATGGGAACAAGGCTTGATCCTTATATGCAATATATGGTTGTTGCAACCGCTGACAGCATTAAAGGGCCATTTACTTTTGTAAACAAAATGCTCCACCCTTGCGGAATGAGTTGCGGAGACTTTGACCTTTATGTTGAGGATGGCAAAGGTTATCTCATCTGTGAGAGAGTTCACAGTGAAATGCTTATTATTGACCTTACCGATGACTTTATGGATGTTACGGCAAACTACACCGTTCATTTCCCAAGAAAATGCCCTCCATTTGTCCGAGAAGCTCCCGCTGTATTTAAAAAAGATGGTCTTTACTATATGTTCACATCAGGAACAACAGGAAAATTCCCTAACCCCTCGGAAGTTGCCGTTTGCGATAGCCTCCACGGAGAGTGGAAAGAGCTTGGCAATCCGCATATAGGCAACCACAAAAACACATCCTTTGACAGCCAGATTTCCTGCGTATTCAAAGTCCAGGGGACAGATAAGTTTATCGCTATGGCTGACAGATGGCTTATGGATTTGCCTGAGGATATGCCCGACATTCTGGACATTTTTGAATGTATGTTTGACCCTGATAAAGAAAACAAATATGAAGGTTTTGATGTTAACTCATTAACAGTTAAAAATACTTCTATCGCTAGATATGTATGGCTTCCCGTTGAATTTGAGGACGGAAAACCAATCTTAAAATGGGTTGACGAATTTACAGTATAAATTTTTGCATTAAAAAAGCATTCAAATCTAAAAGATTTGAATGCTTTTTTGTTATTTTACTTCTAAAACAACTTTTCCAACATTCTTGCCCTTATATAAAATGTCGTGGGCAGCTTCTGCTTCGGTTATTGGAAGAACCGCGTGAATTGTTGGCTTAACTTCTCCGCTTTCAATCTTCGGAAAAACATCTCTAACAAGAGAAGCAAGAATTTCTGCTTTTACCTGAGGGGTTCTTGACCGAAGAGTGCTTCCGATAATTCGGACATTTCTAACATAAATATTTTTAAGGTCGATTTCAGTTTTTTGACCTGCAAGGGCCGCAATCATAATCCATCTTGCACCGTGAGTTAAATAATGGATGCACTTGCCCATTATTTCTCCGCCGAGGCAGTCAATGGCAACATCAACACTATTGCCATTTTCAAGTTCTTCCTTTAACACTTCGGAAATATCCTCTTTTGTTGTAACAACAACTCTGTCTGCATTAAGATGCTTAATTGACTCAGCGATTTCGTCAGTTAAAACAGTTGTTATAACTCTTATACCAAAGGCTTTCGCCATAGGGATTATAACGCTGGCAAGGCCTGACGCACCTGCATTCATTAAAAGAGTGTTTCCCTCTTTAATTTTGCCTTCAATAAAAAGATTAAGGTAAGCCGTTGCGAAAGCCTCAGGAATTGCCGCCGCTTCTACCATTGAACAATTCTTCGGAACAGGCATAAGCATATAGTATTTAACGGAAACATATTCTGCATAACCGCCACCGCCTAAAAGGGCGCAAACCTTATCTCCGATTTTCCAATCAGACTTTGCTTTTGCTTCTTCGCCCATTTCGGTAATAACCCCTGCGATTTCAAGGCCCATCCATTCAGGACACCCCGGAGGTGGTGGATAATCTCCCGCTCTTTGCATTAAGTCTGCTCTGTTAAGCGCTGCGGCATGGATTTCAACCAAAACCTC
>JAZOAF010000131.1:0-10318 GCA_045595345.1 Clostridia bacterium | reverse complement strand
GCTATTGCAGAAAATCTATAAAAAGGAGGAAAAAATATGTCATTTGTGCATCTTCACACCCATACTATTTACAGCTTGCTTGATGGCGAAGGGACTATCCCGAAAATTTTGGACCGCGCAAAAGAGCTTGGGCAGACCGCTATGGCAATTACTGACCACGGCAATATGTATGGCGTTATTGACTTCTATGAATATGCAAAGAAAATCGGCATTAAGCCAATCCTCGGCTGTGAGGTTTATGTGGCGCAAAGAAGCCGTTTTGACAAAATGCACGACCTTGACTCGAAAAATTCACACTTAATCCTCCTTGCCAAAAACGAAATAGGCTATAAAAACCTTATGAAGATTGTTTCCTGCGGATGGGTTGACGGCTTTTATTATAAGCCGAGAGTTGACCTTGATGTTTTAAGGGAGCACAGCGAAGGTATTATCGCTTTAAGCGGTTGTATGTTCGGGGTTATATCCCGTCACTTTTTAGACAGCAATCCCGAAGAGGCAAGAGAAACCGCAAAGCGTTTCATTGATATTTTCGGGAAAGACAACTTCTTTATCGAAATTCAGGACCACGGCCTTTATGACCAGAAAAAGCTCAACAGTCAGCTTATTGCTCTGGCTAAGGAGTTTGGTCTAGGCCTTGTTGCCACAAACGATGTCCACTATGTTACAGAAGAGGACTCAAAGTATCAGGATATTTTAATGTGTATCCAGACGGGAAAAACCGTTAATGATACCGACAGAATGAAGATGGAATCCTCTCAGCTTTATGTTAAGTCCGAGGAGGAAATGGACTTCCTCTTCTCCTATGTGCCTGAGGCTCTTGAAAATACTCAGAAAATTGCGGATATGTGTAATGTTGAGATTGAATTCGGTAAACTTCATCTTCCTGAATTCGCTCTTCCCGAAGGGTATACCGCTTATGAATATTTAAAGGAGCTTTGTGAAAAAGGTTTTAATGAGCGTTATCCGGACAGTAACGAGGAGCTTCGGGGCAGACTTTCCTATGAGCTTGAAACCATAAAGTCAATGGGGTATGTTGAATATTTCCTCATTGTTTGGGACTTTATAAACTATGCAAAGCAAAACGGAATTATGGTAGGCCCCGGCCGAGGCAGTGCCGCAGGGTCCATAGTTTCCTATTGCCTTAAAATAACCGATATTGACCCTATCAAGTATGGTCTTATTTTCGAGCGTTTCTTAAACCCCGAGCGAGTTACCATGCCTGATATTGATATTGACTTTTGTTATGAGCGCAGAGGCGAGGTTATTGACTATGTCAATAAAAAATACGGCTCTGACCATGTTGCCCAGATTATAACTTTCGGAACAATGGCTGCCCGCCTTGCTATCCGTGATGTCGGGCGCGCTCTTGATGTGCCATATTCCACTGCCGACACTGTTGCCAAGGAAATCCCTGCTGTACTTGATATGACCATTGAGAAAGCTCTTCAAATCAATCCTCAGCTTAAAAGTATGTATGACTCTGACGAGCAGATTAAGAAGCTTATTGACACATCAATCCAGCTTGAAGGTCTTCCGAGACACTCTTCAACCCATGCGGCAGGTGTTGTTATAACAAAAGAGCCTGTTACGGCTTATGTTCCCGTTCAATGCAACAGCGATGTTATAACCACTCAGTTTACGAAGGATACGGTTGAGCATCTTGGCCTGCTTAAAATGGACTTTTTAGGTCTTCGCACCTTAACCGTTATAAGAGATACAATTTTAAACATTAAGAAAACCAGAGGGGAAACCCTTGACATCGGCAAGATTGATTTTGACGACAGGGAAGTTTATGCAATGATTTCCCGTGGGGAAACCGACGGCGTGTTCCAGCTTGAAAGCGGCGGTATGCAATCCTTTATGAAAGACCTTGCCCCCACCTCTATTGAAGATATTATTGCGGGAATTTCTCTTTACCGTCCGGGCCCGATGGACTCAATTCCCCGCTATGTTTCAAATAAGAATAACCCGAAAAATATCACATATAAGCATCCTATGCTTGAAAAAATATTGGATGTTACCTATGGCTGTATAGTTTATCAGGAACAGGTTATGCAAATCGTTCGTGAGCTTGGCGGATATTCCTTGGGACGAAGCGACCTTGTCCGCCGTGCTATGTCCAAAAAGAAGACAGATGTTATGGAGCAGGAGCGTAAAAACTTCATCCACGGCATCAAGAACGCAAACGGCGAATATGAGGTTGAGGGTGCGGTCAAAAAGGGTATTGACGCTAAAATTGCGGCAGAAATCTTTGACGAGATGATGGACTTTGCAAAGTATGCCTTTAACAAATCTCACGCGGCGGCTTATGCCTTCGTGTCTTATCAGACCGCATACCTTCGCTGTCACTATCCCGTTGAGTTTTTTGCGGCTCTTCTTACAAGCTGTCTTGCTCATCCCGATAAGATTACAAAATATTTAGGCTCAGCTAAAAAATGCGGAATTAACATTTTGCCCCCTGATATAAACAAGGGAAATGCAGCGTTCGTTCCTGACGGAGAGAATATCCGTTTCTCTCTCGGTGCGGTTAAGAATGTCGGCGTTTCAATTATTGATGAGATTGCTCAGGAGCGGGAAAAGGGCGGCGACTTTACCTCCTTTACCAACTTCTGTAACCGTATGGCAACGGGAAGACTTAACAAGAGAAGTCTTGAAGCTCTTATCCGCTGCGGTGCTTTTGACTCCCTAGGTTTAAAGAGAAGTGTTCTTCTTGAAGTTTTCGAGAGTGTTTTTGACTCTGCCGTTGATAAAAAGAAGAGCAATGTTGAGGGTCAGCTTGATTTTAGCAGTTTCTTTGAGGACTTCGGAAGCGACAAAGACGATTTCCCAAGCCTTGATGAGCTTTCGGAAACTGAAATCCTCAAAAATGAGAAAGAATATCTCGGGGTTTATGTTTCGGGGCATCCTCTGGACAGCTATAAGGACAAAATCGAAAAGCTTTCCAATGCCACAATTTACGAGATAAACGAAAACGAGTATCATAAGTTCGACAGCGGGGACAAGGTTACCCTTTGCGGAATAGTAATCGGCATAAGAAAGCAGTTTACCAAGAAAAACGAGCTTATGTATTATCTGGAATTTGAGGACCTGACGGGAACAATTGAGGTTATCGTTTTCCCCGCAATGGTTCGGACATTCTATAACCTTATAAAAGAGGATGCTGTGCTTTGCCTCTCCGGAAACCTTGATATGGCAGAGGACAAGCCTCCTAAGCTCCGCTTGGAAAGTGCAATGCCTCTTAACGCCGTTCCAAGCGGAAAATATAAAAAGCTTTATATAAAAATGAAATCCTTTGAGACGGAAAAATTAGAGGAGCTTAAAACCATCTTAACAGGGGGAGATTTACCCCTTTATATCTACTATGAGGACACGAAGCAGGCATTTTCTGCCCCCTCCTCTATGTGGGCAAAGGAAAACAGTATTCCTTTTGACGACTTATATGAAATCTTTGACGAAAGCGACATAAAGCTTATTGAAAAATAAGGGAAAGGACAAAACCTATGCGACTTATACTTGCAGTCTGGGCGGCAAAACTTGCCTCCCTCCTTGGAAAAATGATGGGTAAAAAATCCTCATCAACTCCGGGGGTGGTTGCGCTTAAAATCTGCCCTGATATGATAAAACGGCTTAAAAATAATATTACGGGAAAGGTTATCGTAACCTGCGGAACAAACGGCAAAACCACTACCAATAACTTAGTTTATGCCTCTCTGTTAAAATGCGGATACCGTGTTATCTGCAACTCTCTCGGGGCGAATATGCTGAGCGGTGTTGCAACAGTTTTTGCAGACAGCTGTAACCTTTTCGGGAAATTCAAGGCGGACCATGCCTGCTTTGAAATTGACGAAGCCTTTGCAGTTAAGGTTTTTGACCATATAACCCCTGACTATATAATTGTTACCAATCTGTTCCGTGACCAGCTTGACCGCTACGGCGAGCTTGAAACAACCGTAAAGCTTGTTAAATCTGCAATTGATAAAGCCCCTAATGCTAAGCTTATCCTAAACGGCGACGACCCTATAACCGCTCAGCTCGGGGAAGGTAGGGATGCTTCATATTTTGGCATAAGCGAGCAGGTCCTCTCTCAAAACAGCGAAACAAGAGACGGTCAATTCTGCACAGTTTGCGGTACTCCTCTTTCCTACAATTATTATCACTATGGTCAGCTTGGGGATTACTACTGCACTAAATGCGAAAACAAGCGAAACAAGATTGACTTTGAGGCAAAGGATGTCCGCCTTGAAAACGGTCTTTCCTTTACTGTAAACGGAAATCAGGTGAGCTTAAACTACCGAGGCTTTTATAACATTTATAATATTCTCGCCGTTTTCTCTCTTATGAGCCTTTTAGGAACAAAGAGCGAAAACTTCAACAATCTTCTTTCCGACTATAAGCCACAGATTGGCCGTATGGAAGAAATTGACCTTGGAAAAAGCGTAATTTTAAACCTTGCCAAAAACCCCGCAGGGTTCAATCAGGCAATTGAAACTGTTCTTACCGACAAGCGCAAAAAGGATATTATTATCGCAGTAAATGCTGAGCCAAGCGACGGTATGGATGTTTCATGGCTTTGGGATGTTGACTTTGAAAGGCTTAATGACGAGACATTAAACACCCTTTCAATAAGCGGGAAAAGGGCCTATGACCTTGCCCTCCGCTTTAAATATTCAGATATTAATATTGACAAAATTACTTTCGATATGAAAGAGGCAATTTTGTCCTGCCTTAAAACTGACAGCGAGGTTTGCTATGTTCTGGTAAACTACACCGCTCTTTTCGGGACACAAAATATTTTGCTTGGCCTCAAAGGTGAAAAGGAGGAGAAAAAATAATGGAATATTCTTTAAATATTGTTCATCTTTATCCCGACCTTTTAAACCTCTACGGCGACAAGGGAAATATGGAAGCTCTTAAAATGCGTCTTCTCTGGCGAAATATCGGGGCAAACATTATTGATATAACCGCATCTGATAACCATATCGACTTTGAAAATGCGGATATTATTTTCCTCGGTGGCGGGGCGGACAGAGAAATGGAAACTGTCAGCACCCTTTTATCCTCTTATAAAGAAGAGCTTAAAGCCTATATTGAAAATGACGGAGTTATGCTCTGTGTGTGCGGAGGCTATCAGCTTATGGGGAAATACTACAAGACCTCCCAGAAAGAGCTTGCAGGTATGGAAATCTTAGATATAACAACCGTTTCCGATGAGAAAAACCGTCTTATCGGCAATGTGATTTTAGAAAGCGAGGAATTCGGGAAAATCGCGGGCTTTGAAAACCACGGCGGACGGACAGACATAAAAAGCCACTCTCCGCTGGGCAAAGTTCTGGCAGGTCACGGCAACGACGGAAAGAGCGGATATGAGGGCGTTATCTATAAAAATCTTATAGGAACTTACCTCCATGGCCCCCTCCTTCCAAAGAACCCAAAGCTCTGCGACAGCATCCTCCAAAGAGCGCTTAAAAGGAAATATGAAGGCTTTTCTTCCCTTTCTCCTCTTGACGATACCCTTGAAGATAAGGCAAGAAATTACATTATAGAGAACTTCTCAATTTAATACTGCAAATAACGACAAAAGCACAAGATATTGTGCTTTTTTTCGACAGCAATAACAATATCTAAAAAAATTTTTCCAAAAATTTTTTAAAAATCTATTGACAAATTTTGGTAATTGGGTTTATAATCTAATTGTAATTGGAAAATTTTGGAAAAATATAAAAGGAGAATTGTTAAAATGGAGAAACAGATAAAAGTTCTTATTGCAGACAACGAAAGAAGCTATGGGGAGATGATTAAGAAGCAGCTTGAAGCTGATTATCATTTTTCGGTTTGCGCTCTGGTTTGCGACGGTTTTGAAGTTCTGGAAAAGGTTGAGCTTTTAAAGCCTGATGTTCTCATTATGGACCTTATTCTTCCATCACTTGACGGTATGGGAGTTCTGGAAAGACTGAGAAACAAGCAGGGAAACGGGCCGATGGTTATTATTTCTTCTTCCATTAAAAAAGAGAAGATTGCCCAGAGCTGTATTGACCTTGGTGCTGAATATTATATGGTTAAGCCTCTTAATATTGATAGTCTTATAAGCACCATAAAGCTTTTCCACGAAAGTGATGACGCTGTTGGAAAAATTATCGGAAAGAGCCAAGTGGCCGCTCTTGACATTGAAACAATGGTAACCAAGACCATCCACGAAATCGGTATCCCTGCACATATCAAAGGTTATCAGTATCTCCGCCACGCAATAATGCTTGTTGTTGAAAATCTTGATGTTATAAACTCCATAACCAAAAAGCTTTACCCAACTGTTGCAAAGGACTTCGGCACAACTTCAAGCAGGGTTGAGAGGGCAATCCGCCACGCAATCGAGGTTGCCTGGGACAGAGGGGACACAGAGGTTTTAAACTCCATTTTCGGCTATACCGTTGCAAACACCAAAGGAAAGCCAACCAACTCTGAGTTTATCGCAATGATTGCCGACAGATTACGCCTCCAAATCAAAAACGCAAGCTAACTAGTAATAGTTATTCATAAGTTTCATCCTTAACTCAAAAGAAAGTAGCGGATGCTACGGTCTTTTGAGTTAATAAAAAAGGCAGGAACGAAATCGTTTCTGCCTTTATTTTTTTGATAATTTTATAACCGAAATCAGGGGTTTTATGAGTAGTCCGCCGATTAAGTTTCCTATTCCCTGGACCGCGTCCCAAGGGAGCCCAGCCACAATCCAGGCGATTGTTGTTTTAAAATTCATTCCGAACATTATGGCTTGTCCTACTGAATAAAGAGTCCCAAAAAGAAAGCCGTGGAGTGAGCAAATCAGAATATAGACCGCCGTTTTAACTTTCGGGTTCAAGCTTTTGGGAACAAGCATTGTCATTCCCCAAAGGACTGTCCAAATATAAAGATATGGAATCCACCATATAGCAAAGCCTGCAAAAAGTCCGTTTATGAAGACATATATGTATATGGGATAAAGAGCTTTTGCCCGATATACCGCCGTTATTGCCACAACGAAAACCCCAAGCAAATGGATATTGGGAAGAAACTCCATAAGCATCTTGGAGACATACATAATCGCCCCAAGCATCCCGAAAATTGCCGTTTCTTTGATACTTATTCTCATGCTTTTGTTACCTTAAAAGCGTAGACTTTTCCCTCTTCTATCTCTGTTTTATCAACGCTGTGGGTTGCATATTCGCCGTCTATATAAAACGCCCAGTAAAGCTTATCTTTATCGTAATCTGCTCTTACGCCGTTTACCTTTTTAACAAACAATCCGTAAGGGCCGTCTTCTCCTTCGATTATGCCCGACTCTAAAAGAGCTTCGCCCACAGTCTTTTTATCGGTATGGATTAAAAAGCTTTCGCTCTTTCCGTCGGCATAGAAAACACTGAACATAAACTCTCTTTCGCCCTCGCCAATCTCTGTATAAACGGCTGGGACTTCATTTTTAACCTCTTCTCCCTGACAGCCGAAAAGGCCTGCTGTCATAAGCGCAAGAAGCACAATGGCTAAAATTCTTTTCATAATAAACTACCTCTTATTTCTTCTGCCAAAGCATCAATTTCTCTTTCGCTGACTGCATTAATCGCTGACTTTATAGTTACAGAGTTTTCCGTAAATGTTAAATTCTTGCTGTTTTCAAGCATTTTTGTCATTACCTTTTTAGCAATGGGTGCCCAGCTTCCGTTTTCAACAAAAGAAACTGTTCTGTTTTGGTAATTTCTCTCTGTAAGATGGTTTATGAACTCTTTCATAAATGGGAAGATGTCCCCGTTATATGTTGTTGTGGCTAAAACCAAGTGGCTATACTTAAAGGCATCCTCTATTGCCTCGTGCATATCCTCTCGTGCAAGGTCGCAAGTTGCAACCTTAACGCCCATTTCTTCAAGCTTTTCAGCGATTAAAAGGGCAGCCTTTTTGGTGTTTCCGTAAACGGATGTATAGGCAATAAAAACGCCTTTCTCTTCGCTCTCATAAGATGACCAGATGTTATATAAATTCAGGTAATACCCGAGATTTTCTGTTAAAACGGGTCCGTGAAGAGGGCAGATTGTTTCAATGGTAAGCCCTGATGCTTTTTTGAGCAGAGCCTGAACCTGCGCGCCGTATTTTCCAACGATGCCGAAATAATATCTTCTCGCCTCGCACACCCAGTCTTCGTCAGCATCTAGTGCGCCGAATTTTCCGAAGGCATCTGCTGAGAATAAAACCTTATCGGTCTTATCGTATGTCAGCATAACCTCTGGCCAATGAACCATTGGAGCTGTTACAAAAACTAATTCGTGCTTTCCAAGGCTGAGTCCGTCTCCGTCTTTTACTGCGATTTTTCTTCCCTCATAGGTTTCGCCGAAAAACTGCTCCATCATAACGAAAGCCTTGTCCGTTGCAACAATTTTCGCATTACTGTATTTCTTTGCAAAAACATCAATGTTTGCAGAGTGGTCAGGCTCCATATGCTGAACAATGAGATAGTCAACATCTCTTCCGCCGAGAGCTTTTTCGAGATTAGAAAGCCACTCCTCGCCAAAATTCTTATCAACCGTGTCAAAAACCGCAACCTTTTCGTCAAGGACAACATAGGAATTATATGCCATTCCCTCAGGAACTTCATACTGCCCCTCAAAAAGGTCAACTTCTCTGTCGTTTACTCCAATATACTTAATATCCTTATTCATATTTCTTCTCCTTTTTTACTTTTTCAAGTGCTTTTTTATATGTTTCATAACCGTAAATACGGTTAATTATCTCAATCATTCCATTTGCGGAAAGCCTTGGGGGAAGAGAAAGCTCTTTCTCTAACCTCTTCCTCAGTTGTGCACTGTCAGCCTTTCCCGTAAGACCGTCCTCATAAAGCATTGCTTTTGTAAGCTGTATTTCATCAGTTAAAGGCTTTTCTATTATCTCTGTGGCTGAAGAAAGTATCTTGCGAAGCGTTTCCTCGCTCATTCCCTCAACACCTAAAATCCCCTCTTTGCCGGGGGCGTCTTTACGCTTTTCCTTACCCTCGACGGACGGGATATAGGCGTTTAAAACCCTGCCTTTGTCCCCTACGCATTGTTTTATATAGTTTCTTATCCTAAAACCTGCTCTGTCCGAATCCGTAAGAATTATTATCCCCGTCTTCAAGGCGGCACACTTTATTGCTTTCATAATTTTTTTATCTTTATAAAGGAAAAATCCACTCGTCATGATAATAGGGGCATCCGTTACCTTCTTTATTCGTTCTTTGTCATATTTGCCTTCTACAACGATTGTCTCTTTTATATGAAGCATCTTCCCACCCCCTTTTTCAATTATAGCATTTAAAAGAAAAAAAGACAATTCTTTTTTCAAAGAATTGTCTTTCTAATTTTTAGAAACAAACTTTTTCAAAATTTAATATATCCTTTTCTCACTAATAATTGTCTTTTAAAATATTTCTTTCAAATATCCCCAAATGCTCTTGAAAAATTTGTAAATTTAGGGTATAATAACTTTATCTGTGATTATTTCTAAGTGCGCTTGCACTTACCAAGGAGGCAAATTATGATTACAAAGGAAGATTTAACTACTCTTTGTGAGCTTTCCCGTCTTTATTTATCCGATGAGGAAATGGAAACCTACGGAAAAGAAATGACGGATATTATGAACTTAATGGATACAATCGGGGAGTCTGATTTTGAGTACAACCCTATTGATATGGCAAATGCCGTTCCTTTCACATCTCTCCGCACTGACGAGGTTAAAACCTTTTCTGATATGGACAAGATTGTTGAAAACGGCCCTGAAACTACGGAAAACCAGTTTGTTGTTCCGAAAGTTGTTGATTAAGGAGGAAAATTATGAAAACTATTAAAGAAGCAAGACAAATGCTTGATGAGAAAAAGATTTCCTCTGTTGAACTTACGGAAGAATATCTTAAAAAAATCAAGTCAAATAATGAAAAATTAGGCGCTTATATAACAGTTTGCGAAGAAGACGCTATTGCTCAGGCAAAAAAAGCAGACGAGAAAATTGCCAGTGGGGAAGCCTCTTCTCTTACAGGTATTCCTATGGCGATTAAGGATAATATCTGCACAATGGGAATTAAAACCACTTGTGGCTCAAAAATGCTTGAAAGCTATATCCCGCCATATAACGCAACTGTTATGGAAAAATTAAACGCCGAGGGTATTGTTACATTAGGTAAAACAAGTATGGACGAATTCGCAATGGGCGGTTCTTCCCAGACTTGCTATTATAATAAGCCGAAAAACCCATTCAACCCCGATTGCGTTCCCGGTGGTTCATCAGGCGGCAGCGCTGTTGCGGTTTCAGGGGATATGGCTCTTTGCTC
>JAZOAF010000130.1:0-18382 GCA_045595345.1 Clostridia bacterium | reverse complement strand
ACAGAAATTACAGAAGAAGAAGCCAACAAGCAGGTTATAAGCCACGAGGGATATTCTTATTTCGTTGAAGGCGTTTCCAAGTCTGAACTTAATGTTGTATCTTCTTCAACTGCAAGAAACCTTGCAAAATCTGCGGTTGTTATGTCAATCCTTGCTGCTATTGCAATCTTAATTTATGTTGCAATCAGATTTGACTTTACATCAGGCGTTTGCGCAGTTGTTGCTCTTGTACACGATATTCTTCTTCTTTGCGGTATCTACTCTGTACTCAGAATAAAGATTGATACAAACTTTATTGCAGCACTTCTTACAGTTCTCGGTTATTCTATCAATAATACAATCGTTATCTTTGACAGAATCAGAGAAAACACAAGAAGAGCAAGAAAGGAAACATATTCCGAAATTGCAAACGCAAGTATCAACAGTACTCTTAAACGCTCTATAAATACAACAGTAACAACACTTTTAACAATCGGAGCGGTTTATCTCCTCGGCGTTGCGTCTATCAAGGTGTTCGCTCTTCCGATTATAATCGGTATCTTAGTTGGAACATATTCTTCAATATTTGTTTCCGGCTCAATCTGGGCAACATGGAAGGACGCTGCGGTTAAGAATAAAAGAAAATAAAAACTTTTTTCAAGGCACCTCAAAAGGGGTGCCTTGCTTTTTTGAAAATTTTGTCAGAAATAATAAAAATATGTTTTAAAAATACTTGCAATTAAACTCAAAAAGAGATATAATAAATATATATTAAGTCAAATGCGACAAGGTGAAATTATGAATCTTACAATGCTTACAGATTTTTATGAAATAACAATGGCTAACGGCTACTTGGAACACGGAATGGGCGAGAAAAAGGCCTATTTTGATATGTATTTCCGCAAAGTTCCCGATGGGGCGGGTTTTGCCATTATGGCAGGGGTAGAGCAGCTTATAGAATATCTTAAAAATCTTAGGTTTGAAAAAGATGATATAGATTATCTCAGAGTAAAAAACATTTTCTCTGATAAATTTTTGGAGTATCTTGAAAACTTTAAATTTGAGTGCGATGTGTGGGCGATTCCTGAGGGAACTCCGATTTTCCCTAACGAGCCTATCGTTACTGTAAGAGGACCTCTTATCCAGGCTCAGTTCATTGAAACTATGATTCTTCTTACTATAAATCATCAAAGCCTTATCGCAACCAAGTGTAACCGTATTGTCCGTGCGGCAGAGGGAAGACCTGTTATGGAATTCGGTTCCCGCCGTGCCCAAGGTTATGACGGGGCGATTTACGGTGCAAGAGCCGCTTATATCGGCGGTGCAGTCGGAACGGCGTGCACAATTTCTGATAAAATGTTTTCCGTTCCTGCTCTCGGAACAATGGCTCACAGCTGGGTGCAGTCCTTTGATACCGAATACGAAGCTTTTTGTGCTTATGCAAAAACATATCCCGATTCCTGCACTCTTCTGGTTGACACCTATAATGTTTTAAAATCAGGTGTTCCGAACGCAATCCGTGCTTTTGATGAGGTGTTAAAGCCAATGGGTAAAAGACCTGTTGGGATAAGAATTGACAGCGGTGACATAACCTATCTTTCTAAAAAAGCAAGAGTTATGCTTGATGAGGCAGGTTACAGCGATGTTAAGATTGTTGCATCCAATTCCCTTGACGAGCATATAATTCAGGATATTTTGAAACAGGGTGCAAAAATTGATTCCTTCGGCGTAGGGGAAAGACTTATAACATCTAAATCAGAGCCTGTTTTCGGCGGAGTTTATAAACTTGTTGCCGTTGAAGAAAGAGGTGAGATTGTTCCGAAAATAAAGGTAAGCGAGAATGTTTCCAAAATAACAACTCCTTGCTTTAAAAAGGCTTACAGACTATTCTCAAACGAAACGGGAATGGCTATTGCTGATGTTTTAACTCTTCCTGATGAGAAAATTGAGGGCGAAAGCTATGAAATCTTTGACCCTAATAATACATGGAAGAGAAAAACCGTAACCAACTTTACGGCAAAAGAACTCATGGTGCAGATTTTTAAGAACGGCGAGTGCGTATATGACTCCCCGAGCCTTGAAGAAATAAGAAATTACTGCAAGGATGAGGTGGACAAGATATGGGAGGAAGTAAAGAGATTTGAAAACCCCCATGAATACTATGTAGATATGTCCCAGAAGCTTTGGGATATCAGATATAATTTACTTTCACAACATAAATAAAAGGAGAAGAAAGATGAAATCAACTGTTGAGTCCTATAACTTAGGCAAGCTTAGCGTAATGTCTCTAAGAGGCGGAGAGGAGTTTAGCGAAAGGGTAAACTATTATCTTAAAAAATTCAACGAAGATGTTGACCTTGATACATTTTTAGTTCCTGTTAAAGCTACAAGATTCGGCACGGGCGAAGCAAAGGCGAGTATCGTTGAGTCTGTAAGAAGCCACGATATTTATATTATTGCTGATGTTTTCAACTATGGTCAGACATATAAAATGTATGGTCAGGAAGTTCCGATGAGTCCTGACGACCATTTCCAGGACCTTAAAAGATATATCTCTGCAATCGGCGGAAAGGCAAAGAGACTTACTGTTATTATGCCAATGCTTTATGAAGGCAGACAGCATAAGCGTATGGCAAGAGAGTCCTTGGACTGCGCTATGGCACTTACCGAACTTATCAATATGGGCGTTCAGAACATCATTACATTTGATGCTCATGACGCAAGAGTTCAAAGTGCTATTCCTCTCAGCGGTTTTGAAAATATCCAGCCTACATATCAAATGATAAAAGCTTGTTTAAGATATGACAAAGACATTATTTTAGATAAAGAAAACACTATGATTGTATCTCCTGACGAAGGAGCTATGTCAAGATGTATGTACTATTCTTCAGTTCTCGGAATGAATCTTGGAACATTCTATAAGAGAAGAGACTACTCAAAGGTTGTTGACGGAAAGAACCCAATCGTTGCTCACGAATTCTTAGGCTCCGATATTGAGGGCAAGAATGTTATCGTTGTTGACGATATGATTGCATCCGGCGACTCTATGATTGATGTTGCGAAAGAACTTAAAAAGAGAAAGGCTAAAAAAGTTGTTGTTTTCTCAACTTTCGGCCTCTTTACAGAAGGCTTTGAAAAATTTGACAAGGCATATGAAGATGGTGTTATAGATGCTATCTTTACAACCAACCTCATTTATTCAAGACCGGGTCTTTTAGATAAGCCTTGGTATAAGCAGGTTGATATGTCAAAATATATTGCTCTTATTATAAGTGAGCTTAACGCTGAGCGCTCAATCAGCACATTACTAAATCCAATCGGAAGAATTGAAAAGGTTCTTGATAAATATAAGAATATGGAATAATCCTTAATTTTGGAGGGGAAATTATGAGATGTTTGTTTTGCGGTCACACAGAGAGTAAAGTTATAGACTCCCGTGCAACTGATGAAGGGGCAACAATCCGCCGCCGTCGCGAATGCTTGGAGTGCGGAAAGAGATTCACGACATATGAAAAGATTGAAAGCATTCCGATTATCGTTGTGAAAAAGGACGGAACAAGAGAAAGCTTTGACAGAGATAAGATTATCAACGGTCTTGTAAGAGCCTGTGAAAAACGCCCGATTTCATTAAAGGATATTGAACGCGTTGTTGAAGAAATCGAAACAAAGCTTTATAACCTTTTGGAAAAAGAGGTTTCAACCGAGAAAATCGGCGAAATGGTAATGGAAAGACTTCAAAAGCTTGACGATATTGCCTATGTAAGATTTGCCTCTGTTTACAGACAGTTTAAAGACATAAATTCCTTTATGGATGAACTTGCCAAAATTATAAATAAGTCTTGACAAACGGCGGGTTTTGTGCTAGTATATGTATAGAGTTTAATAGAAGACATCTTGAAGTGAGGCGTGAGCCTCACTTCTTTGCTTAATTAAATTAATTTAAGGCTTATGGGGTTCATTTCCCATCGGCTTAACTCTTGGAGGTGAATGGATGTATTCAAAAACAGAAAAAACTGTCCTTGATATGGCAACTCCTATCGCTAAGGAGCAAGGGTGTTTTGTCTATGATGTTGAGTATGTCAAAGAAGGAAATTCCTGGTTCTTGCGTGTCTATGTTGACCGTGAAGGCGGAATAACCATTGACGAGTGCGAGGCTATAAGCCGTGAACTGAGCAGTACCTTAGATAAGAATGACCCTATTTCAAATAACTATTTCCTTGAAGTTTCTTCTCCTGGAATTGAGAGAAAGCTAAGACAGGGAGAGCATTTTGAAATGTATAAAGGCGAGCTGGTTGACATAGGTCTTTATAAGGCGTATAACGGCTCAAAAAACCTTTGCGGAGAGCTTGTCGGACTTGACGGGGACGAAGTGTCAATCGCCCTTGAAGGAGAAAAAATCAGTATTAAATTAAATGAAACTACTTATGTAAAGCTTCATTTTGAATTTTAAAATAGAAAGGTTAGTGTTTAAGAAAATGAGTGCAGAGTTATTTACATTACTTGACGAAATTGAAAAGGAAAAAGGAATAAGCCGCGATGTTGTTATTGACGCCCTTAACACAGCTCTTATAAGCGCGTATAAGAAGAACTTCGGTGCTGTTTCCGACATTAAAGTCAACATTGATGAAAAAACGGGTAAAATAAGCGTATATGCCCGCAAAACTGTTGTTGAAGAGGTTGAGGATAAGGAAAGTGAAATTTCCGTTAGCGACGCAAGAGAGATTAATCCTAACTATGAAGTTGGAGATGTTGTGGAAAGAGAAGTTACTCCTGCGGCATTCGGAAGAATTGCAGCCCAGACAGCAAGAAATGTTGTTCTCCAGAGAATCCGCGAAGCTGAAAGAGAAAAGATGTTTGACGAATTTTCTGACAGAACAAACGACATTATGACAGCAATGGTAAGAAAAATAGAAAAGAGAAACATTATGCTTGAACTTGAAAATGCTGAGTCTGTTTTAATGCCTAACGAACAGGTTAAAACTGACAAGTATAAGGTTGGAGAAAGATACAAGGTTTTCGTAATTGAAGTTGCAAATTCAGTTAAAGGGTTACATCTTTTGGTTTCCCGTTCACATCCGGGTCTTGTAAGACGCCTTTTTGAACTTGAAGTTCCTGAAATCAAGCAGGGAATTATTGAAATTAAAGGCTTAACCCGTGAACCGGGTTCAAGAAGTAAGATTGCAGTTGCTTCAAATTCTCCAAATGTTGACCCTGTGGGCACATGTATTGGCACAAAGGGAATGAGAGTTCAGGCGGTTATCGACGAGCTCAGAGGCGAAAAAATCGACATTATTAAGTATAGTGACGACCCTGCTGAATATGTTAGCCAGGCACTCAGTCCTGCAAAAGTTCTTTCAATCCGTGTGGATGAAGAAAACAAGACCTGCTATGCGGTTGTTCCGGAAGACCAGCTCTCCCTTGCAATCGGTAAGGAAGGTCAGAATGCAAGACTTGCAGCGAGACTTACAGGATGGAAAATCGACCTTAAAGCAGAATAAGGGAGGGATATTATGTATCCTCTTCGTATGTGTGTTGTATGCAGAGCGAGAAAGGAAAAGGAAGAACTCATAAGGGTTGTTAAAAGCCCTGAGGGAGAGATAAAAATTGATTTTTCCTTTAAAGCTATGGGCAGAGGTGCATATATTTGCAAAGACAAAAACTGTATTCTGGCGGCTCAGAAAAGAAAAGCCTTTGAAAGAGCTTTAAGATGCGGTCTGGATAGTGAATTTTATGAAAAATTGGGAGAAATGATAAGTGAGTGAAAATATATTCAGGATAATCGGTCTTGCAAGCCGTGCGGGAAAAGCCGAAGTCGGCGAAGCCAAGGCGCAGGACAGAATAAAATATAAAAAAGCAAAGCTTATTATAATTTCTTCTGATGCCTCAGATAACACAAAGAAAAAATTCAAAGCCTTATGCCAAGGGGCAGACATTAAATACCTTGAAATAGGAAACAGAGAAATTCTCGGCAGGTTTGCAGGTCGGGAAAGCGCAGTTGTTTTATCGATTAGCGACGAAAATTTTGCAAACGGAATAAAACAGTATGCGACTGACATAGAAAATATTTAGAAAGTGGGCGATATTATGGCAAAGTTTAAAGCGTATGAGCTTTCAAAAAGCTTTGGTATTCCAAGTAAGGAATTAGTTCAGATTCTTCATGATTATAATGTTTCAGATAAGAGCCATATGAGCATTTTAGATGATAACGAGCTTAATGTTATTTATGAGTATTTAACACAGAAGCATCAGGTTGAGGATGTTTCTATAATCTTCCCTGAAAAGGTTGTTGAAGCTCCAAAACCAAAAATCGAGAAAAAGGCTAAGAAAAGAGATGACGGAACAGTTATCGAGCTTGAATCGGAAGGCCTCAGCGAAGAGATACCTGCAAGAAAGGTAAGAGTGGTTGACACCCGTGCTAACGCCGTTGACCTTGACCATCTCGATACAGAGAAGCTGGAAGAACTCATCCCTGAAAATGTTAACAGCGAGGGAGTAAAAAAACAGAAAATTAAGAATAATAAGAAGAACCTCAAATCTACTAAGGGAAGACCTGTTGACGATATGAGTCAGGTGGTTAAGAAAGAGAAGAAAGAGGTTATTGAGGTTATGGTTCCTGACGAAATTACAGTCGGAGAGCTTGCAGAAAGAATGAAAAAACCTGCAACCGAAATAATCAAAAAGCTTATGCTTCTCGGAATTATGGCATCAGTAAATGAGGTTATTGACTTTGATACAGCAACCTTGGTTGTTGAAGATTTTGGCGGAACAATTGAGAAAGAGATTATTATTACAGAAGAAGATAAGCTCTTTAACGATGTTGAGGACGCTCCGGAATCATTAAAGCCTCGTTCTCCGGTTGTAGTTGTTATGGGACATGTTGACCACGGTAAAACATCCCTTCTTGACGCTATAAGAAACACAAATGTAACTGAGGGCGAATTCGGCGGTATTACACAGCATATCGGTGCTTACAGAGTAAGAGTTAACGATAAGAAAATTACATTCTTAGATACCCCTGGACACGAAGCTTTTACAGCTATGCGTGCAAGAGGTGCACTCGTTACTGATATTGCAATTTTGGTTGTTGCAGCGGACGACGGTATTATGCCACAGACGATTGAGGCTATTAACCACGCAAAAGCTGCCAATGTAAGCATTATTGTTGCAATCAATAAGATTGATAAAGAGGGTGCTAACCCTGAACGCGTTAAGCAGGAGCTTACAGAACACGGTCTTGTTCCGGAAGAATGGGGCGGAGACACAATCTGTGTTCCTATTTCAGCTAAGCAGAACCAGAATATTGATACCCTTTTGGATATGGTTCTTTTGGTTGCAGAAATGAAAGAGCTTAAAGCTAATCCTGACCGTCCTGCAAAGGGTACAGTTATTGAAGCTCAGCTCGATAAGGGCAGAGGCGTTGTTGCAAGTATCCTTGTTCAGAACGGAACGCTTAATGTTGGCGATATTATGGTTGCAGGAACAGCAGTTGGCAGAGTTCGTGCTATGATGGACGATAAGGGTAAGCCGGTTAAGAAAGCTAAGCCATCTATCCCTGTTGAGATTTTAGGTCTTTCCGAAGTTCCGGAGGGCGGCGATACTTTCTATGTTGTATCTGACGAGAGAAAAGCCCGTGAAGTTGTTGAAGCAAGAAAGTTCAAGGCAAAGCAGGAAGCTCAGAATGCTAAAAAGGCAGTTTCGCTTGACAACCTCTTTGAACATATTGAAGAGGGCAAGATGAAGACTCTTGATATTATCGTTAAAGCCGATGTTCAAGGCTCAGTTGAGGCTGTTCGTCAGTCCTTAGAGCGAATTGCAAATGAAGAAGTTAAGGTTAATGTTATCCACGGCGCAGTTGGTGCTGTAACAGAATCTGATGTTATGCTTGCAAGTGCATCAAATGCGATTATTGTTGGATTTAATGTAAGACCAACCCCTGGTGCTGTAATCTCTGCTGAGGACAATGATATTGATATCAGACTTTACAGAGTTATTTATGATGCTATTGAAGATATTGAGGCTGCCATGAAGGGTATGCTTGCACCTAAATTCCGTGAAAGCGTTACAGGTCACATTGAAATCAGAACAACCTTTAAGGTTTCCGGTGTTGGTACAATCGGTGGTGCTTATGTAACCGACGGTAAGGTGACAAGAAACAGTAAGGTTCGTGTCGTTCGTGACGGTATTGTTATCCACGAAGGCGAACTTGGTTCACTCAAAAGATTTAAAGACGATGTTAAGGAAGTTGCATCAGGCTATGAATGTGGTGTAAGCATTGATAAGTTCAACGATATTAAAGACGGAGATATTATCGAAGCTTATGTTATGGAACAAATTATGCCTGAGTAACCTGAAAATTAGGAGGTTAATATGGGAGCATATAACAGAATAGACAGAATTTCTGAAGAAGTTAAAAAGGAATTAAGCTTTGTTATAAGAGATTTAAAAGACCCAAGACTTAAAACGAATATGGTTTCCGTTGTTAATGTTTCAGTTACAAAAGATTTGCGCTTTGCCAAGGCATATATAAGTGTATTGGGAGACGATAGCGCAAAGAAGGGTGCCATTGATGCTCTCAAAGGGGCGGCAGGCTTTATCAGAAAAGAAATAGGTCATAGAATTGACCTCAGATATACGCCTGAATTTAACTTCGTTTTAGACGATTCTATTGAATACGGCTCACATATAAGCGAGGTACTCAAAAATCTGTAAGCGAGGGGATTTTATGTTTAAGAAACTTAAAAAGATGATTGGAAAAGCAAATAAAATTGCTGTTTTCACTCATGAAAACCCTGACGGTGATGCTCTTGGAAGTTCATACGCTTTTGCCTTAGGTCTTATTGGCTTAGGGAAACAAGTAAATGTCTTTTTAGGGGACTTTAAAAAGGATACAAAAGAATACAGAGAAATCTGCGGAACAGAAAAACTAAGCGATATTTCCCCTGGGGAATGCGATTTATTCGTTGCACTTGATTGTGCTGATGTTAATCGCATTTCTTTGGGCGGAGTGGCGTTTAAAGGTAAAACTGTGGCAATCGACCACCATATAACACATAAACCGTACGCAGAGGAAACTATTGTTGTTGATGCTCCTGCAACGGGGGAGATTGTATTTGATGCGTTAAAAGCGTTAAAGGTAAATATAACTTCTGAAATTGCAAGTAATATTTATCTTGCAATTGCCTGTGATACGGGGAATTTTAAATATTCATCAGTTACTCCTAAAACCCATCGCATAGTTGCCGACCTTATTGAAAGCGGAGCGGATTTTGCCAAGATTTCAAGAGAAGTTTTTTACAAGCTTACTAAGGAATATCTTGATTTATATGAAACGGCACTTACCCGTCTTGAATTTTTTTCAGAGGGAAAAGGCTGTCTTATGTACCTTTGCGATGAGGATTTTGAAAAGGCGAAAATTGACGAAAACGGAGCAGGAGATATTGTGACGCTTCCCGCTAAAATTGTGGGAGTCGAGGTTGGCGCTTATATCCGCAAAAGAGGGAATGCCTTTAAGGTAAGCCTTCGCTCCAATGAATTGGTTGATGTTTCAAAAATCGCAGAAAGTTATGGCGGCGGCGGACATATTAGAGCGGCGGGCTTCTCTTCCGAGCTCTCTATTGATGAGCTCAAAGCTTCTATTAAGGAAAGCCTTGAAGATGCTCTTTTAAAGGTGATGTAAATGGACGGAATTATAAATGTTAATAAGCCTCTTGGAATAACATCCCATGATGTTGTTTACAGACTGAGAAAAATTCTTGGTATCAAAAAAATCGGCCATACGGGGACACTTGACCCTGACGCTAAGGGCGTTTTGCCAATGTGTATCGGCAGGGGAACAAAACTCGCCGAAGAGCTTACTGCCAAAGAAAAACAGTATCTCGCGGAGCTTACATTAGGAATTGTAACCGATACTCAGGATATAAGCGGAGAGGTTCTGGAAAGGCATGAGGTTTCTTTAAGTGAAGAAGAGATAAGAGAGGCGATTATGTCTTTTGTGGGGGATATAGAGCAAATTCCTCCTATGTATTCCGCAATTAAAGTGGATGGGAAAAAGCTTTACGAGCTTGCGAGAGAGGGTAAAACCGTTGAACTTGCACCAAGACCCGTAACGATTTTTGAAATTAATATTCAAAGGGTTGATATGGCTGAAAATAAAGTCAGCTTTTTAGTTGACTGTTCAAAGGGAACATACATAAGAACCCTCTGTCACGATATAGGTAAAAAGCTCGGTTGCGGCGGGGTTATGTCTGCTCTTAAAAGAACCCGTTCAGGTGACTTTAAAATTGAAAATGCCTTTACTCTGGAAGAAATAGAGGAAAAGGCAAAGAATAATGATTTTTCATTTTTAATTGGCATAGATGAAGCTTTATCCCACTATGACAAAGTTGTTTTAGCTGATAGAAATGCAAGAAGACTTTGCAATGGAATAGAGGTAAGATTAAACGGAATAGAAGATGATAAAATTTTCAGGGTGTATGACGAACAAGGGAAATTCCTTGCTCTTTGCACCATCTTCGGCGGAAAGGTAAAAGTGTTACGCGCTTTTTACGGGGAGGCTCCTAAATGAGAATAATTTTCGGTTCTGAGAATTTGAAAATTGAAAACAGTGCTGTGGCATTAGGAAACTTTGATGCGCTTCATAAAGGCCATATTGCCATAATTGCGGATATGCTGGGCTTCGCTAAGGAGCATAAGCTTGTGCCCGTTGTTTATATGTTCAAGGATAGTCCCAATAAGGGAGAGCTTGGCATAAACTCTTTGGAGAAACGCATTGAAATTCTTGACGAAATGGGTGTCAGGGTTGCCGTTGCTGAGGAGTTTAACGATATTAAAAATATCCCCTATGATAAGTTCGTAGAGGAGTATATTAAAAACCGTATGGGTGCAAAAGCTGTTTTTGTTGGCTTTAATTACCGCTTTGGCAAAGGGGCCGAAGGAGATGCAAAAATCCTTGAAGACCTTTGCAAAAAGGATAATATTAATGTATTTATAAAAGACTGTGTAAAGATTGACGGAGTTACAGTTTCAAGCTCAAAGATAAAAGAGTTTATCGCTGAGGGGGAAATGGAAAAGGTAAGGGAGTTTATGACCCGCGGTTTTTCCATAAGCGGAACTGTTATAAAAGGGAAACAGCTTGGAAGAACAATTGGTTTTCCTACTGCTAATATTGAATACCCGAAAGGTGTTGTCCTTCCGAAAGAAGGAGTATACATAACTATTTGCAAAATCGGGGAGAATAAATATTATTCCATTACTAATGTCGGCGAAAAGCCTACTGTTTCCGACGAGAGAAAAAACATCGAAACTGCAATAGGGGATTTTGACGGAGATATCTATGGAGAGCAGATTGAGATAGAATTCTGCAAAAGAATAAGAGATATAAGCAAGTTCGATAGCCTTGATAAGCTCAGGGACCGGCTTTCACGGGATATGGATATGGCAAAAAGCTTTTTCGGTGCAGAAAAAGAATAATCTTGATTTACAGAGGAATAATTTAGCAAAAACAGTTGACATATCGGAAAAGATGTGTTATTATTAGAAGGCTGTATAACCTAAGGCTTGGTATGGGGGAATAGAACTCCGCCTCACACTATGCTTTAAGGGGATAAAAAATTTTTGGAGGTATGAAAAATGTTAAAAGAAAGAAAGCAAGAAATCATTAAGCAGTTTGCAACTCACGAAGGCGACACAGGTTCTCCGGAAGTACAGATTGCAATCCTTACTGAAAGAATCAATGAACTTAACGAACATCTTAAAGTTCATAAGAAGGACCATCATTCTCGCCGCGGTCTTTTAAAGATGGTTGGTGTTAGAAGAAACTTCTTAGCTTACTTACAGAAGAACGATATCGAAAGATACCGTGCTATTGTAAATGCACTTGGTTTAAGACACTAAAAAATAAATAAGGGTAAGTCTTTGCCGTATGGCAAAGACTTGCTTACTATTAAAATAAAAATATGGGGTTTGTTATTTAGCAGTTAGAAATACTCTTTTATAGGGCAAAGACTATTTCTAAGTGCTAAGCGGCAGACCCGAACATAGGAGGAAAATATGTTTAATTTTAAGACTTTTGAAACAGAAGTTGCAGGAAGAAAGCTTGTTATCGAAAACGGTAAAATGGCTGGTCTTGCAAACGGTGCTGTTATGGTAAGATACGGCGATACCGCTGTTATGGTTGCTGCAACTGCATCTCCAAAGCCAAGAGACGGAATTGATTTCTTCCCTCTCAGCATTGACTACGAAGAAAAGATGTATGCCGTTGGTAAAATTCCGGGAAGCTTTATGAAGAGAGAAGGCAAGCCTTCTGAAAATTCTATCTTAACAGGCAGAGTTATCGACAGACCAATGCGTGCTCTTTTCCCGAAGGATTTAAGAAATGATGTTTCTATCGTTGCAACTGTTATGTCAGTTGAGCAGGATAATGCTCCTGAATTCTGTGCAATGATTGGTGCATCTGCGGCTGTATCAATTTCTGATATCCCATTTAACGGCCCAATTGCTGCTGTTTATGTTGGCTTAGTTGACGGCGAATTCGTTATCAACCCAACACTTGAACAGAGAGAAAAGAGTGACCTTAACTTAACAGTTGCGGGTAGTGCAGCTAAGGTTGTAATGATTGAAGCAGGTGCTAATGAAGTTCCTGAGGATGTTATGTATGACGCAATTATGTTTGCTCATGAAGAAATCAAGAAAATCGTTGCTTTTATCAAGACAATTCAAGACGAAATCGGCAAACCTAAATTTGAATATGAGCATATAACAGTTGACGAGGTTCTCTTTAACGACATTAAGGAATATGCCGAAGATATGGTTAAAGAAGCTATGGATACTGATGATAAAACTATTCGTGACGACAGACTTAAAGTTGTTTACGAAAAGGTTTATGAATACTTTGAAGAAAAGTATCCGACAGAAGAGTATCAGGGACAGATTGACGAAGCACTCTATAAGCTTCAAAAGACTGTTGTCAGAAGATGGCTTTTAGATGATGGTAAGCGTGTTGACGGCAGAACAATTGACCAGCTCCGCCCGCTTGCTGCTGAGGTTGGTTTATTTAACAGAACACACGGCAGCGGTATGTTCACAAGAGGTCAGACACAGGTGTTAACTGTTGCAACTCTCGGTCCAATCGGCGATGCTCAGATAATTGACGGTCTTGACACAGAAGAATACAGAAGATATATCCATCACTATAACTTCCCATCATACAGCGTTGGCGAAACTAAGCCTTCCCGTGGTCCCGGCAGAAGAGAAATCGGTCATGGTGCCCTTGCAGAAAGAGCATTAGTTCCGGTTATCCCAAGCGAAGAAGATTTCCCATATGCTATAAGACTTGTTTCCGAAGTTTTAAGCTCTAACGGTTCAACTTCTCAGGGAAGTATCTGCGGTAGCACACTTGCTCTTATGGATGCAGGTGTTCCGATTAAGGCTCCTGTTGCCGGCATCTCAGTAGGTCTTGTAACAGAAGGCGAAAGATTTATAACAATGCTTGATATTCAGGGCGTTGAAGACTTCTTTGGCGATATGGACTTTAAGGTTGCAGGTACTAAAAAGGGTATTACAGCAATCCAGATGGACCTTAAAATTGACGGCTTAACACCTGAAATCATTAAGCAGGCTTTAACTCAGACAAGAGACGCAAGATACTATATCTTAGACGAAGTTATGCTTAAAGCAATCCCTGAGCCAAGAGAAGAACTTTCTCAGTACGCTCCAAAGATTATAAATATCACAATTCCTGTTGATAAAATTCGTGATGTTATTGGTAGCGGCGGTAAGGTTATTCAGAAGATTATCGCTGACACAGGCGCAAAGATTGACATCGAGGACGACGGAAGAGTGTTCATCGCAGCGGTTAACCCTGCAATGGGCGAATTAGCTCTTAAAACTATTGAAGGAATCGTTAAAGAACCTGAGGTTGGCGAGATTTACGAAGGCACAGTTGTAAGAATTATGGAATTCGGTGCATTCGTTGAAATCCTTCCAGGAAAAGACGGACTTATCCACATTTCAAAGCTTGACAACAAGAGAGTTGAAAAAGTTGAGGATGTTGTTAAGGTTGGCGACACAGTTACAGTTCAGGTTATCGAAATTGACAAGCAGAACAGAATCAACCTCAAAAGAATTATAGAAGACTAAAAAAATAAACCACCAATCAGTTGTGATTGGTGGTTTTCTTTTATGCTTAAAGCTCGGAAGAACGGAATGCCTTTGGGTTATATCCTGTGAGCTTTTTGAATGTCAGGTTAAAATGAGTAAGCGAGTTAAATCCACACATAACAGAAATCTGCGAAAGGGATAGATTAGGCTTTGACATATACCTTTTTGCAGCTTTTATTTTTAGCTCATTTATGAGGTCGTTTGTGGTAAGGTCAAGAGCATTTTTTAAAATACGATTAAGTTGCCTTGAACTGATACAAACATAGTTTGCAACATCGCTTACCGAGATAGAAGAAGAAATGTTGTCGGTTATGTACTGAATTGCAAGACGGATACGGGAGTCATCGGAAACAATGCTTACCTTTGATGGTGAGGTTGTCGCGATAAGTTCGTTTTTAAAAGTCTTGATGTTTTCAAAAATCTCAAATAATGCGTTAGATAAAATACTGTTTATCCTGTTATAATAATCAGTTTTTTCTTCATAGGCTAAAGAAATACTCTGTAAAATACTGTCAAAAATGAAAGAAGAGGCAGAAATTTCATAATATAATTCCTCTTGAGAGGACATAAGGGAAAGCTTTGCCGGAAAAACAAAGGAAAACCCTAAAGTAAATGCCATATAGTCATCAGAATATTCTATGAGGTTATGCGGAGATGAAGGTGCCAGAATATAGATGTTATCAGGCGAACATTCTATAACCTTGTTGTTTATACAATATTTTGCCGTTCCGGAAAGAGGGATAAAAAGCTCATAAAAAGAGTGTTTGTGGACAGATATTGATAAGGAATTAGGACTTAAAAAAGATACAATCCTCGAAAAGAAAATATCAAGCTCAAAATATGAGTTTTTAAGCTGAGGCTTAATATGGTTGAAAGTGTTAACAGCCTTTTCAAAATCTATTGAACTATTTTTTAAAAAAGTGCTCATTTCGATTTTCCCTCCGAATATAAGGAAATAATAGCTTCATTATATATCATATGGTTTTAAAAGTCAAGGGAAATAAGTCCGAAAAATTAAAAAAATGTCTTACAATATTATTGCTTTTTTGAAAGGTTTGTGTTAAAATAAAAAATATGATAATAGGCGTAGTGTAACTTTTGATTTATGCGCCCTTCAAAACAGTGGTTAATTTAAAATTTTTTTGTATTAGTATAAGGTACTTAAAAGTTTTGACACAACTTATTTAGGAGGAAAAAATATGAGAACACGAAAATTATTGGCCGGCATTATGGCTTTTGCTATTGCTGTTTCCTGTATAGCTATACCTACCGGTGTTGCGGCAGCATCTCCAACATATGATGCGGTGGAGTATTTCTCTGACTTCGTGGCAGGCGAAGACACAAGTGTATGGGAAAACAACGAAATAAACCGTTGGACAGTGGATACTGCAAGCGGCGTTATGAAAGGTGATAACAATCCCGGTGTTGTTCACGAAATGAATAAAGTAAGCAGAAAGACAGGATTTTCTGATGACTTTACTCTTACAGCAAGACTTCGCTGGCCGGTTGATGAAGGGGTCCCTTTCCAGAGCGGTATCATAGTTCGCTGGGCAAATAAAGAAATTCATGTTAAGCTTACATATCAGCAATATTATTACTATGAAGGCGGAAATACTCTTACTGGTGATTTGAGAGGAGTATTAGGCCCTGACTGGGTTGATGTAAAACTTGAAACTTACGACTTGTCAAGCGGTGTTAAGTTCTATCTGGGAGACATTCTTTTATTTGATGGTAAAGTAAGAACCTACGAATCTGATGTAGGTGAAAGTACTGTTGCCTTCTATACCGAACAGGACTTTCTGGGTGAAGCTGAAAGTGCTATGGAGATTGATTGGGTAAGATATGTTCCTATTTCTTATAAATTCTCTATAAAGACACCTACAGCGAATCAGGAATTTGCCGTAGGAGAGGATGTTAAATTAACAGCTTCTGTTAAAAGTGGATTTTCTTTTTCGCTTAGTTATAAAATAAACGGAATAAATGTTGGTTCAGGAACTCTTATCGACAGTTATCGTGTAACATTAAGTAATCTCGACCCAGGACACTATTCTGTTGTGGCGGTAAACGGAAGCGACACATCTCCGCCAAGAAAGTTTACGGTTGTTCAGCCAAAGACATCGGGTCTTTATGCTTTCCATAATGAAGATGGATCATATACATTAAATGCGGCAAACTATGCCGGAGTCGGAACGGTTTCCAAAGTTCAGTTTTTAGTCGATGGTGTTCCTGTTGGACAAGATACAAGCACTCCTTACAGCTACGACCTTCCAAACTTATCTCGGGAAACCCATAGGCTTGCTGCATATTATTACAGCAGCACAGGGATTTTGCTTGACACAGATGAGATAGACTGGAAACCAATGTTCACGGCTGAAAGCGTTTCAGAAAACTATACAAATGAAGCTTCTTATACGGTAAGTGCAAGTACTGAAGGCGGCTCTTACAGAGAGGCTAAAACATTAAGCGGGGAAACAGTAACAGCCGACAATCCATATAATTTAGGAACAGATACAGTGCCGGTAAAAGGAGCAATCCTTTATAAGTTTACTGGCATTTCAGGAACAAAGATGCAGGGTGGCGACGGAACAATCCAGTTGCAGAATTTATGGACAAATGCAGATAAAGGATATATGGTTGTTTTAGGAAACGAAAGTGATGTTCGTATTCAGGATGAAACAGGTGCACATCTTGAGAGTACAGCTTTCTGTCCCGGACTTGATGAGATTCTGGATATATCCAAACCCTTTGAGCTTCTTATAAAAGACACAGGCTCTGTGGGAGCACCTATCCAGTATTGGTTAAAGTTTGGCAATATGAAAGGCTTTACATGTATAGCTGAATTTGACTATGCAACAGCGACAGACAGAAACCCAAGCATTGTTGCAACAGGGGGCGCAAGCATAGACGTTAATTCAATTGTGATTTATGAGCTTACAGAATCAGGTCTTACCGCTGATGATATAATCGGAACAAGCAACTATAAGGTGTTTGCTCTTAAGGATGTTGCAATAGGAACTGACTATGGCAGAGGTGGGGCTTATGAACTTTCAGGGAATGGTGCAATTCATTATGTATTCTCCGGTTTCTCAAAATCTGCAAATGTTAAGGCTCATGTAGCAGACGGTGGTATTTCAATGACTTTTGGTTTGGACAGCAATAATCAGATGCAAATTGATTATCTTACTGAAGGTGGAGAAATAAGTCAGGCTTACATTGGAGCTAAAACCGTTCAGGAAGGTATAGCAATAGAACTTGATGCAAGTCAGCCATTTGAAGTAATTGTAGATATTAAGGACAAAGTTGCTACATACTATGTAAAGCCAAATGGGAAGAGTTTGTTCGAGAATTGCGGCAGTTATAAAATTTCAAATGATACACAGATAACAACAGGACTTTTTGCAAGTGCTGAGGGAGCTACCGGAACAATGGCAAAGACTGTTTATGGAGCTCCAGAAGATTTGGTGGTATTGACAGATGGTGCAAATACATCTCTTGATCCGACCGACGGATATTTGATGGGAACAGTTCTCCGTGCAGTTGTAAAGCCGGGTGTTGTTGGTAAACTTATAGTTGCAGGATACACAGGAAACAATGCGGCAACAGTAGTGGAAATGTTTGATGTTGCTGCAAGTAACACATATCAGGTTAAAATGTTTGATATGAGCAACAGTAGTGTATCAAAGGTTAAGGTGTTTTTATGGGATGGAACAGATTCCATGAAGCCTGTTGCCGGATATGACGTTAAGGGATTTGAAAAATAATCCTGTAAGTTTAAGCTGAGATTTTGATACACTCGTTAGGAGGAATTTGAAATGAAATTAAGAAAGGTATTAGCGGTATTATTAGGCGTTACTATGGTAGCATCTTTAATAGTTGTACCGACTTCTGCTACTGTTATGGATACAGCGACTCTTGATGAGCTTATCCCGACAGATACAACCGCAGAGCATTATGTATCAACTTTTACAGTTGATACAAATGCGGAATTTGAAACAGGTACAGTAACAGGAAGTGCAACAGTAAGAGTGAATTCAACCTATGGGGTGGAGTCTGTATTGTTTGGTAGCAGTGGGGATTCTACTAATGATTCTTCAATATATTGGGAAGAAGCTCTCCCGGCAGGCGGTGCAGCTCATTTAAGATTTTTAAATATTACTGCCTACGATACTGCAGGATTTGACATAGCTACAAGTGAAGGTAAGAGAATAAGACTTATATTCAATATTGATGGCGGAACAATAAGGAC
>JAZOAF010000129.1:0-2044 GCA_045595345.1 Clostridia bacterium | reverse complement strand
TGTTTTTACATAGCGGTCTATTTCATCCTCAGATAATTCTCTGAATTTAACAAAGCTTTCCACCGCCCCCGAGCATTTCTTTCCTGTTTCTTTATCGCAGATGCAATAGCCTGTTAAAACGCTGTGGGTATTACCGCTTAGGAGACGGAGCATACGCTTTGCATCCTCATCATTTTCGGGTTTTCCCATTATTTCGTTTTCGCAGACCACCATTGTGTCTGCCGTTATAATAATTGCATCTTCGGGGCAATTTTTCGAGTTTTTAACCTGCTTATTCTTCGTTTTGGCAAGAGAGATTACAATTTCGGGAAAAGAGAGGCTTAAATCAACAATTTCTTCTCCCTCTGCGGTTATAATCTCAAACTTTAATCCCACATTTTCCAGAAGTTCTTTTCTTCTTGGAGACTGAGAGCCGAGTATAATCTTTTTCATTTTCTAATCAGTCCTGTCTTATGACAAAATATTTTTGCGCCGTAGCCTGATATAACTCCGCCGATACAACCTAAAATAGTCAGAACCGGAAGATAGGAAAAAAGGCTCAGGCTTCCGAAAATAACCGACGCCACGGCAATCTGGGTAAGGTTATGGAAAAATGCGCCGACAACGCTTATTCCCACCTCTGAAAGTTTCGGATAAAACAGTTTTTTAAAGAGCCACATAAATACGGCACTTATAACTGCACCTCCAACGCTATACGGGATTGCACTTATCCCGCCATATAAGAAACAGCCAAGGGTTGAGCGCAGGAGGGCAACCAGAACGCTTCCGCCACCCCCAAGATAAAAGAGGGACCAGACAGTTGCGATATTGGCAAGGCCCAGCTTTCCGCCGGGGATAATGAATGCACTAAGCATACCTTCTGCAATCTGCAAAACAATGCCCACAGAAATCATAAGAGAAAGGACTGTGATTTTCTTTGCACTTATTTTTTTCATCAGTGGCTCACCTTATCAACCTTTCCGTCTTGTCCTGCAATTTCAATCATAAGGCGATTGGGAAGGCAGACTATTTTCTGATTAGTTTTGCTTATTTTGCCCATTTTAACATCAAGTTTATCAGGGCAAGAGGCTTCCTCAACAAAAACACAGCCATCTTCTATTCTAACCGTGTTTGAGCCAAACTCTGTGTCAATCTTTATGGTTTTTGTTTCGTTTTTGAGATTATAGCTTGCATATACTTTTCCGTTGGTGGTTATTACCACTCTTTCTCCGCTTTCGCCTTTTAAGAAAAAGCCCTGGAAAATCAAAACTGCTACGGAAACAACAAGCAAAACCGCCGTGACTATCTTATCCGAGAATGTCATCACAACACTCCTTTGTTATAATGCAATCTTGTGTATTCTCCTTCAAAGATTTCCTTATCAAAGAAGGATGTGCAGACACCGCTTACCTTTTTCTCATCCTCTACTGTGAAATAAAGGAGAAGGCTTTCGGCTCCGCTTTTTACTATATCATCAAGCTTATCTCCCATATAAAGCGGGAGAGAATTTAAAACAACGCTTTTGCAACTTTCTCCGTCTTTTACGACAGGGAATTTCATCCCTTTTCGGTCAGTAATATAATTCATATCCCCACCGCAGGGGCAGTTGTTATTATTTCTTATAATACAGTTTTCCGTTATCATAAGGGGAAGATGTCCATAGACCATTGTTTCAGTTGCAATGCTCTTTTTCATATCCCTTATAGCACCTAAGTTAAGCTCAGGAGAAAGGATTGCGCTTTTAAAACCCTTTTCTTTTAAAAGGTCGAGAGAAAAACTGTTGAAGACATTAAGACGAAATCCGCCGTATTTGGCAAAGTCATACTCATCCAAAAAGGCCAGATTATTTACAAGGAGATTATTAAAGCCAAGGCCTTTCAAGATTTCAAGCCTTTCTCTTGTTTTCTGTTCATCTTTTATTATACTTTCAGTTTCTATAACTATTTTGTCCTTATAAGGAGCAAAAGCTTCTGCAAATTCAAGAATGAGGCTGTCGGGAACATAAAATCTTTCAAAATCATATTCCTTTGCCGAATAAAATTGATTTATATTCGCAACTCGGCAA
>JAZOAF010000128.1:0-6568 GCA_045595345.1 Clostridia bacterium | reverse complement strand
TCTCTTTGCAAAAAAAGACATCCAATTGGATGTCTTTTTATTATTGAGTTTATATTGCGAATAAGTATGCCTCTGTTTGTAAATAATAGCAATATATTTTACGAATAAGAGGTGTATTTTATGTTTAAGCACGAGAAAATGCTGTTTCATCCCGTGGGGATAGAAAAACCAAATCCGCAGTATGCGGCGTTGCTTCAGGAGCAACTTGGCGGCGGAAATGGTGAGCTTAAGGCAGCAATGCAGTATATGTCGCAGAGTTTTAGAGTCAAGGACCCGGAAATTAAAGATTTGTTTTTGGATATAGCAGCGGAAGAATTGGGGCATATGGAAATGGTTGCCCAAACTATAAATCTTCTTAACGGACACGACCTTGAGGCGGATAAAGTTCCCGCAGGGGAAATTCAAACCCATGTGCTCTACGGTCTTAATCCGGGGCTTATCAATGCTTCAGGATATTCCTGGACAAGTGATTATGTTACAGTAACAGGAGATTTGTGCGCTGATTTATTGTCCAATATAGCGTCTGAACAAAGAGCAAAGGTTGTGTATGAGTATCTTTACAGGCAAATCGAGGACAAAAAAGTAAGAGAAACCATAGATTTTCTCTTAAATCGCGAGGAAGCACACAACCAAATGTTTAGAGATGCTTTTAACAAAGTTCAGGATAGTGGCTCCAACCGTGATTTTGGAACAACTAAAGCGGCGAGAATGTATTTCAGCTTGTCAAACCCATCGCCAGGCAACGAAAAACCCTCAGAGGTAGATGTTAAAGCGCCGTCTTTTAATTAAAATAATTACCCATAAAACAGAAGTGACCCCTGACTGCAACTGCAATCAGAGGTCACTTCTGTTCGCTCTTAATATCTAACATCTTTTGTTATCCTCTCTTTCTTCGTCTGTCTTTTGATTTTCTCCACTTACTAAACCCGAATTTTATCTTTTCTCGAAGGAGAATTCCCTGGGGTTGAGTGCTCTTTCAAAAGACGAAAGGTTTTGACTTTTAAAATGCAATCCTGATTTGATTTAGCTTTGATTTTTATTTTCCTTCCTTTTTATATATGTAAAGCGTAACACCGCCGTGTTTTTAAAGCTTTCAAATCATTTTACTTTTTAAAAGCTAAGGTTACTTTTTCATTGGACTGTACCTTCCTTTCCTTGATTTAATAGTAGCACATTTTAAAGCCGATTTCAATTGGCAAAATATAAAAAGTGTAAGCAAAGTTTTTGGCTAATAGGGAGAAATTCATCGCTATCGACAAATTTTTCTTTACAAATGGTAGCGGGTTGTGATATAATAAAAATGTTGGGGGCTTAAATTAGCCATACAAAAAAGACTATCCAAGTGGATAGTCTTTTTATTTTATAAAGTTATTTTTCCGTTAAGTCTTATATCCTGAGAAGATGCGCCGATATAAATTTCGTATTCGCCCTTTTCAACTTCCCACTTTGTTTCGTTATAAATTGCCAGGTCAGAAATAGGAAGAAGGATAGAAACCTTTTCAGTTGCCCCTGCTTTAATCTCGGTTTTGGAGAAGGCTTTAAGCTCCTTAATCGGTCGCACAAATGCGCTGTTTTTCTTGCCGATATAAACCTGAGCGGTTTCCTTGCCGTCCATATCGCCGATATTTTTAATATTAAAGGAGATGCTTAAAGTTTCGCCCTCGACTTTTGCATTAAGATTAGAATATTCAAAGCTTGTATAGGAAAGACCGTGACCGAATGGGAACCAGATTTCGTCGGTGTGTTTATCGTAATAACGATAGCCGATTTCAAAGCCTTCCTTATAGGTGATGGTTTCATCAAGACCGATATGCTCAAAGTTCTCGCGGAGTTTACTTGGGAAAGTTTCGGAAAGCTTTCCGCTTGGATTAACCTTACCGAAAAGGATGTCGGCAATTGCCTGTCCGCCTGCTTCGCCGCAGAGCCACATCTGAACGATTGCACCAACCTTTTTATCCCAGGCGTATGGTGTATAAGCTGTACCCGTCTGCATAACAACCGCAACATTTTTGCAGTTGTTGGAATAGGTTCTTATAATATCATTTATGTAGTTTTCGAAGTAGAGAGAGTAACGGTCAAGCCCTTCTGTCTCAGCATTCGGAGAGCTTACGAAAAGCAATACCAAATCATCGTCGGTACACTCTTTGACAAGTTTCTTGCCTCTTACTGTTGTTGCTGCAAGGTTTGCTTTATCAATCTCTGTATAGCAGTCCTGATAGATAATTTCGATGTCATCCCCGGCAAATTTCTTAATTTCTTCAAGAGGAGAGGCTATCATTTCGGCGTCTGTGAAGACAATTGAGCTTCCGCCACCCATAATCTGTGGCTTTTCTGCCCATCCGCCCAAGACAAATATCTTTTTATATTTTTCCTTTGTAATAGGAAGAATGTTATTGTCGTTTTTAAGAAGGGTTATAGCCTCTTTCGCAACCTTATATGTGTCTTGATGTTGTTTTTCACGGTCATATTCTTCGTTGTTTTTTACGCTGTCTTTAAGATAGAAGATAAAATCAAGAAGCTTTTCCAATGCCTCGTCAATCTTACTTTCGCTTATGTCGCCTTTTTCTATGCCTACTTTAAGCTGGTCAGCTAAATTTTTATTTGAAGGCATTTGAAGGTTAAGCCCTGCCTTGAAAGAAGCGACTGCGTCTTTAACTGCACCCCAGTCGGAGATTATTGCGCCCTCGTAATTCCATTCGTTTCGTAGGATGTCAAAAAGCTTTTCGTTTTGGGAACAATATTTGCCGAAAGCTTGATTATATGCTGCCATAATGCTTGCAGGCTTGCCCTTTTTAACTGCGATTTCAAAAGGTTTGAGATAAATCTCGCGGAGAATTCTCTCGTCAACCTCAACATTTACAAGAGTTCTTGCAAATTCCTGATTGTTAAGGGCATAATGTTTAAGGCAGGAGCCAACGCCCTGAGCTTCAATGCCTTTTATGTATCCGGCACCCATTTCTCCGGAGAGAACAGGGTCCTCTGAAAAATATTCAAAGTTTCTTCCGCAAAGAGGAGAACGCTTTAAGTTAACGCCCGGACCGAGAAGAACATCAACTCCCTGAGCAAGACATTCTCTTCCGAGACTTGCCCCTGTTTCGTAGGCAAGACTGAGATTCCAGGTTGAAGAAAGAGCGGACGCAGTAGGATATGCTGTGCTGCCACCCTTTATGCTTTCCGGTGTGCCGGCAAGAGGTCTTACACCGTGAGGCCCGTCAGCCATAACAACTTTCGGAATGCCAAATTCTTCAAATTCCATAGTGTCAAGAAGATTGTAATAGGTAAGCATCTGTGCTTTTTGCTCAAAGGACATCTTTTTAATAATTTCCTTAATCATTTTGCGTTCCCCCAAAATCTGAAAAGTTGTATTTTAAACATATTTTCATAAGAATACCATATATTCCGAAATTTTTCAAGAGGAAAAGGATATTTTCTATAAATTTTCCTGAAAGAATTTCAAAAGGGTGTCTTTGGCTTCGTTTTCGTCGGCTCCGTCTATTTTTACAGTCACTTTATCGTCGGTTTTAACTCCGAGCCCCATAACGCCGAAAAGCTTTTTTGCGTCTGCCTCTTTACCGTCCTTGGCTAAGGTTATCTGAGAAGCGAATTTCTCCGCAGTTTTAACCAGAAGTCCTGCCGGTCTTGCGTGAATGCCGAATTGGTCTTTGATTTCGTAAGTAAACTCTGTCATCTTATTTTCCTCCCTTTGATATGTTTTTATTATTGGTGGTTTAAAAATAAATATACCCTTGACAAATATATAAATTTGCGGTATGATTATTCATACTAATCATACAAAGGAGAAGAGAAGATGGATATACACGAAGGGAAATACGCATGGATGGTTAAAATCGGCGAAAAGGGGCAGTTTGTTATTCCAAAAGAAGCAAGAGAGCTGTTTGATTTACAGCCGGGGGATGAGATTTTGGTTCTCGGGGATAAAGAAAAAGGGATAGCAATTCTTCCGAAAGAAAAGCAACAGAATGTTGTCAAACAAATTTTTTCTGAAATAGAGGAATAAAAAGCAGGTGAAATAATATGAGCAAAATAGTTTTCTTTTGTATTCCTGCACACGGGCATACAAATCCTACTTTGGGTGTCGTAAGGGAGCTGGTTTCCCGCGGGCATCAGGTATGGTATTATTCATATAACATTATGCGCGAAAAGATTGAGGAGGCAGGAGCTACTTTTATCTCCTGTGATGATTATGATATGGAGCAAAAGCTTAGCGCAGAAGATTCTGTTCGTGTGGGGAAAGATTTGGTATTTTCAACAAAGATACTGGTTGATACGACCTTGGCTCTTGATGATAAGGTCTGCAAGGATATGGAAGAGATTAAGCCTGATTGCATAGTGGCGGATTCTATGGCGCTATGGGGGAAAGCAGCCGCTTTAAAGCTTGGCATACCTTTTGTTTCTTCAACAACAACTTTTGCCTTTAATCAACATTCGGCAAAGGTTATGAAACAAGGCGTCGGGGATTTATTTAAGATGCTTTTCTCTATTCCAAAAACTGCTAAGCAGGTCAAACGATTACAGAGCAAAGGCTATCCTGTTAAAAACATACTTGATATAATCGGCAGTGATGATAATACCCACACTGTTGTTTATACTTCTCCGCAGTTTCAGCCGTGCTCTAAGACTTTTTCGGAAAAGTACGCCTTTGTGGGACCGTCTGTCCGTCCATCTGCCGAAGAAATAGAAAAGAAGAGAGATAAACTGATTTATATATCAATGGGAACTGTCAATAATGATATGATGCCTTTTTATAAGACTTGCATATCAGCATTGAAGGATACAGATTATCAGGTTATTATGTCTGTTGGTAATCTGGTGGATATGGGAGACTTTAAAGAACTTCCTGAAAACATAGAAGTTTTTCCCTATGTTGACCAGATTGCAGTTCTCAAACAGGCAGATGTATTCATATCTCATTCGGGAATGAACAGCGTCAGTGAAAGCTTATATTTTGAAGTTCCCCTTATTATGTCTCCTCAAACTACTGAACAAATGGGTGTTGCTCAGCGGGTTTTAGAGTTTGGTGCAGGGATAAAACTTGATAAGGCAGATGCTGGTTCTATTTTAAACGCAGTAAAACAGGTATTCAGAAACAGCACCTATATGCAAAATGCAAGGGGAATCGCTGAGGGTTTTAGAAAATGCTCAGGAGCAAAGGGTGCCGCAGACAAAATTATACAGGTATGCAACAATCCAAGATAAATAAAAACGACATCCGTTGGATGTCGTTTTGTTTTTTATAATTTGTTTATGTCTGCCTCGGTTATGAGATGGAAGCCTGCGTTTTCAAGGGTGGTTTCAGCGGTTATATTATCCTCAACCCTTAGAACAACATAGGCGTGTTTTTCTGTACGGGCCATAAATGCGTAAAGATATTCAACATTTATATCTGCTTTGTCAAGCACATCAAGAGCAGAGGTGAGCTTGCCTGGGGCATCGCCGATTTTAACACCCACAACATCCACTGTCTTAATAAGATAGCCTTTCTCTGAGAGAACCTTTTCGGCTGTCTTATCGTCATTTACAATAAGACGGAGGATGCCGAAATCTTCTGTTTCTGCAATAGAAAGAGCTCTTAAATTCACATTGTTTTTAGCAAGGATATCCGTAATTGAAACAATTGCTCCTTTTTTGTTCTGAACAAATACTGTTAACTGTTTAATAGCCATTTTCAAATCTCCTCTCTTTTAAACCAGCTTACGCTTGTCGATTACGCGAACAGCCTTGCCTTCGCTTCTTACAATGCTCTTTGGCGGAACAAGATGAACCGCAGGATTAATTCCAAGCATTGTCTTCATTGCGTTTGCAAGAGCTTTTTCCATTTTAAGAACATCGCTTACTTTATCTGTGAACTGCTCAGGAGTCATTTCGACATTAACATCGAAGGTGTCTGTATTATTGGCTCTGTCGACAACTATCTGGTAGTTTGGCTGATAGCCTTCGTTTAAAAGAACGGTTTCAATCTGGCTTGGGAACACATTAACGCCTCTTATGATAAGCATATCGTCTGTTCTGCCCATAGGCTTTGCCATCTTGATGAGAGTTCTTCCGCATGAACACTTCTTGCGGGAGAGAACACAAATATCTCTTGTTCTGTATCTGAGGAGTGGGAAAGCTTCTTTATCCAAAGAGGTGAACACAAGCTCGCCCTTTTCACCCTCAGGAAGAACTTCTCCTGTGTCAGGGTCGATGATTTCAGCGAGGAAGTGGTCCTCGTTGATGTGCATTCCTGTTTGTTCGCTACACTCAAATGCAACCCCTGGTCCTGATGTTTCTGTAAGACCGTAAATATCGTATGCCTTTATGCCAAGAGCTTTTTCGATGCCTCTGCGCATTTCTTCTGTCCAAGGCTCTGCGCCGAAGATGCCTGCTTTAAGAGGAATATCCTCAGGCTTATATCCCTGTTCTTTGAGGGATTCGCCTATATATGCGGCATAAGAAGGTGTACAGCAAAGGATTGTTGCATTTAAGTCGGTCATAAACTGAATCTGACGGTCAGTGTTTCCTGATGACATAGGAAGAGTAAGACATCCAACCTTATGGGAGCCGCCGT
>JAZOAF010000127.1:0-3426 GCA_045595345.1 Clostridia bacterium | reverse complement strand
TATATAGAAAAGGACGCTCAGACCAACGATGATATTGATAAGTTAAGGCACAGCGCAACGGCGGCGCTCTCTGAAAGACGGGATGTTATAATTGTTGCCAGCGTGTCTTGTATCTACGGCCTTGGAGACCCTATTGATTATCATAATATGGTTATCTCTCTTCGTCCGGGAATGATAAAGGACAGAGATGAAGTTATAGATAAGCTTATTGAAATACGCTATGAAAGAAACGATATTGCCTTTGAGAGAAATAAATTCAGGGTGCGCGGGGATGTTATAGATATATTCCCGTCTTATTCAGGCGGAAACGCTTTAAGAGTTGAATTTTTCGGGGACGAGGTAGACAGAATAAGCGAAATAAATACAACTACGGGGGAAATTATCGCCAACTTAAAGCATTGTGCAATTTACCCCGCCTCTCATTATGTAACCACCAAAGAGAAGATGGAACAGGCAATAGAGAGAATTGAAAAAGAACTGGACGAAAGAGAAAAAGAACTTTTAGATGCCGATTGTCTTATTGAGGCGCAGAGAATACGGCAAAGGACTATGTATGACATTGAAATGATGCGTGAAACGGGCTTTTGTTCAGGAATTGAGAACTATTCAAGACATATAAGCGGCAGAGAGGCAGGCTCTCCCCCTTATACTCTTATGGACTATTTCCCCGACGATTTTCTTTTGATGATTGACGAGAGCCATGTAACTCTCCCTCAGGTAAGGGCAATGTTTGCAGGGGACAGAGCGAGAAAGGATAACCTTGTTCGATATGGTTTCCGTCTCCCGTCAGCCTATGATAACAGACCCCTTAACTTTGACGAATTTTACGACAGAATAAATCAGGCGGTGTTCATTTCTGCAACCCCAGCCGATTTTGAAAGAGAAAAGTCAGCTCAGATTGTTGAGCAGGTTATCCGTCCCACAGGTCTTTTGGACCCTGAGGTTTCTATCCGCCCAATTGACGGACAGATTGACGATTTATACGGCGAAATTATGGATAGAGTTAAGAAAAACGAGCGTGTTTTAGTTACCACTCTTACCAAACGAATGGCGGAAAGACTTACGGATTATTTCGAGGAAATGGATGTTAAGGTAAGGTATCTCCATTCGGATGTCCAGACCATTGAAAGAATGGAAATTATCAGGGATTTGCGCCTTGGCGAGTTCGATGTTCTGGTTGGAATCAACCTTTTAAGAGAGGGCCTTGATATTCCCGAGGTTTCTCTGGTTGCAATTTTAGATGCGGATAAAGAAGGCTTTTTAAGAAGCGAAACCTCTCTTATCCAGACAATCGGAAGAGCGGCGAGAAACGCTGAGGGTAAGGTTATAATGTATGCCGATACAATAACGGGGTCTATGGAAAGAGCCATAAACGAAACCAACCGCCGTCGGAAAATCCAGATGGAATATAACGAGAGAAACGGCATTACCCCTGAAACCATAAGAAAAAATGTCCACGGCGTAATAAGCGCAACTATCGGGGCAGAAAACAAAGAAGAAAAGATGGCAAGAGAGGACAGAGAAAAGGCTATTGCCACCCTTACAGTTAAGATGCGGCAGGCGGCAGAGCTGCTTCAATTCGAGCTTGCGGCACAGCTTCGTGATGAAATAAAGAGATTACGGGAAGGTTAAAGTATGCAAAAGGATATAATTATAAAAGGGGCAAAGGAGAACAATCTTAAAAATATAGATGTCCGAGTTCCCAGAGACAAGCTTGTTGTTGTAACGGGCCTCTCAGGAAGCGGAAAATCCACCCTTGCTTTTGACACAATATATGCCGAGGGGCAGAGACGCTATGTTGAGTCTTTGTCCGCTTACGCACGCCAATTTTTAGGGCAAATGGACAAGCCTGATGTTGAGAGCATCGACGGCCTTTCCCCTGCAATCTCAATCGACCAGAAAACAACAAGCAAAAACCCCCGTTCAACTGTTGGAACAGTAACGGAGATTTATGACTATATAAGACTTTTGTTTGCAAGAATCGGTATCCCTCATTGCCCTGAATGTGGTAAGGAGATTAAGTCCCAGTCCATTGACCAGATTGTTGATGCAATAACCTCTCTCCCTGAGGGGACAAAGCTTCAAATTCTTGCTCCCGTTATAAGAGGAAGAAAAGGAGAGCACAACAAGGTTGTCCGCAATGCCTTTAAAAAAGGCTTTGCAAGAGCTATTGTTGACGGGGAAATGATAGAGCTTGACGGAAGCGAAACCAATCTTGACAAGCAGAAGAAACATACAATTGAAATAGTTGTGGACAGACTTTCTGTCAAAGAGGGAATGGAGAGAAGACTTGCGGACTCTCTTGAAACCGCTCTTTCTATGGCAGAGGGTATTGTTGAGGCGGATGTTATCGGCGGAGAGAGAATGACTTTTTCCACTAATTATGCCTGCGATGACTGCGGTATAAGTATCGAAGAATTAACACCGAGAATGTTTTCTTTTAATACTCCGTACGGCGCCTGCCCGAGATGTATGGGAATCGGGTCTCTTACTATGGTTGACCCTGATAAAGTTATTCCCGATAAGACAAAATCTATTGCCGATGGGGCGATTTTAGCCTCAGGCTGGGGAAATGCGGACGAGTCAACAATTGCAAGAATGTATTATGACGCCCTTGCTCAGAAATATAATTTCAGTTTAGACACCCCCGTATGTGACCTTCCAAAAGAGGCGCTTGATGTGATTTTATACGGTACAAGGGGCGAAAAGCTTAAACTCAATGTTGACAGAAGATACACAAAGGGTATTCAGTATGCCTCCTTTGAGGGACTTGTGAATAACCTTGAAAGACGATACAGCGAAACAAGTTCCGAGTGGGCGAAACGAGAGATTGAGGCGATGATGATAACTCATCCTTGCCCCGAGTGTAAAGGCGCAAGACTTAAAAAGGAGACTCTTGCGGTGACTGTTAAAGACCATAACATCAATCAGGTTACAAATCTGTCTGTTAAAAAAGCCTTTGAGTTTTTTGACAGTTTGGAGCTTAGCGACAAGGAGAAAATTATCTCCAAAGCGGTCTTAAAGGAAATAAGAGAAAGACTTAATTTTTTGGTGTCAGTGGGACTTGAATATTTGTCTCTATCCCGCTCGGCAGGGACTCTTTCAGGGGGCGAGGCGCAGAGAATAAGACTGGCAACCCAGATTGGTTCAAGCCTTATGGGAGTTTTATATATCTTGGACGAGCCAAGTATCGGCCTCCACCAGAGAGATAATCAAAAGCTTATAGATATGCTTAAACGGCTCCGTGACTTAGGGAACACCCTCATTGTTGTTGAACACGATGAGGATACAATGCTTGCCGCCGACCATATAATTGACATAGGCCCCGGGGCAGGTGTCCACGGGGGCGAGGTTGTGGCAGAAGGCACTGCTCAGGAGATTATGCAATGCGAGGAATCTGTTACGGGACAGTATCTCAGCGGAAAA
>JAZOAF010000126.1:0-2746 GCA_045595345.1 Clostridia bacterium | reverse complement strand
TCTTCCTAAGACCGCTTGGCCTCCGACTTAAATCTCCGAGGTCCACGGAATGAGCCAGAGAGGCGGTTCTGTTGTAACCTATGTTAAGTTCGGTGATAAGGTTTACTCACCTATAATTGACAAAGGGGAAGCGGATATAATCTTAGCTTTTGAAAAGCTTGAAGCAATGCGTGCCCTTCCTTTTCTTAAAAAAGGCGGAAAAATGATTGTTAACAATCAGGAGATAAACCCGATGCCTGTTATAACAGGTGCGGCGCAGTATCCTGAAAACATTACCGAAAAGCTTTCGGAAAAAGCTGACTTAACAGTTGTTGATGCTTTAAAACTTGCCGAAAAGGCGGGCAATTTTAAATCTGTAAATGTTGTTTTAATCGGCGTTATGGCAAAAAATACGGAGATTGCCTATGAAAAGTGGGTTGAGGTTATAAAGGAAACGGTCCCTGAAAAGTTTCTGGAAGCAAACCTTAAAGCCTTTGAAATGGGATATAACTTATAAAATTAAAGGGGCTCAAAAAGAGCTCCTTTTTTGTTATATATAAACTCTTCTCTGAATAGTATATTTAGTATACAGAGAGGTTTGATAAAATGAAAAGATACAAAGCAGTGGTAATTGACGGGAAAAAGGTCATAAAAAATGCGGTGTCGGGGTTGATTGGCATTATAGCGTTTATGATTATAATAAATATCGCAAAGGCGAGTGGCTATCGCCTTGAAATAAAGAGGGAAACTCCTCCTCCGAGAGAAAAGAGTACAAGCAGTTTTTCTCTTGGAAAATGGTTTAGTCTCAGCGAAATTGTTAAAAGTGAGTTCAAAATCCTGAATTTTTCAAGGGAGACAGAAAGTGTCTTTAATGACACAGAGGAGGAGAAGATTGCCCTGCCCAAAGAGGGAATGCTTGTGGGGTTATCGGGAGAGCTTCCCATAAGGGATATAGATTCAGGACAAAACCGCACGGTAAAGGATGGGGAAATCCTTATCAAAAACGAAACAAGCTATAATGTGGATTATAAAGAGCTTTTGTCGGAAAAGCTGGGCCTTAATATGAGCGAGAAAGGCCCGAAAGTTTTGATTGTCCATACACACGGAACGGAAAGCTACTCAAAAGAGGGAGCAGAGTTCTATATTGAGGGTGCAGGGGACAGAAACACGGACACCAGCTTTAATGTTGTTGCAGTCGGAGATAAGATGACAGAGGTCTTTGAAAGAGCGGGAATAGAGGTTATTCACGACAGAATAATGCACGACAAGGAGTCCTATAACGGCTCTTATGCAAGCTCCCTAAAAGCAATAGAAAGATATACCGAGGAATATCCGTCTATTCAGGTGGTTTTGGATATTCACAGAGACGCAATCGTATATTCCGACGGAACAAAGGCGAAACCCGTAACGGAAATTGACGGGGAAAAGACGGCACAGCTTATGTTTGTTGTTGGGACAAACGAGGGTGGACTTACCCACGATAACTGGCGGGAAAATCTTAAATTCGCAGTTAAACTTCAAAACGCAGTAAATAAAAAATACCCCTCGCTGATGAGGGGCATAAATTTAAGACGGGAACGCTTCAACGGCCACACAAGTAAAGGAAGCCTGATTATTGAGGTTGGCAGCAGCGGAAACACCCTCTCAGAAGCCATAAGGGGCGGAGAGAGGTGCGCCGAAATAATTGCCGACTTCCTTAACGGAATATAGGCTTATAGGTTTTAAGCCAGAGATTTATTGAATAGAAGTAGGCGTAAATCTGAGGGGCAGTCATAAGCTGGCCGTACCAGGGAACAGTAAACATCGCCCCGTCAGTTTTATAAAACTCCTCAAACATCTGTTTGTTTGCAAAGTCCCATATGGGAGCGGTCTTGTCGTCCATAATCTCTTTAAGCCGTCTCTTAACCTCCCTGAGATAGATTGGGTTGTGGGTTTTCGGGTAAGGACTTTTCTTTCGCCAACAGATGTCATAAGGAAGAATATCAGAGAAGATTTCACGGATTAAGCCTTTCTCCCGGTTCTCGTAGTTCTTCATCTCCCAAGGGATATTATAAGCATACTCCAGAATTCTGTGGTCGCAGAACGGGACCCTCACTTCAAGGCCGTTATACATACTCATTCGGTCCTTGCGGTCTAAAAGTCCCTGCATAAACCAGTTTGTGTTAAGAAGAGTAATCTCTCTTATCCGTTTATCAATTTTTGAATCGGTGGGCAAAGTGTCTGCCGATTTTATTGTGTCAAAATACTTGGTTTTAACATAATCCTCGGGAGAAAAATCAAGAAATCCCTCCTTTATGAAGCTTCCTTTAAGAGGAACATTCCCGCTCCAGGGGAAATCATCTTTCCATAAAACTGCCTCGTTGCGGAACCAGGGATATCCCCCGAAAATCTCGTCAGCGCATTCTCCTGAAAGAGCAACGGTATGAGTCTTTTTAACCTCTCGGCAGAAGAGGAGAAGAGAGGAGTCCACATCAGCCATACAAGGCAGGTCACGGGCAAAGGTCGCATCATCAAGGGCCTCTGCAACCTCGGTGTTTGAAAGGGTCACAACGCGGTGGTTAGTGTTTGCGCTGTCTGACATAAGGGAAATATATTCGCTGTCGGAGTTTGGCTGGAAAACGCTCTTGGTAAAATACTTGTCGTTGTCCGTATAATCAACGGAGTAGGTAGTTAAGATTTCAGGAGAAAAAGTCTTTGACGCTATGGCAGTTATAATGCTTGAATCAAGACCTCCCGATAAAAATGAGCAAAGAGGAACATCGGAAAC
>JAZOAF010000125.1:0-2824 GCA_045595345.1 Clostridia bacterium | reverse complement strand
TGTAAGACGGGAAAGAGTGTTTTCAACCACTTCCTGAACAGTTATTCCGTTGTTTTGTCTCTGCCAGCCGTGGTATGCTCCGCCGTCATACATAATCTGCATCTTAAAATTAGACATATCTTTTTCCTCAAACTATAAAATATTGCAAATTATAATTCCCGCAAACAAAACTGCGATATATATCCAGCCTATAAAGTCAATGGCTCCCATTTTCAATACTTTAAGCCTTGTTCTTCCCTTTCCGCCTTTATAGCATCTGCATTCCATTGCCGTTGCAAGTTCATCTGCACGGCGGAATGCACTTATAAAGAGTGGAATTAAAATAGGCACCATAGCCTTAACTCTTCTTAAAATATTTCCTGATTCAAAGTCGGCTCCTCTTGCGGTCTGTGCCTTTATGATTTTATCTGTCTCCTCTAAGAGAGTGGGGATAAATCTTAAAGCAATGCTCATCATCATTGCAATCTCGTGATGAGGGATGCCGATTTTCCCAAAGGGAGATAAAAGCCTTTCTATGCCGTCGGTCAGCATTATTGGGGAGGTTGTCAGTGTTAAAAGAGATGTTCCCATTATTAAAAAGAACAGTCTGAGTATCATAAACACCGCATTGTTAATTCCCTCGTCTGTAACCGTTAAAAAGCTCCACTGCCAGTAAACCTTGCCCGTTGTTGTTAAAAACAGATTGAATGCGCCTGTTAAAACAATAAAGAACATTACAGGCTTTAAGCCTCTTAGCATAAATTTTGCAGGTATTTTGGTATTCATAATTGCGAGGAGCAAAAACGCCCCTAAAACTATATAACCAAAAAGATTATTTATTATAAAAATCGCCGCTATATAGGCAATAATCATTAAAATTTTGCTTCTTGGGTCAAGTCTGTGGATGAACGACGACCCGGGGAAGTATTGCCCTAAAATTATATCGGAAACCATTTTATCATCTCTTTTCTCTTCTTATGTCAATTTAAGTTTCTTAATTTCCTCTACTGCCTCTGAAACTTTATATATTCCCTTTTTAAGAGGATAGCCTTTTTCAATAAGTTCATTGCAAATTTTAGTTACCTCGGGAATATCAAGCCCCATATTTATAAGCTCGTCGCTGCGAATAAAAATCTCATCAGGAGTTCCCTCCATTGCGACTCTGCCTTTATTCATAACGATAATCCTGTCCGCCATCGAGGCAATATCCTCCATGCTGTGAGAAACAAAGATAACTGTTATATCCATTCTCTTTTGGAGGTCTTTTATCTTATATAAAATTTCATCTCTGCCCTTCGGGTCAAGACCTGCCGTTGGCTCGTCCAAAATAAGAGTTTTCGGTTCCATAGCAATAATTCCTGCTATTGCAACCCGTCTTTTCTGCCCTCCTGATAATTCAAAAGGCGACTTTGATAAAAGCTCCTTTGAAATTCCCACAAGGTCGGCGGCTTTTTCCACTCTGTCTTTTATTTCCTGCTCGGAAAGACCGATGTTGCTGGGGCCGTATGCAATTTCTTTCTCAACTGTTTCCTCGAAAATCTGGTATTCGGGGTACTGCATAACAAGTCCGACTTTAAAGCGAATGTCACGCATTTTAGTCTCCTTCGCCCAAAGCTCGCTTCCGTCAACGGTTATCTTTCCCTCTGTGGGCTTTAAGAGGCCGTTCATAAGCTGGATAACCGTGGATTTTCCGCTTCCCGTATGGCCCATAAGACCGATAAACTGCCCGTCAGGAATGGTTAAATCAATATTATGCACGGCGGTCTTTTCAAAGGGTCCGCCCTCCATATAGGTGTATGTTACATTTTCAAGCTTAATCATTTACTCATCTTCCAAACATTTCAAAATTTCTCTGCTGCACTCCTGAGCATTCAGAATTCCCTCAGGAACAGAAAGCCCTGCTTTTTTAAGCTCCGTTGCAAGATATGTTGACTGTGGCACATCAAGTCCGATTTTTTTAAGCAAATCCACCTGGGAAAATACCTCTTTCGGTGTTCCGTCAAGGATAATTTTTCCCTTGTCAACAACAACTATTCTGTCCGCCCTTGCGGCTTCGTCCATATAATGAGTTATAAGAACAACCGTCATTTTTTCCGTTTTGTTAAGGTCCTTGACAGTTTTGATTATCTCCCGTCTTCCTCTTGGGTCAAGCATAGCGGTTGGCTCGTCCAATACGATAATATCAGGTTTCATTGCAAGAACACCTGCAATTGCAATTCTTTGCTTTTGTCCGCCCGAGAGCATATGAGGAGCGTGATGACGGAAAGCCTCCATATTAACCGCTTTTAAGGCATAGTCAATTCGCTCTGCTATCTCTTCCCGTTTAACCCCTAAGTTTTCAGGGGCAAAGGCGATATCCTCTTCGACTATACTTGCAACAAGCTGGTTATCGGGGTTCTGGAAAACCATTCCGACTTTTTGCCTTATGGAATATAAGAGGCTTTCGTCGGCTGTGTTCATACCGAAAACCCTTACCTCGCCCTCGGTGGGGGTATTGATTGCATTAAAATGCTTGGCAAGGGTTGACTTTCCCGAGCCGTTATGCCCTAAGATTGCCACGAACTCGCCCTCGTGGATTTCCAAATCAATCCCGCGGAGGACAGGGATAACCTCCCCCGTTTCCTCATCACTGTATGAAAATTTCAGATTTTGTGTCTTTATAACAGTGTCCATTTTCTATTCCTTCCGTTTATCTGTTCCACCTTGAACTGTATCCGCAAGGAAGAACAAGTCCTCCCGTTGTTATGGGGAGACCGATTTCGTCAGTTTTACTTTCTCCGCCGAAGCGTTTTTTAAGTGTCAGCTTATATATGTTTTCCATTACGCTTCCCGAAAGTCCCGTTGT
>JAZOAF010000124.1:0-7680 GCA_045595345.1 Clostridia bacterium | reverse complement strand
GGCCTCCGCGGTGCAAAGGCGGCGGTCTATGGCTTAAAGCCTGACTTTGCAATCGTCGTTGAGGGGACAAGCTGTAATCATATGCCAAATATCCCTGAGGAGAAAAGGGTTACCGATTTCGGCGGTGGAGTTGCAGTTTCCATTATGGATATGGGAAGCGTAGCAAACCACGATCTTGTATCAAAAATCACTGATATTGCAGATAAAAATAAGATAAATTGGCAGTATAAAGCGTCCGTAAAAGGCGGAAATGACGCAGGGGCAATTTCCATAAGCGAGGGCGGAATCAAAACCGCAAGTCTGAGCGTTCCCTGCAAATATATCCACTCTGGCGTATCGGCTATGAATAAAAATGATTATTTATCCTGCAAGGAACTTATAGAGAAGATTATTGAAAATGCGGAGGAAATATAAATGGAGATATTTGAAATTCTGTCCCCAAGCGGAAGAGAAGAAAATATGATTTCCTATATAAAAGCTTTCGGCGAAAAGCAAGGGTATAAGTGCAAAACAGATGTTTTCGGAAACCTTATATGCGAAAAAGGGGAAGGCAAACTTGCAGTTGAGTGCGGAGTTGACTCTGTTTCCTTAATGAAAATCGGCGAAACGGATAGTGGAATGATAAAAGTCGCTGTGCCGAATTCCAAGGCAGTTTCAACACTTATTGGTAAAAAGGTCAAGTTTTTAAACGGAACAGTTGGCGTTGTAAGATGCGATAAAACGGAAAATATAGAGGACAGTGACCTTAATATTGATATTGGTGAAACAGATAAGAACGGGGCAAAAGAGAAAGTTCCAATGGGGGAATTTGCAACTATTCTTTGCGAAACCGAAGAAAACGAAAAATTTATATTTGGAAATGGCATCGCAGATTATGTTCCCATTATGGTTATGCTTGAGGTGATGAAAAGTGCAAAAAATACTGCCTTTTTATTCACAGTTCAAAAGAAATTTTCGGCAAGAGGCTTAAAGGCTTTACTTGGGGGATATGAAACGGAGACCGTTATCTCTGTAAACACACTCCCTGAAAAAGACGAGGTTAAATGCACAGAGGGTGCAGTTGTTATTATAAAAGAAAAAGGCGCAGTCCCCACAGAAAAAGTGAGAAAAGCGCTTATTGAGGCTGGGGGAGAAAAGGTTCAAATCGGTGCAACAGAGGATAATCTTTTCCTTGACCTCCCGTTAATTTGCGGAAAAGGAGCTTTAACAGGCGGTGTCTGCATCCCCGTAAGAGACAAAGGAAAGGCTTATGAGGGGATAGCAAAAGCGGATATAAAATCTGCCGCAGAGCTTATTTTAAACTATATAAACAAGGTGAACTAAAATGGATACAAAGGAATTTTTAACACAGGAAATGGGAGTTTCAGCCCTTGCCGTTGAAGCTACCCAAAAAGCGGAAGAAAGGGCAAAAGAATACTTTAAAACAGTTGAGGAAATCGCAGGTTTTAACCAGCTCAAAGTTTTAAACGCGTTCAGAAAGCATAAGATTTCCTATGCTCATTTCGGGGAAACATCAGGCTATGGCTATGACGATTTGGGAAGAGATACTCTTGACGAGGTCTTTGCGGATGTCTTCGGCGCAGAAAGTGCAATGGTAAGGCATAACATCGTTTCGGGAACTCAGGCGATTGCAACCTGCCTCTATGCCGTTCTTCGCCCCGGAGATACCCTCGTATCTCTGGTGGGAAGCCCCTATGATACAATGGAAGAGGTTATAGGAATAAGAGGGGAAGAGGGGACAGGCTCACTTAAAGATTTCGGCGTTTTATATGACCAGGTTGATTTAAAAGACGGCAAGGTTGACTATGAGGGAATTAAAAATAAGCTTAACAGCAAAAAGGTTAAGGCTGTTTTAATCCAACGATCAAAGGGATATGACTGGCGAAGCTCTCTTGATATTGATGAAATTGGAAAGATAATCAAAACCGTTAAGGATATTGACGAAGATATTGTTTGCATAGTGGATAACTGCTACGGAGAATTTGTTGAAAAGAGAGAGCCAACTGAGGTTGGCGCCGATTTGGTTGTAGGCTCACTCATTAAAAATGCAGGCGGAAGCCTTGCCCAGAGCGGCGGATACATAGCGGGAAAAGAAAAATATGTTGAGCTTTGCGGATACAGATTGACCGCCCCCGGTCTTGGGAAACATGTGGGAGCAAGTCTTGGCTTTAACAAAAGCTTATACCAAGGGCTTTTTATGGCACCTCATATCGTGGGGGAAAGCATTAAAACTGCAATTCTTTGCGCAACTGTTTTTGAAGATTTAGGCTATGACACCTGCCCGAAATCAGATGAAATAAGAACAGATATAATTCAGGCAATCCGCCTTGGAAATGCGGAAAGGGTTATTGCTTTTTGTCAGGGGATTCAAAGCGGGTCCCCAATTGACAGCCATGTAAGTCCTCTCCCTTGGGCAATGCCAGGGTATGAAGACGAGGTTATTATGGCGGCAGGAGCTTTCGTTCAGGGCGCATCGATTGAACTCAGCGCCGACGCCCCCATCTCAGAGCCATATAATGTCTATATGCAGGGCGGGATAGTTTATGAGGCGGCAAAGCTTGGAATTATGGAAGCGGTAAGCCGTATATTAGGAGGGAATAAATAATGCCTGCTAAACAGTGTGTTTTATATGACAGAAACTGCATCGGTTGTATGGAATGTGACAAATGCGACCTTGACCCAAATAAAATCTGCGACAGCTGCGGAAAATGCTTAGAAGAGGAAAAGGGTTATCGCGAACTTAAAATAGACGGAATTGAACTTCCTGAAAATTAAAAAGCGGAGGGGAAACCCTCCGCTATTCTATTGAAAAATCTTCTGCACTGAATTTTGATAAATTAAGCTCACGCTTTTTAGGCGGACGCCTTAAAAAACGGTTGACTCTGTATTTTTTGCATTTATATTCAGGGGAAACCGCCCCGAATTTTGAGCATAAACAATCCTTGCTATATTCAAGCAAAATAGCAAAGGCACAGGTTTCGCATTTTTCGATTAAATCAGGGTTTTCGTTGAAAAGTCCCCTCTCCTTTGGTTTTTTCTTCATAAAAATCCCTCTTTTTATGTTTTCTTAAAATAATTATATAATAATTTAGACTTAAAAGCAATAGAAATTGCAAAATCTCTTGCAATCAGACAAAAAATTATGTATAATAAAGAATGGTGAGTATTATGGGAAATAAATTTATTGTTATAGAAGGTCTTGACGGAAGCGGAAAGAGCACACAGCTTAAAATGCTTGCGGATTACCTTACCGAAAAAGGCGAAAAGGTTTACCTTACTGCCGAGCCTCAAAATTATGAGACGGGGGCGTATATAAGACGGATTTTGTCCGAAAGCTTAGAGAAAAATATGTATCTTCAAGCGGCGCTTTTCTTAGCGGACAGACTTGAACATATAACTCACCCAGACCTCGGTATAAAGAAGCATTTAGAGGACGGGGAAACGGTTATCTGTGACAGATATTATTATTCGTCTTTTGCTTATCAGGGAACGGCTTCTGATATGGACTGGGTTATGGATATTAATCTTAAATGCCCTGAAATTATAAAGCCTGACCTTTGCATTTTCCTTGATGTAAACCCGAAAACCTGCAAAGAGAGAATTGACACAAACCGAGGCAGTGCAGAGCTTTATGAAAAGAGCACAGCCTTAATGGAAAAGATAAGACAAAACTTTTTGGATGTTTTTGATAAGCTTAAAGATAGCGAGAACATAAAAATTATTTCAGCAGACAGAAGTATTGAAGAAATTCAAGCTGATATTATAAAAGCTGTGGAGGAGGCGTAAAAATGGAATATAAGAAGCTTTTTACTTCGGAATCAGTTACAGAGGGGCATCCTGATAAAATCTGTGATATTATTTCCGATGCAATACTTGATGCAATTTACAAAGAGGACCCGATGGCAAGAGTTGCCTGCGAGGTTACGGTTACAACAGGACTTGTTATGGTTGTTGGCGAGGTATCAACAAGCGCTTATGTTGACATCCAGAAATTAGTTCGTGAAACTGTCCGTGAGATTGGTTATGACAGAGCAAAGTACGGCTTTGACTGTGACACCTGCGCGGTCATAACAGCTCTTGACGAACAGTCAGGGGATATCGCTATGGGCGTTGACAAAGCCTATGAATTTAAAGGCGAAAACGAGGGAGAGGGTCTCGGCGCAGGGGACCAGGGAATGATGTTCGGCTTTGCCTGTGATGAAACTCCTGCCTATATGCCGACTGCAATTTACCTTGCTCATAAAATGGCAATGAAGCTTACAGAGGTAAGAAAAAGCGGACTTATGCCATATTTAAGACCTGACGGCAAAACTCAGGTAACCGCTCAATACAGAGAGGACGGAACGGTTGAAAGAATTGATACTGTTGTTGTTTCTTCTCAGCATGATGAGACAGTTGATATGGAGCTTCTAAGAAAAGAAATAAAAGAAAATGTTATCGCTCCTGTTATCCCAAGTGAGCTTATGGATGATGAAACAAAGATTTTCATTAACCCGACAGGCAGATTTGTAATCGGCGGTCCTCAGGGAGACTCAGGTCATACAGGAAGAAAGATTATTGTTGACACTTACGGCGGATATGCCCGTCACGGCGGCGGCGCTTTCTCAGGAAAGGACCCGACGAAAGTTGACAGAAGCGCGGCTTATGCGGCAAGATATGTTGCGAAAAATATCGTTGCGGCAGGTCTTGCAAAATCTTGCGAAGTTCAGCTCGCATATGCAATCGGTGTTGCTCAGCCTGTATCCCTTCGAATTGACACATTCGGCACAGGGAAAATCTCCGAAGAGGCTCTTTCAAAGCTTGTTTATGAAAACTTTGATTTAAGCCCGAGCGGTATTATAAAGACTCTCGAATTAAGACAGCCGATTTATAAGCAGACAGCGGCTTACGGCCATTTCGGAAGAGAAGATGTTTCTCTCCCATGGGAAAGACTTGATAAAGTTGACGCTCTTAAAAAAGCATTATAATTGAAATTTTGGTAAAAATAATAAGGAAAAGTTGAAAGGATTGATAAAAATGGAAATTTGCAAAAGACCTGACGATATGGTAAGAATTACAACAAAGGAACTTGCGGACGCATTTATTGAGGAGCAAATAAGCGCAATCAGAGCGCAGGTTGGGGACAAGAAAGTTCTCCTCGCCCTCTCAGGCGGAGTTGACTCCTCTGTTGTTGCTGCGCTGCTCATTAAAGCTATCGGTAAACAGCTTATCTGTGTCCATGTAAATCACGGCCTTATGAGAAAAGGCGAAAGCGAACAGGTTATTGAGGTATTTAAGAACGGTCTTGATGCAAACCTTATATATATCGATGCAACAGACAGATTTTTGGATTTATTAAAGGATGTCTCCGAACCTGAAAGAAAGAGAAAGATTATCGGCGGAGAATTCATCGAAGTCTTTAATGAAGAAGCGAAGAAGCTTGACGATGTTGACTTTTTGGCTCAGGGAACAATCTATCCTGATATTCTGGAAAGCGACGGCGTAAAGGCTCATCATAATGTTGGCGGACTTCCTGAGGATATGAAGCTTGAACTTGTTGAACCTGTTAAGCTCTTGTTTAAAGATGAGGTAAGAGTTGTTGGTAAAGCATTAGGTCTTCCTGAAAATATGGTTGACCGTCAGCCATTCCCTGGCCCCGGTCTTGGCGTTCGTTGTCTCGGCGCAATAACAAGAGACAGACTTCACGCCCTCCGCGAAGCAGATGCAATACTCAGAGAAGAATTTGAAATCTGCGGTCTTTCCAAAACTGTATGGCAGTATTTTATCGCTGTTCCTGATATGAAGAGCGTTGGCGTTAAGAATGATAAGAGATATGAAGGTTGGCCTGCAATCATCCGCGCTGTCAACACAACAGACGCAATGACAGCTACAATTGAAGAAATTCCATACGCAGTTCTTCATAAGATTACAGACAGAATAACAAACGAGGTTGAAGGCATTAACAGAGTTCTTTTAGACCTTACACCAAAGCCAATTGGCACTATCGAGTGGGAATAGTAAGAAAAACGCTGAAACCCCTTGAAAATAAAGGATTTTTGAGTGTCGAAAGTGCTTTTTGACAACACTTTGACAACACGGGTTTTTGGCTCATAAAACTTAATATTAAGCAAAAATGCTCTGCTTTTTATGGCAGAGCATTTTTTTACATCGGTGTCATTTTCGATACGAGTTCTACGATGTATGTAATGTTGTCAAGAATATCGGTGTTTTCTTCAAACTTTTCGAGCCTTTTCAGCTCGTTTGTAAGTTCGATTAGATAATCTTCCAGATATTTTTGAATACGGATATTAGGACGAACCGTAATACTTGTATTGAGCAAACGCTGACATATAAAATCCTGCTTTGTGTAGCCAGATGTCTTTGCCTGCATATCAATTCTATACGCTTCTTCTGGTGATACCCTAAATCCAATAGTGATACATCTCCAACGACCTTTGAGGTCGTTATTTTTTGCTGACATTATTAACAACCCCCATAAACGTATCAATCTTATTAGCAATTTCGATGCCCTCATCTCCGTACTCGTGGGTATAGAGTTCTGTCATCTCCGTTGAAGCATGACCTATACGCTCCGCAATTTCTTCCAAGTCGATTTTCAATATTCGTTTTAGAAAACTTGCGTGGCTGTGGCGTAGTCCATGTACGGTAATTCTTTTTACTCCGCTGATAGCACAACCTCTGTCCCTAATGGTGTATAGATTGTTTTTTAGCATCGGGAAAATGCGTGTATCATCTTCCAAGCCATAAATGCTGTCAAAATATTCTTTCAACTCATCTGCAAGAAATTGAGGAATAATCACTGTTCTTTCACTTTTAGGAGTTTTGGTTTCTCCCAAAATGTTCTTTCTCTTTCTTCTATGAAAAGAATGTTCTATGTTGATTACTCTGTTTTCAATATCGACGTTTTTTCTTTGTAGAGCCAAAAGTTCCCCCTCGCGAATACCGCACCAGAATAAAACCTGAAATGCGTAGTACCCCATCGGGTCATCTTGAATGCTCTTGATGAACTTCTGGTATTCATCGAAACGCCAAAATTCTGTTACTGGTGCTTTTTTCTTTCCAATTCTCTTTACGTTAAGAATGGGATTGCAGGGTAAGTTGTGATAATCAACAGCATAGGCAAATATGGCAGACAACTGATTGCTGATTGTTCGTAAATATGTTTCAGCATATGGCTTTCCATATCTCGTCTTTTGCTTTTTCAAAAAATCTTGCCATTGGCGAATGTCGTTGTTTTTAATGTCATACACCTTTTTGCCAGTAAAAAACGGAATGATTTTAGTTCTGACAATATTTTCTTTGGTGTCATATGAGGTATCTCTGTTCCACAATTTGAAGTGTTCCATATATTCCTCAATCAATTCGTCCATTGTCAAGTTTTCGTCAAGAGTTTCAACCTTTTCTAATTGCTTGATAATCTTGGGCAACTCATTTGTTGCCCAAGCCTTAGCCTCTCTTTGAAAGTTGAATCCTCTTTTACAAGTACGAACCCTTTTGCCTGTTTCGGCAGAAATATAACTGTATGCTACACGGTACTTATCACCGTATTTGTGTATTGAACTGTTAATAACGTTGTCTGTATTACTCATAATTAACCAACCTTTCTGTTTTATAATCACCACATCTTTAAGTAGAATTTCACATCGAAATATCTTCTGCTTGTACGACCGTCAATAGTTA
>JAZOAF010000123.1:0-11199 GCA_045595345.1 Clostridia bacterium | reverse complement strand
GAAGCACTCGAAGGACATCCTGTTACAATCAGATTCTTAGACCCACCACTTCACGAATTCGTTCCAACAGAAGAAGCTGACATTAAGCTCCTTGCTGATGCTCAGGGCAAGACTGTTGCTGACATCAAGGCTATCATCGCTTCTCTCCACGAATTCAACCCAATGATGGGACACCGTGGCTGCCGTCTCGCTGTAACATATCCTGAAATTGCAAAGATGCAGACAAAGGCTGTTATCCGTGCGGCTATCAATGTTAAGAAGGCTCATCCTGACTGGGATCTCGTTCCTGAAATTATGATTCCGCTCCCAGGCGACCTTAAAGAATTCAAGTATGTTAAGAACTTTGTTGTTGAAACTGCTGATGCTGAAATCGCAGCTGCTGGCACTGACCTCAAATACGAAGTTGGTACTATGATGGAAATTCCAAGAGCTTGTCTCACAGCTGACGCTATTGCAACAGAAGCTGAATTCTTCTGCTTCGGTACAAACGACTTAACACAGATGACATACGGCTTCTCAAGAGACGATGCTGGTAAGTTCTTAGACGCTTACTATGATGCAAAGATCTTCGAGAACGATCCGTTTGCAAAGCTCGACCAGACAGGTGTTGGTCAGCTTATGGAAATGGCTGTTGAAAAGGGTAAGAAAGTTCGTTCTACAATGCACTGCGGTATCTGCGGTGAGCACGGCGGCGACCCTGTATCTGTTGAGTTCTGCCACGAAATCGGACTTGATTATGTATCTTGTTCACCATTCCGTGTTCCGATTGCAAGACTTGCAGCGGCTCAGGCAGCTATTAAGAACGCTTAATCATTTAAGTAAACTAAAAAAGGATGGACTTGTTCCATCCTTTTTGTTTTGCTAAGCTGCCCTGAGCCTATTAAAGAAGAAAACCAAAAGGTTTTCTTTCATATTCGGCAACACTCCTTTGCCTATCCTGCGTTAAAAATATGCCCCGGCATATTTTCTTAACACTCCGGCAGGCAGCTATTAAGAACGCTTAATTCCATTTAAGAAGCTAAAAAGGGTAAGCATAACGCTTGCCCTTTTATTTTATATGGCTGCCCTGAGCCTATAACAAAAAAGGCCGAGCGTTTCGCTCAGCCTTTTTTGTTATGCGGATTTTTTCCTTACTTTAAGGGAGATGACGGTCATATCGTCATAGGGTTTGCCGCCGCTTTCCTTTATGGCTCTGTCTAAAAGCTTTTGTGCCAAATCGTTTGCAGAGGTTGGACTTATGCTTTCCATAAAGCCTTTTATCCATTTATCCCCGCCCTCTTTGGTTTCAACGCCGTCGGTTATCATAACAATTGTGTCTCCCTCTTTTACCTTTCTTGCAAAAGTAGAGACTTCCATTTCAGGCATAAGTCCAACGGGGAGAGATGCCGCCCGAACGGTTTCGACATTTCTTCCCTGCTTGATAAAGCTTGGCTCAGCCCCCGTTTTAATAAACTCAACCTCGCCAGTATGCAAGTCGATTATGCACATATCAAGAGTTGCAAAGGAATCATTCTCTGACTTTAAAACCATTATTGAATTTATAAGTCTTACTGCCGTATGCTTGTCAAAGCCTGCGCGGAGAAAGCTGTCAAGAAGCTCCACAATTGCCTGACTTTCAAGAGAGGCTCTTTTGCCTGTTCCCATTCCGTCGCTCAGGGTCATAACAAACTTTCCGCCGCCGGGCATAAAGCATCTGAAATTATCTCCGCTTTCTTCCGAAGCACCTGCTCTTGCATAGCCTTGCTCGATTTCAAAGATTTCGCTTTCGTCAATCATAATCATAACATAGTCTCCGTCCTCTCTTATTTTATAAATGTTGACATCCTTTCCGATTGCCGAGGAAACAACGGTTCTTATAACGCCTTTTCCTCTTGTTTTAAAGTCGGTCCGTCTTATGCTCATCTCGACTCTTATCTTCTTGTCACGGTTTTTGATAACATTGATATCCCGAACCTTAATGCCCCTGCTTTCAATTCTCAGTTTAAGTTCACTTGCCATAAGGCTGTCATAATTTATATCCTCGTTTATTTCTCTTGCAAGCTCGTTTATGATTTTGGAAACCCCTGCAATCTGCTGATAAACCGCAAGCTGACTTTCTCCTATCCTTTTCTGCCAAGAGTGGTTCAGGCGGTATATACTGAGCTGATTATTAAGAGTTCCCGTCAAAGAAGAAACATTTTTACATTTATTATAAAAGGCGTCATTGACCTGCTCTTCGTTAACCTCTCCGCTCTGGTCGATGCTTTCCATAAGCTTTAAAAAGCTTCGGTAGGTGGAGTTAAATTCCCGTCCCCAGCAGAGACCGCCTCTCTGGCATTTGGCACAGACTTTCTCGGCGGTTTTGTCAAAGACCACCGCAATATCCTCCCCCAATTCCTCCTCTTCGTTTTTAGAAAGCTTTGACATTGTTTCCCCCAAAGACGAAAATGATGTAGACACCGCTTTGAGCCTTAAAATCAGGCTTCCTTTAATCTTTCTTATGGTTGCAGAATCGGGGTTTTTGATTTTGAAGAGTCTGCCGAATCTGTCATAAGCCTTATCTGGAACAGCCGAAAAGGCTGCCGCAGCCACGATTATTTCATAGATGCTGAGCATATCCCGCATAGCGCCGTTGACATAGACAATGACGATGGCGTCTGCAATGAGGAGTGAAATTACCGCCCAGACCTTTCCCTTTTTCGCTACAACTCCCGTACATAAGGAGCAAAATCCAAACGCTCCCATAAAGGGCAGAAAATAGTCTGTCTCAATCCCGCAGAGCATACCAAGAACCAGACCGAGAGCCGCTGTCTGCGTTGCACCCAGACTTCTTGCCGCCCCCAAAATTAAAACTCCCGCAAGGGCGTTTGCCAGAGAAAATCCGTCTATGAAATCAAAGTTTTTTACGCTTAAAAATAACAGCGCCCCTATAAATATTAATGAAACTTTTTCGTCTCCCGTCAGGTTTCTCGAAAAAAGTCTTTTGCTCCTTATAACATTTTTTCCTTTTTCCATTGCATAGCTTCCAAGGAAAATCCCCGTTATCTCATAGACAAGGTTAAGCGCCCATATAAAGCTGTATCCCCTTATGTAACCAATGGCAATATCAACAAGTGCAAGGGATGAGCTCATAACTATGGGAGCGGTTTTGCAATTCAGACTTACATCCTTTTCCAGAACAAAAAGCGCCATAAGATAAATAACCGTTGCCATAGCATAACGGACAATTAAAAGCTTGTCCCACATTAAAAGGCTTCCTAAGAATATAGATACTGCGCTTATCAGAGCTTTTAAGGAAAGCCGTCTTTCAAGGGTCATAAACCCAAGTCCGAAAGGCGCAATTCCAAAATAAGGAGACGACGCCGCCATAAAAATTCCGCCAACTCTTTCGATTATATCCTTTTTCTCAATCGTAATCTTCTTTTTTGGCGGACTCATACATATTCTTTCATAGGTGGTAACCTCTGTCTTTGGCATTTTTTCTCCCTCTTTCCGTGTTTCTTGCCTCCTATTATATGCTATCTCCTCAGAAATATATGTCAAAATTTGGGAAATTGACAAAAAATTAATTAATTTGCATTTTGAGTGCTTGTATGCTATAATGTTTATATATGTGTATTAAGCAAATTTTGAAAGGAAAAAGGATTGATTTTATGAACATACCCTTTTTAGAAAACCTTAAAATATTAGTTCCCGAAAGAGAGACTAAGACCTTTAAGGGCGGTGCTCATCCTGACGCTATGAAGGACCTTACAAACAGGCTTCCTATTGTTGATATCCCCGCTCCGAAGACGCTTGTTTTCCCTATGTCTCAGCACCTCGGGGCGCCTGCAACTCCTTGCGTTCAGGTGGGCGACACAGTTCTTGCAGGACAGAAAATTGCAGAGGCGAGCGGATTTGTTTCCGCAAATGTCCACTCTTCCGTTTCAGGAAAGGTTATTGCAATTGAAGAGAGAATGAATCATTTCGGTCTTATGATAAACTCTGTCGTTATCGAAAACGATGAGCAGGATATGAACGAGTTTGAGGCTGAGCCGAGAAACTTTAAAGATTTCACTCCTGCTGAGCTTGTGGATATGGTCCGTGAGGCAGGAATTGTTGGTATGGGCGGGGCAACATTCCCGACTCATATTAAGCTTTCTCCTCCTGAGGGAAAGACCATTGACACGGTTATCATAAACGGTGCTGAATGTGAGCCATGTCTTACATCTGACCACCGTGCTATGCTTGAAACCCCGAAAGAGGTTCTGACAGGTCTTAAAATTATGCTTAAAATTTTCGGCCTTAAAAAAGGCTATATTGGCGTCGAGGAAAACAAAGCCGACGCAATCGAGCTTTTAACCAACTATGCCAAGATGGAAAACGATTGCGAAATTGAAATCGTTCCTCTTAAAGTCAAGTATCCTCAGGGAAGTGAAAAGCATCTTATAAATGCAATCACGGGTCGGGTTGTTCCCGTTGGCAAACTCCCTTTGGATGTGGGATGCGTTGTAAACAACATTGATACCTGCGCCGCTATCGCGAGAGCCGTTGTTTACGGAATGCCTCTCATTTCAAGAATTGTTACGGTTACGGGAGATTGCATCAAAAATCCGACCAATGCAAGAGTTAGAATCGGAACTCCTATGGGAGATGTTATTGAATATCTGGGAGGACTTAAAGCTCAGCCTAAAAAAGTTATTATGGGCGGACCTATGATGGGTATTGCCGTTCCTAATCTTGATGTTCCCGTTGTTAAGGGTTCATCAGGTATCGTTGCTCTTTCAAAGCGCAGCACGCTTCTTCGCCACGAAGGAGTATGTGTCCGCTGCGGAAAATGTGTTTCCGCTTGTCCTATGGGTCTTTCGCCTCTCTTCTTAAAAGAGGCGATTGTGGCAGGGGACTTTGACAGAATGAAAGAGCTTGACATAAACGCTTGTATTGAGTGCGGATCTTGTTCGTATGTTTGTCCTGGTGCAAACAATCCGTCTCAGAGCATAAAAACAGCGAGGCTGAGACTTCGCAATATGGGTTAAGGAGGAAAAGATATGAAAAACTACGAAAACGAACTTATTGTTTCACAAGCTCCTCATATGATTTCTCCGGTTTCGATAAGCCATGTTATGGGATATGTTATTCTGGCGCTCATCCCATCCCTTATTGCAGGAACCATCGTCTTTGGAGCAAGAGCTCTTCTTCTTGCTTTTGTATGCTGTTTCTCATGCGTTTTGTTTGAGTATTTGTGGAATAAGATTTTAAAGAAGCCTCAGACTATTGCCGACCTCAGCGCAGTAGTTACAGGTCTTTTGCTTGCTCTTAATGTGCCGGTAACCCTTCCTTTTTATATGGCAATCATCGGTTCATTATTTGCAATTATAATTGTTAAGCAATTTTTCGGCGGAATCGGTCATAACTTTATGAACCCCGCTCTTGCTGCCCGTGCTTTTCTCCTCGCATCCTGGGGAGGAGCAATGACAACCTTTGTTGAACCTGGGGAGGCAGTACATATTTTCGCCAATGCGGATGTACTTACCTCTGCAACTCCTCTTGCCATTTTAAAAGAGGGCGGAAGCGACCTTCCTTCCCTCTGGCAGATGTTTGTCGGAAATATCGGAGGCTCAATGGGCGAGACTTCTGCCCTTGCCATTTTAATCGGCGCAGCTTTCTTGGTTTATAAAAAGGTTATTTCGTTAAGAACTCCTCTTTCTTTCCTTGTAACCCTTTTTGTTCTTGGAATTATAGGCGGAGATAACGGCCTTTTCCATATTTTATCAGGGGGTGTTATGCTTGGTGCTTTCTTTATGGCAACAGACTACACCACAACCCCAACCACAAAAAAGGGGCAGATTCTCTTTGGTGTTGGCTGTGGTTTAATAACTTTTGTTATCAGAAAATGGGGAGGTTACCCCGAGGGCGCAACCTATGCAATCCTTCTTATGAATGTTGCTACTCCTCTTATTGACAAATATATAAGACCAAATATCTTTGGAAAAGTTAAGGAGGTAAAAGCAAATGAGTAAATTTACTGTTGCACTCCGACTATTTATTATAACTTCCGTAACAGCTGTATTCTTAGCTTTTGCTTATAAGATTACAGCGCCAATTACAGAGGCAAACAATCAAAAAGCCTTTCAGGATTCTTTAAGAGAGGTTCTTCCGCTTGCAAAGGAATTCAAGCAGATTGACCCGGGAAGCTTTGAGGACGAAACCGTTACCATAAACTCTATCAATGTTGGCTATGCCGACGCAGAAGCAACAGACCTTAAAGGCTATGTTGTTACTGCAACTTCTTCAAAAGGTTATGGCGGAGATGTCTGCGTTATGGTTGGTATTGACCCCTCTTATAAAGTAAACAAGGTTATAATTTCAAGTCCTTTCTCTGAAACCCCAGGTCTTGGGGCAAACGCAAAAAAGCCTGCCTTTTTAGACCAGTTTATCGGTAAAGGCGATAATATAGAAGTTGTTAAAGGAGAAGCAAAAGGGGATAAGCAAATCTCCGCTATAAGCAGTGCCACCATCACTTCAAAGGCTGTTACAGCCTGCGTAAATGCGTCCATTGAAGTTATTAAAGCAACTTCCGAAAAAACCGCTGCGGCGGCAGAAGAAATCAAACAGGTTACTGAGGAAAAGGTTGACCAGAGCAACGCAGAGCTTGACGCGGCTTTGGAAAACCGCAAGGATGAGCCTACCCCTGTTATAAAGGAGGATGAAGAGTAATGACTAAAAAAGAAACCTTTTTAAACGGTCTTTTTAAAGAAAACCCAACCTTCGTTCTTCTTTTGGGAATGTGCCCGACACTAGCGGTTACAACAGGCGTTATTGACGCTATGGGTATGGGTCTTGCAACAACCTTTGTTCTTATCTGCTCCAACATTTTTATTTCTTTACTTAGAAAATTCGTTCCTGAAACTGTTCGTATTGCAGGTTATATTGTTATTATCGCAGGCTTTGTTACAATTGTTGAAATGCTTATGAACGCATATTTCCCTGCCCTTGCTCAATCACTTGGAATGTATATTCCTCTTATAGTTGTTAACTGTATTATCCTTGGAAGAGCAGAGGCTTTCGCTTCTAAAAACGGCTTCCTTCCTTCTGTCCTTGATGGATTCGGAATGGGCCTTGGATTTACGGGAGCGCTTATGATTATCGCAACTATCCGTGAACTTTTAGGTGCAGGTTCCCTCTTTGGTTTACCTATCCTCGGCGGAAGCGGAATGAGCATTATGATTATGGCGCCGGGTGCATTCTTCACCTTAGGCATTATCCTTGCAGTTATAAATATTATTTCTGCAAAGAAAAAAGGAGGTCAGGAAGATGCTTTCTAATCTTTTAACCCTTTCAATCGGTGCTATCTTAATTGAAAACTTCGTTTTAGTACAGTTTATGGGCATTTGTCCTTTCCTCGGTGTTTCGAAAAAGGTTGAAACTGCAACGGGAATGGGACTTGCGGTTGTCTTCGTTATGGCATGTGCGTCAGGTCTTACCTATTTCGTCAACCTTCTTTTAAACCTCCTTGGCATAGCTTATATGAGGACTATTGCTTTTATTCTGGTTATTGCTGTTCTGGTGCAGTTCGTTGAAATGTTCCTTAAAAAATCAATACCTGCCCTTTATCAGTCTTTGGGAATTTATCTCCCTCTTATAACCACAAACTGTGCTGTTCTGGGCGTTGCCCTCCTTAATGTAACCAAAAAGCTTGGCTTTATCGAGTCCTTGGTTTACGGGGCAACGGCAGGTCTTGGTTTTACTCTTGCAATCATTCTCTTAGCTGGTGTAAGAGAGAGGCTTGAAAGCTCAAACATCCCTGATTTTCTTAAAGGGATGCCTATAACTCTCATAACTGCCGGACTTTTATCCGTTGCATTTATGGGCTTTTCGGGGCTTTCATTTTAAGTTTTATTCGCCCGAGGTAAGAAATTTCTTATAATCTGTTTGGGCAGAAAGGCTATGAAATTCTATGATGGATATACTTTTTCCGGTCATTCTTATCGGCGGAATGGGGCTGGTTTTCGGCGTACTTTTAGCTGTTGCCGCAAAGGCCTTTGCCGTTAAGGTTGACGAGAGAATTCCAAAAATAACAGAGGTTCTCCCGGGGGCAAACTGCGGCGGCTGCGGCTTTGCAGGCTGTGCCGCTTATGCAGAGGCAATAGTCAAGGGAGAAGCCAAAACAAACTGCTGTCCCTCAGGCGGTTCAGCGGTGGCTGCTAAAATTGCAGAGATTATGGGGGTTGACGCTCTCGATGTCGTTCCTATGGTTGCCCGTGTTATGTGCAGCGGAACAAAGGACTGCGCAAAGACAAAATATATTTACAGCGGAGAAATGGACTGTCACAGCGCAATGAAGCTTGGTGGTGGGCCAAAGCTTTGTTCTTACGGCTGTATCGGTCTTGGCTCTTGTATAAAGGCTTGTTCAAACGACGCAATCTCTATTCAAAACGGTGTTGCCGTTATTGACAAAGACAAGTGCGGAGCTTGCGGACAGTGCGTGGTTGAGTGCCCTAAGCATATAATTGAGCTTGTTCGCGCCGATGTTTCCTATGCAGTTACTTGCAGTTCAAAGGACAAGGGCAAAAAAGTCCGTGCCGTTTGCTCAACCGGCTGTATCGGATGCGGAATCTGTGCTAAAAACTGTCTGGCAGAGGCTATCACAATTGAAAATAACCTTGCCAAAATTGACCCTGAAAAATGTGCTAACTGCGGTATGTGTGCTGAGAAATGCCCACAGAAAGTTATTTCTTTTATGGCAGTTCCTTACGAGGATACTTTTGAAGAGTTTGTCAGAGTTTAATTCATTAAAATTTCATATTTTTTCAGGTTTACATTAATTAAAAAATATGCTATAATAAAGTTCGGCAGTACCGGCGGTACTCCTTAGTGGTAAATCGGTTTTGGCTTGTTATTTTTCGCTGTTAGTGCGCAAAAAAATACAGACATACGCCAGTATGCCTGCATTTTTTGACTTATCTGAGACAACAAATCACTAACCCAAAACTGCTTTGCACCACAAAAATCTCGATTTCAAGTGCAGAACAAGGCGAAAATCCGAAGAATCCTTGACGGATTGTGAGTATTTTTAACACAGTTATGTGCCGAAATCGTGTTTTTGGGGCGATTCATCCCTAAGGAGCACCGCCGTAAGCCGGACTTTTTCTTTGAAACGAGTTGATGAATTTGAAAATATCAAAACCAATTTCTCTACTTTTATCTTTTGCCATTTTATCCTCTTCTGCCTTTGCGTCAGTTCTGGGTAGCACTTATGTTAACGGATATTCGGCAAGTTTAGGAGCAGAAACGAAATTTTATAATAATACCTATTTAAGCGACCAGAGCGGAGTGGGTCTTCAAACGGAGAACTATATTACATACTCTCCAAACCCTGACACCACCCCAATCTTTGGCTATGGAGATAAGCTTTACGGCAATCTGACCAGAACAAAAGACAGCGCCGACCGCCTTTTAGAAAAGGGCGAGGATATTATAGCAGGGGTTAATGCTGACTATTTTTCTTTTGAGACAGGTGTTCCAATGAGCAACCTTATCGAAAATGGCGAAGTTATAAGCAAGGACGGCTCTGCCACCTACGGCTTTGGCTTTGACGAAGAGGGAAACGCCTTTACGGGAGAATGTTATATTGAGGCCGTTCTTACCCGTGCTGACGGGCGGGCAATGAATATTGAGTGCATCAATAAATATCGTCAGCCTTATTCCATTTACCTTTTAAACAGTAAATTTTCAAATGAAACCCACGGCACAACCCTTGGCCTTGACATTATAATTGAGGCAGAAACGGACCAGCTTAAAATCGGGGAGACAGTTAAGGGAACTGTCAGCTATGCCCAGTGTTATGACGGCTCAATTGCAATTCCTGAGGGGGCATTGGTTCTGACATTGGATGTTAACGCTCCTCAGTTTAACGATATAGCCGATATTGCAGTTGGCGAGGAAATTGAAATTTCAATTTCTGCACCAACCGAGCCAAGATGGGAAACCGCCATAATCGGTATGGGCTCAACAGGAGAATATATCCTCTCAGGAGGGGTTGTTACCCCTAATCTCTCTGCCGGGGCGCACCCTCGGACAGCCTTTGGTATAAAGGAAAACGGCGATGTTGTCTTCTATACAATTGACGGCAGGCAGAGTGGATACAGCTATGGTGTTCAGCTTAAAACCCTTGCCCAGAGAATGAAGGAGCTTGGATGCGTTGAGGCAATAAACCTTGACGGCGGTGGCTCAACAACCATTGTGGGAAGACTTCCCGGAGACGAAGGAGTTTCAGTTTTAAACACTCCGTCAGACAAGGGCGGAAGAAAAGTTTCAACCAATATTTTCCTTAGAAATAATTTAGAGAAAACAGGGAAAATTGCAAACCTTATGATTTACCCTGCAAGAGTTCCTTATATTATGGCAGGAGCAAGCATGGACTTTTCCGCCAAAGCATCTGATACTTCTTACTATGCTATGGATGTTTCGGATAAGGTTTCTTTCTCTCTTGAAAAAGGGGCGAAAAGCACTATAAGCAAAAACGGCTTTTTCTCTGCAAAAACGGCAGAAACAATAGCAGTCGAAGCCGAATACAAAGGCGTGACTGCTCAGCGCACAGTTGTCTGCATAAAAGAGCCTGACGATATTACGATTAAAGACGACAGCGGAAAAACCATTGACACTCTTAAAATCAAGAGAAACGGGGAAATGAACCTGTCCGCTTGGCCTTTTTATAATCATAACGAAGTTATTTCCGAGGATGATTGCTTTACCTGGGAAGTTTCAGGGGATATAGGCACAATTGACAAAGACGGAATTTTCACCGCTTCAAACTCAATTGGTGCAAGCGGAGTTATAACCGTTTCGGTAGGAAAAACTTCAAAGGAAATCAAGGTTTTTGTTCTCCCTGACGGAAATGAAAACGAAGAGCTTTTATACTCCGTTATAGAGGCAGAAATAAGCGAAGACGCCATCTACGGCGCTCTCTCAAACGAATATAACCTTGAAGTACAAAAGGATAATCTCTCCATTATGGCAGACGGAGACGAGCTTGATTTTGACTATGAAAACGGAGAATTTACTGCTGTTCTTCCTGAAAACACCAAGAAAATACGCCTCGTTGCCATCAACGATTTAGGCTATACCTCTGTTTTAAGTCTTAGCCATAACGAAGACTTAGTCTATGAAAACCCATTTGTTGATACGACCACAAACTGGGCAAGAGATATTTTAAGCTATATGTATAACGAGGGTCTTGTA
>JAZOAF010000122.1:0-7547 GCA_045595345.1 Clostridia bacterium | reverse complement strand
TTTAATATATCCGAAGCTTTAACTCCCGTTGAAATCGGAGTGCTTCCTCTTGACACCAGATATTTGTTAACCTCGGCAGATGGCGGGAAGGTTATTCCTTCAAGTCTTTCTCTCTCCGCCTCAATCTGTGCCTTTTTATTTAAGAATTTCTCATATCTCTCTTTGGAAATCAGGCCGATTTCATAGCCTTTTTCAAGAAGTCTTAAATCTGCATTATCCTGTCTTAATAAAAGACGGTATTCCGAGCGGGAGGTCATCATTCGATATGGCTCGTTTGTGCCTTTTGTAACCAAATCGTCAATAAGCGTTCCGATGTATGCTTCGCATCGGTCAAGTATAAAAGGCTCCTGACCTTTTAATGAGCGGACAGCGTTTATACCTGCAATAAGGCCTTGTGCCGCCGCCTCTTCATAACCTGATGTTCCGTTGAACTGACCGGCGCCGAAAAGACCCTTTATCTCTTTAAACTCCAATGTTGGTTTAAGTTGGAGAGGGTTTGCACAGTCATATTCAATGGCATAGGCGTTTCTCATTACCTTGGCATTTTCAAACCCAGGAAGAGTTCTGAGCATTTTAAGCTGAACATCCTCAGGGAGACTGCTTGAAAAGCCCTGAATATACATTTCGTCTGTGTTAAGACCCATCGGCTCAACGAAAAGCTGATGTCTTTCCTTATCTTTAAATCGGACGATTTTATCCTCAATGGAAGGGCAATATCTTGGCCCTATTCCCTTAATATCTCCGCCATAAAGAGGAGAACGGTGGATATTATCAAGGATAACTTTGTGGGTTTCCTCGTTTGTATAGGTTATATGGCATACGGTCTGGTTTTCAAGCTCTTCCTCGGTTTCAAAGGAGAATGGGGTTATTTTCTCGTCCCCATACTGAACTTCAAGAACAGAAAAATCAATAGAACTTTTTGCAACTCTCTGAGGAGTTCCCGTTTTAAAACGAACAAGCTCAACCCCAATATCTATAAGACTTTTTGAAAGCTCTGTTGCGGGGAAAACCCCGTCAGGACCGCTTTCCTGAGAAAAGTCGCCGATTATAATTCTTGATTTTAAGTATGTACCCGTGCAGACAATAACCGCTTTGCACAGAAAACAAGCTCCCGTGCGGGTATAAACCGCTTTAACTGCTCTATTTTCATCAAGCTCAACCTTTACGATTTCGCCCTGTCTTAAATCAAGGTTTTCCTGCATCTCGATTGTGTGCTTCATAACCTCTTTATATTTATTTCTGTCAATCTGGGCGCGGAGAGAATAGACCGCAGGGCCTTTTCCGCGATTTAAAATTCTTGACTGGATAAAGGTTTTGTCTGCAACCTTTCCCATCTCGCCGCCGAGGGCGTCAATCTCTCTTACCAGATGCCCTTTTGCCGTTCCGCCAATGCTTGGGTTACAGGGCATATTGGCAACCCCGTCAAGACTTATGGAAAAAAGACAAGTCTTTGCCCCAAGCCTTGCCGAAGAGAGAGCCGCTTCCGCACCTGCGTGGCCTGCCCCAACTACAACAACATCATATTCGTCTGCAATAAACAAAACCTTTCACCTCTTTTCTTAAATAATCATAGGGAATAGAGGCAGAGCCTCTATTCCCTGTTTGTTTTTATTTTAGCCCGGAGGCCATTGAAGATTTCTTCCTGCGAGAAGATGGAAATGGATATGTCCAACCGTCTGTCCGCCGTCGTTTCCGCAGTTATTAACTATTCTGTATCCATTGTCCGCAAAGCCTTCGATTTTTGCAATATGAGCAGCGGCAACAAAGATGTCACCGATTACTTCTGCATTTTCCTCGTTTACTTCATTAGCGGATACTATATGATTTTTAGGAACAATGATTATGTGCTGGGGTGCCTGAGGTTCAATATCGCGGAAAGCATAAACAGTTTCCGTTTCATAAACCTTGCTTGACGGAATTTCCCCTTTGATTATCTTACAAAACAAGCAACTTTCATCAAAATTATAGTTCATTTTCCTCGCCGTCCTTTTTAAATTAAGTCTTTTACTATATTGAGAGCATCCTCAATCTTAGATGCGTCTTTTCCGCCTGCCTGAGCGCTGTCCGGCTTTCCGCCGCCGCCGCCGCCGCAAACCTTTGCAACTTCGCGGACGATATTTCCGGCATGAGCACCCTTTTCCATAGCAGATGGTGTTGCCATTGCAATAATATTAACCTTTCCGTTGTCGTTTGACGCAAGAACGATTACTCCGCACTCAGTCTTCTGTTTAAGGTTATCCCCAACAGTTCTAAGAGCGTTCATATCAAGACCGTCAGCCATCTTAGAAGCGATAACCTTAATGCCTTTAACCTCTTCGGCTGAATTTAAAATATCATCAATTCCGCCCTGAGCCATCTTGCTCTTTAAGGATTCGATTTCTCTTCTTGCTTCTTTAAGCTCATCGGTTAAGCTCTGAGCCTTTACAGCAATATCAGCAGGGCTTGTTTTAAGAGCCTTTGCAGTTTCCTTTGCTGTTATTTCAGCATTTTCCAAAAGTCCTAAAACGCCAAAGCCGGTTGTAGCTTCAATTCGTCTTACTCCTGCCGCTACACCGCTTTCGGAAATAATCTTAAAGAGACCTAAGTTTCCTGTATTCTTAGCGTGTGTTCCGCCGCAGAATTCAATGCTGTAATCCCCTATTCTTACAACTCTTACAGTTTCGCCGTATTTCTCGCCGAAGAGAGCTGTTGCGCCGAGCTTTTTAGCTTCTTCCATAGGAGCTTCAAAATTTTCAACCTCTGTGCAGGAAAGTATTGCCATATTAACTTCTGTTTCAACGGCTTTTAATTCCTCTTCGGTCATAGCAGAAAAATGAGAGAAGTCAAATCTTACTCTGTCAGGAGAAACATAAGAGCCTGCCTGAGCAACATGGTTTCCGAGAGCGTTTTTAAGAGCCGCTTGAAGAAGATGCGCCGCTGTGTGATTTCTTCTTATTGCATTTCTTCTGCAAGTTGCTATCTTTGTTGCAGCCTCTGTGCCAGTTTTAACTGTTCCCTCTTTAACAATACCTTTATGCAAAAACTTGCCGTTCTGCTTTTTAACATCAACAATTTCGATTGTAAATCCATCGCCTTCGATAACACCGCTGTCGCCAACCTGACCGCCGCTTTCAGCATAGAATGCAGTTTTGTCAAGGACAACCGTAATCTCGTCTCCTGCCTTTGCGCTTTCAACCAAAACATTATCCTTGCCGATGCCAAGAATTTTTGCATTAAGCTCATCATTTAAGTATCCGTCAAAAACTGTGGAAACTTTAATTCCTGCGAAGATGTCTTCTTCCCAAGCGGCGTCTTCCATATCGCCTCTTGCTTTTCTTGCGCGTTCTTTCTGCTCATTCATAAAAGCAGTAAAGCCGTCTTCGTCAACCTTAACACCCTTTTCTTCGGCGATTTCCTTTGTAAGGTCGATTGGGAAACCATAAGTGTCGTAAAGCTTGAACGCTTTTTCGCCGCTTAAAGTTTTATTTTCCGCCTCACTGATATAGTCGTTTAAGATTACAAGGCCCTGGTCGATTGTTTCAGCAAAACGCTCTTCCTCATTCTTGATAACCTTTTCGATATAATCAAACTTTTCGATAAGCTCAGGATATGCGCCCTTTGACTCCTCTACAACTGTCTTTGCAATTTTATAGAGGAAGGAGCCTTCAATTCCTAAAAGTCTTCCGTGTCTTGCAGCACGGCGGAGGAGTCTTCTTAAAACATAGCCTCTGCCCTCGTTTGACGGAAGAACGCCGTCAGACACTAAAAACACTGTGCTTCTTATATGGTCGGTTATAACACGGAGGGAAACATCTGTTGCCTCGTCCTTGCCGTAATCTTTTCCTGAAATTTTTATAGCGTGGTCCAAAACCTTGCGGATTGTGTCAACCTCAAAAATTGAAGTTACGCCCTGCATAATGCAGGCAATTCGCTCTAAGCCCATACCTGTATCAATGTTCGGTTTTGCAAGACGGTTATAGTTTCCTTTATCGTCTTTGTCAAACTGAGTGAAAACAAGGTTCCAGAATTCAACAAAGCGGTCACATTCACAGCCAACAGCACAGTCAGGACTTCCGCAGCCAAATTCTTCCCCGCGGTCAAAATATATTTCAGAGCAAGGTCCGCAGGGGCCTGTTCCGATTTCCCAGAAGTTGTCCTCTTTGCCGAGGTAAACTATTCTGTCAGGACTAACTCCGACTTCCTTGGTCCAGATTTCAACAGTCTCAGCATCTTCCTCATAAACACTGACCCAAAGGCGGTCAACAGGGATTTCCATAACCTTTGTTATCCATTCCCAAGCCCATTTCGTTGCCTCATGCTTAAAATAGTCCCCGAAAGAGAAGTTGCCAAGCATTTCAAAGAATGTGCCGTGTCTTGCGGTTTTACCAACTCTTTCAATATCAGGTGTTCTGATACACTTCTGGCAGGTTGTTACTCTGCTTTTCGGCGGAACTTCCTTCCCTAAAAAGTATGGCTTTAAGGGTGCCATGCCCGCATTAATCAAAAGCAAGCTTGCATCGTTTTGAGGAACAAGAGGGAAAGACGGAAGTCTTAAATGCTCCTTTGTCTCAAAAAATGCAAGATATTTTTCACGAATTTCGTTTAATCCTAGTTTCTGCATAAGAATTTCACCTTCACTTTAAACTTAGCTTTCGCATAATTCATCATTTTAGATTATACCAAGAAACCCCATCTAAGTCAAGGAATTTCCTTAAATTTCCGACCTTTATTTTCCAAAAAATTTCCTCCTTTTTTCTCCCTTTTTGGAAAAATTTTTGGAAAAATATTGACATTTCCTCAATTCGTGTTATAATTAAGTTAAGGTCAAAGAAAGTCAAAGTCAAAAAGCAGGAGTGTTTAAAATGAAATTAAGCAATTTAATAGAGGAATTTATAAAGGAAATGATAGAGGCGGAAAACGGCATGGCAGAGCTTCAAAGAAACGAACTTGCAATGCGTTTTAACTGCGTTCCGTCCCAAATTAACTATGTTATTTCTACAAGATTTTCGCCCGAAAGGGGTTATATTGTAGAGAGCAGACGAGGTGGCGGGGGATATATCAAGATAACCCGTGCTGTTTTAGACGACGAGGAGAACTATCTTAAAAAAGTCCTCTCTTGTGTCGGAGACTATATTTCCCAGACAGACGCCACAGCAATTATTCAGAATATTTATGAGCTTGATATTATTTCTCAGAGAGAGGGAAAGATAATTATTGCGGCACTTCGGGACAACGCAATAGCAATCAATCCGCCTGAGAGAGATTTTGTTCGGGCGAAGATACTTAAAAACATACTTGTCAACATTTTATAGGAGGAAAAATTATGAAATGTCAAAGATGTAATGAACGAGAAGCAAACACTCATATTCAAAAAATTGTAAACGGAAAGAAAACAGAATATTTCTTATGCGATAAATGTGCCGCAGAGGCAGGAGAGTTCAAAGTCGCTTTTGATACCGACTTTGACGAATTTTTCGGAGGCTTTTTAGGAAAGCCCCTGGGTCTCACTCAAAAATCTTCTGCTATGTGCTCAGGGTGCGGTATGACCCTTTCTGAATTTATGAAAAACGGCAGGCTGGGATGCAGTAAATGCTATGAAGATTTTAAGGGGGCGCTTTTAAAACCTCTCCGCCAGATTCACGGGGAAGCCTCACACAAGGGGAAAATTCCTAAGCGAAGCGGCGAGAAAATCAGCACCCAGACTAAGATTAAAAAGCTTCAAGCAGAGCTTGACGCCGCTGTCTTAAATCAGGAATTTGAAAAGGCGGCGGAGCTTCGGGACCAGATACGCGAGCTTAACAAAGGAGGGGAGAAATAATGTGGTATAAAAGCTTCGGCAATATGGGAGAAATTATTCTCTCAACAAGAGCAAGACTTGCCCGTAACATAAGCGGTTTTCCTTTCCCTCAGAGGACGGATAAAGCCACGCAGGAAACCCTTTTAAACACTTTAAAGGACGGAGTTTTGAAAATTCCGAACACCACCTTTTTTGACCTTTCCAAAATGAATCGAACCGAAAAGACCGCCCTCTGCGAAAGGCATCTTATAAGTCCTGTTATGGCGGACGATAAAATTATGCGAGGTCTTGTTTTATCAGGCGACGAGCGTCTTTCAATTATGCTTTTGGAAGAGGACCATATAAGAATTCAGGCGATGCACGAAGGCCTTGCAATCTCCGAGTGTTTAAAAGCCGCTATGGAGGCAGATGATATTATTGAAAGCACTCTTGATTATGCCTTTTCGGAAAATTTAGGCTATTTAACCTGTTGCCCCACGAATGTGGGAACGGGTCTCCGTCTATCCGTTATGGCGCATCTCCCCGGCTTTACGATGTCGGGGCGCATCGAGGGTCTTGCCCGTTCCCTTTCCAAAATGGGAATTGCAGTAAGAGGGCTTTTCGGAGAGGGAAGTCAGAGCTTTGGCAACATTTATCAGATTTCAAACCAGATTACTCTCGGTATAAGCGAAGAGGAGTCTGCGCAAAAGCTTACAGAAATCGTAACCGAGATAATTTCTCAGGAAAAATCTCTGCAACAGAAAATTTATTCTGCGGACAAATTCAGAATAGAGGACTCTGTTTTAAGGGCATTCGGAACACTCAAATATTCCAAAATTATGTCCTCAAAAGAAGCTTTATCTCTTCTTTCGCAGGTTAGACTCGGGATAAATCTGGGCATAATAAAAGAAACAGACCATAAAAAGATAAACGACATTATGTATTCAATCTTCCCCTCTTCTTTGTCTATGGCATATAACATCGAAAACCCCGCAGACAGAGATTTAAAGAGGGCAGAGGTTATTCAGGAAAAACTTTAAAAGCTTTTCTTAAAGAAAGGATGGCGATATACTATGTTTGAACAAAAACTTACACAAAGAGCAAAGGAAGCTCTTCTTCTTTCAGAAGACTGCGCCAAGGATATGGGGCATAACTATATAGGAACTGAGCATATCCTTTGGGGGCTTTCCTCCGAGGGAGAGGGAATTGCCTCAAAGGTCCTGATTGCAAACGGACTTACCCCCGAAAAAATAGAAGCCAAAATTGACATTATGGTAGGGACCAGCGCTCCTATCGGGGAAATCACAACAGGGTTTACCCCCAGAACAAAGTCGGTTTTGGAGAGAAGCTATTCCGAGGCTATGCGCCTTTCTCACAACTATATAGGAACTGAACACATTCTTATTTCTCTTCTTCGCGAGGGCGAGAGCCTTGCCGTTAAAATTATTTCAGGCTCAGGGATAAGTGTTCAGAAAATTTACAGCGATATTATGAAATCCTTGAACGAGGGGCAGGGGGGAGAAGCTCCGCCGCCGTCTGAGCCAACTCCTCAGCCAAGAAAAAGAGGTATGGGCAAAACACCTACCTTGGAAAAATTCGGCAGAAACCTTACAGATATGGCAAGGGACTTAAAGCTTGACCCCGTTATAGGCAGAGACAGCGTTATTGAAAGAGTTGTCCAGATTTTATCCCGCCGAACAAAGAATAATCCTTGTTTAATCGGAGAGCCCGGCGTTGGTAAAACCGCAGTTGCAGAGGGCCTTGCCCAGAAAATTGTTAAGGGGGAAGTTCC
>JAZOAF010000121.1:0-1939 GCA_045595345.1 Clostridia bacterium | reverse complement strand
CCTGCATGATTGCCGAAACCATAGGGATATTCATTGAGATTTCAGGCTCTTCGCCCTTCTTGAATTTTGTTATAGGAGTTTTAAGGCTCACATTCTGAGTCATACATTCAGAAGATGAGTATCCCGGAACTAATAAATATTCATTAAAAGTATGAGATGGTTCGCTGTAATAAAATGCCATTTTATTCTTCCTTTCAATAAAAAATTTTAGGTTATTTTATTTAGTATATAATTTTTCTCAAAAAATTGCAATAGTAAAAAGGAACAAATTTTAAATTTTTTGACAATTTTATTTATATATTGACACCATCTTTCAACCGCTCCCGCATTTTGAGGAGCACTTTTTTCTCAATTCTTGACACCTGTACCTGAGAAATTCCAATCATTTTGGCTATCTCCCCTTGGGTTTTCCGACGGAAATACCGCAGAATTATAATTTTCTGCTCCCTTTCGGGAAACTCTTTGAGCATTGAGGAAATTAGAATTTTATCAACTGACTCTTTTTCATAGTCCGTTGGGTTTTCAATGCGGTCAATCAAGGCTTGTCCTTCCTGACTGCCGTCGTCAATTGTTGCATAAAGAGAGTCAGGCTTTGCCGTTGCCTCTATGGCGACAGAAACTTCCTCAGGGCTTATCCCCATTCTCTTTGCAATCTGTGAAATGGTCGGTTCTTCTCCTGTTTCCCGAATCAGAGCCTCACGGGCCGAGGAAACCTTATAAGAAAGCTCCTTTATGCTTCGGCTTACCTTTATAATACCGTCGTCTCTTATGTACCTTTTAATCTCTCCCATAATCATAGGAACGGCATAGGTCGAAAACTTGACATCATAATTTAAGTCAAAACGCCTTATGGCTTTTATAAGACCAATTGCGCCAATCTGAAACAAATCCTCCGTTTCATAGCCTCTTCCCATAAACCGCTTTACGATACTGCGGATAAGACCCATATTCTCTTTAACCAGAATTTCTGTTGCCTCTTCCTCGCCCTCTTTGGCAAGTTTTATGAGCGTCTCTAAATCCTTTTCCATACTCATCGGCTTTTAAGACGCTTTCTCATAGTAATTTTCGTCCCCTCAGAAAGCTTTGACTCAACCACTAAATCATCCATAAAGGTTTCCATAACCGTAAAACCCATTCCGCTCCGCTCTTCGTCAGGCTTTGAGGTATAAAGGGGTTCTCTCGCCTTTTCAATATTCTCAATTCCTACCCCGAAATCAGTTATTACGATTTCAAGCATATCCTCATCAATGCGACAGACTATGCTGACCACCCCCGACATATTCTCATAGCCGTGGATAATAGCATTTGTAACCCCTTCGGATACCGCAGTCTTTATATCCGAAAGTTCCTCAACGGTGGGGTCTGCCTGACTGACAAAAGCCCCCACAGCCATTCTTGCAAAAGCCTCATTTGTACTCTTTGCGGGAATTTCAAGCCTCATATAGTTATTCATTAACGCTCACCTCTTCTCTGCATTTTAAAATCTTTTTAATGCCCGAAAGCTCCAACACCTTGTCCACCTGACCTCTTGCACGGATTATCATTAGCTGTCCCCCTAAGGCATCAATCTTTTTATACCTCCCGACGATAACACCTATTCCAGAGCTGTCCATAAATGTCACTTTGTCAAAATCGAGGACAAGATTTTTAATGCTCTTTTCCATTATTTCTTTATCAAGCACCGTTCTTAATTCATTTGAAGTATGATGGTCAATCTCGCCCTTAATCTTGGCGATTAAAGTCCCTGAGGCATATTCAAGCCTTATCTTCATATCTATCCTTCCTTTCCTTTTGCCTTTGCAAATAGTCTCATTTTGAATTTCTGTTATTGGGAAATTTTTCCTTTTTATTTTCCCGAGAATCGTATGCCAAAAAACTACAAAAACTTATTGACTTTTGGGGGTATTTGGAGTAAAATATGGAGTATGCTACACTTTTT
>JAZOAF010000120.1:0-19971 GCA_045595345.1 Clostridia bacterium | reverse complement strand
CTGCAAAAAATTTTTAAAAAAACCTTGCAATTTCCATAAAAATATAGTAAAATTTAATAAAGTGGTATGAAGTGGGAAGAAATACACTGAAATGGTATAAAATTTGGCCCGCTTCAATAGGAGTGGCACGAATGCCAAGTATTAAGGAAAGGAGCTTTAAAGGATGCTTATCGGAAAATATTTTCATACCGTAGATGGTAAAGGCAGAGTAAGTATGCCTGCGAAGTTCCGCGACAGTCTTGGCGGTCAGTTTGTTCTCTCCTGCGGAAGAGGGCAGTGCCTCCAAATCTATTCTATGGAAGAATGGATGAAGTTTATGGAGAAGCTCCTTGCTTTAAAAGGCGGAGATGCCAACAAATTAAGAAAGGCTATACTCAGCAACTCAGTTGATTGTGAGATTGATGCTCAGGGAAGAATTCTTCTCCCTGCGGAATACAGAGGCTTTGCGAAGATTTCAAGAGATGTGGCGTTTATCGGTATGTGCGACCACGCTGAAATCTGGGACAAGGCAACATGGGACAAGCAGACCGAGGGTCCGGAATTCACTCCGGAAGGAATAGAAGAACTTATGGAAAGTCTGGGGCTTTAATATGGAATTTAATCATATTTCAGTTTTGCTTGATGAGAGCGTTCTGATGCTTGGGGTAAAAGACGGAATTTATGTTGACGGAACCTTGGGCGGCGGCGGACACTCCGAACTTATTTTGAAGAAAATGAGCGGAGGACGGCTTATCGGCATTGACCAGGACCCCGATGCTATTTCGGCGGCAAGTGAAAGGCTTGAAGACTATAAAGATAAGTTCACTGCGGTTCACAATAACTTTTCCAATATAAAAGAGATTTTAAGAGAGCTTAACATAGAAGAGATTGACGGAGCAATCCTTGACCTTGGGGTTTCTTCCCATCAGCTTGACGAGGGAAGCAGGGGATTCAGCTATAACAAAGATGCCCGTCTTGATATGCGAATGAATAAGGAACAATCCTTTTCAGCATACGAACTGGTTAACACTTATTCAGAAAGCGACTTAAAGAGAATTATATATGCCTATGGAGAGGAGCGGTTTGCCCCTGCCATAGCAAGAACCATAGTTTCCGAAAGAGAAAAGAAACCGATTGAAACAACTTTTGAGCTTTCGGATATAATTAAAAAGGCAATGCCGAAAGAGGCAAGGCAAAAGGACAAGCATCCTGCCAAGAGGACTTTTCAGGCTATAAGAATTGAAGTTAACCGTGAGCTTGAAATTCTTGAAGGGACAATAAGAGATTTTGTTTCTGTTTTGAAATCGGGTGGAGTTTTATCCGTTATAACATTCCATTCCCTTGAAGACAGAATAGTCAAAACTGTTTTCAATGATTTAGCCTCAGGGTGCACCTGCCCCAAAAATTTCCCCGTTTGTGTTTGTAACAAGAAGCCGATAGTTAAGCTTTATAATAAGAAGCCTATCGTGTCAGGGGAAGAAGAACTCAGGAATAATAACAGAGCCCACAGCGCAAAACTGAGGGGGATAATAAAACTTTAAAGGAGAGGGAAGAATGAGTTATCAAAGCTATAACACAAGCAGTGCGTATAAACTTGACAACCCAGAGCGTGACTTGCAGCGTAAAGCTACCGCGAAGAAACCTAACCTTAAAAGAAAAGTTAATAAAAAGAAGATGATGGTCCATAAAGTCAAAGGACTTTCTATGGTTGCAGCCGTTCTCATTTTATCCTTTATGATGGTAAGAGGCTATGTGGCTATCGACGAAATGAACGGCAATATAACTAAGCTTCGTAAAGAGCACAACTCTATAATTGCTGAAAATCAGACAATTCAGGCAGAGATAAATAAGAACCTAGACCTTGAAGAGCTTCAAAGAGCGGCGACAGAGGAATATAATATGACAAGACCGGAGAGGTATCAGGTTTTCTATATTGATATGGGCTTTGAAGATACAGGAATTCACCTTGCAGAGAATGAGAATGAAAAAGCAACTCCTTCCCTTTCAGGTGCATCAGGTATGCTTGTTGGCTCCATGAACATCTTTGACTAAGTTATAAATAGCAGGTCATCAAAATATATTGTATAGAGCGGAAAGTAAAACAGAAAGGAGAACACGGCTTATCCCTTTGGAAAGCCGCAGTGCTTAAAGTGCGAAATCAGGGTAGCTCTGTAAAACAAAAGAAACGAATAATGGCATTCCTTAGCATAGTGTTACTATGCTTTTTTGCATTGATAATAAGAATTGCGTATCTGCAAATTGTTAAAGGAGAAGAGCTTACGATTGCGGCAAGAGAGCAGCAGACCGTTGACAGCCTTATAACTCCTGAGCGCGGGAATATATATGACCGCAACTATAAGGTTATGGCAAGTAATATGACTGTTGAGACTTTAAGCATATCCCCTGCTGATGTAAGAAAAAATAAAAATCAGTCCGTAGAGGAAATTGCGGAGAAAATATCAGAGGTCTTCGGCACAGACGAAGAAACAATGTTAGAGCGAATAAACAGCAACACCAATTTCCAGTACATAAAAAAGAAAATCGGCAAAACAGAGGCGGACGAATTCCGCGAATACATAAATAAATATAACCTGAGCGGTTTCCGTTTTACGGAAGACACAAAGAGATATTATCCTTATGGCAATTTTGCTTCCCATGTTATCGGTTTTGTAGGCTCGGACAATCAGGGCCTTGAAGGAATTGAAAATGTTTATAATGATGTTTTAAGTGGTATCCCGGGACGAATTGTAACTGCGGACCAGGTTTCAGGAATGGAAATTCCCGATAACTATGAAAGATATGTTGAAGCGGTTGACGGAGACAGTGTTGTTTTAACCATTGACGAAACTATTCAGCATTTTGCGGAAAAACATCTTGAAAATGCAAGAATTGAAAATCAGCTTCAAGAAGGTGCGGCGGCTATTGTTATGGATGTCAACAGCGGCGAAATTCTTGCAATGGTAACAAAGCCTGACTATGATTTGAATGAGCCTTTTGCTATAACAGAGGCTGTTGAAGAAAGATATGAGGGAATAAAAGAAGAACTGGAAGAATTAGAGGGCGACGAATATAACGCAAGAGTTACAGAGGTAACTCAGTTTTTAAGACGAAACAAAGCGGTTGTTGATACTTATGAGCCGGGTTCGACCTTTAAGATTGCCGTTGCATCAATGGCTCTTGAAGAAAAGGTCGTCGGTCTTAATGACCATTTCTATTGCGGAGGAAGCATAAAGGTCGCGGACAGAACAATAAACTGTGCTAACCGAAACGGTCACGGAAGCCAGACCTTCCAGATGGCGGTCCAGAACTCCTGTAACCCTGCTTTTATCCAGATTGGCGCAAGAGTGGGAACGAAGAACTTTATAAAATATCTTAAAGGCTTCGGTTTTTTGCAAAAAACAGGGATTGAGCTTCCGGGCGAGCAGTCGGGTATTTTCCACGCAGAGAGCAACTTCAAGGAAATCGACCTTGCAACATCTTCTTTCGGACAGAGCTTTAATGTAACCCCTCTTCAAATGGTTTCTCTTGCGGCGGCTGTTGCCAACGGCGGAAAGCTTATGAAACCCCATCTTGTCAAGCAGATTATTGATAAAGATATGAATGTTGTTGAGGATATTCAGCCAACAACAGTTCGGCAGATTGTTTCCAAGGAAACAAGCGATACAATGCGAACTATCTTAGAGTCCGTTGTTTCAGAGGGCGGCGGTAAGAACGCTTACCTTGCAGGATACAGAATTGCAGGGAAAACAGGAACATCGGAAAAACAGCCGCGAGGCAACGGTAAATATGTTGCGTCCTTTATAGGCTTTGCTCCTGCTGACGACCCGCAGGTTGTCTGCCTCGTAATTCTTGACCAGCCGCCTGTCGGCAACACTTATTACGGCGGTCTTATAGCGGCTCCGGTTGTTAAGAATATCTTAGACGAAACTCTTCAATATCTCAATGTTGAGCCTGAATACACCGAGGAAGAAATGCAGTTTATCGACATTTTGGTTCCTGATGTTGTGGGAAGAACTCCTGACAAGGCGAAGGAGACTATGGAGAAGGCAGGCTTTAAGGTTAAGGTATACGGCAACGGAACAAATGTTATTGAACAGATGCCAAAGGCTAATGCCAAAGTGTCCAAGAATTCAAACATAGTATTATATACAGAGAAAAATAACGAAAAGCAGATGGTAACAGTCCCGAGAACTTTGGGAATGTCTCCTGCTGAGGCGAACAAAGTCCTGACAGATTTAGGACTTAATGTAAAAATAAAAGGCGTTTCCAACACCGCAGGGGCGGCTCATTGCAGCGGTCAGCTTCCTCTTGCAGGAACGGTTGTTGAAGCGGGAACGGTTGTAACCCTTAACTTCACTTATGCGGAGGTAAGGGACTAACGGGGGATTAGATATGAAACTTTGTGAGCTTTTAAAGGATGTAAAAGTTAAAAAAGTTATAGGGAATGAAGAGGTAAATATTTCAGGAATAACCTTTGATTCAAGAGAGGTAAAAGCGGGATATTTGTTCATCTGTATTCCAGGTTTTAGAGTGGACGGCCACGATTATGCGGCTCAGGCAATTGACAAGGGGGCGGTGGCTCTTCTTGCTGAGCGCGAAATCGAAGGAATCGGCGCAACAACAGTTATTGTTGAGGATTCAAGAAAGGAAACCTCAACAATTGCGGCAAACTTTTATGACCACCCATATAAAAAGCTCAAAATTGTTGGGATAACCGGAACAAACGGCAAAACCACAACAACATATCTTATAAAGTCAATCCTTGAAAGCTATGGGAAAAAGGTTGGACTTATTGGCACAAACCAGAATTTAATAGGCGATATGGTTCTTCCGTCCCAGCATACAACCCCTGATGTTACTGAACTTATGGAACTTCTTTCAAGAATGATTGAAGAAGAGGCGGAATATGTTGTTATGGAGGTTTCCTCCCATTCTCTTGCCTTAAACAGAGTTTCTGCCTGCGACTTTACGGTTGGGGCGTTTACCAATATAACTCAGGACCACCTTGATTTCCACGAAACAATGGAGAATTATTTGGAGGCGAAATCTAAGCTCTTTTCTCTCAGCAAGGTTGCAGTTATAAACAACGACACGGATGTTGCGGATTATCTTATAGATAAGGCGCAGGAATGTAAAATTATAACCTACGGTAAGGAAAGAAAGGCCGATGTTTTTGCTGAGAATATAAAGCTCTTAGGAAACGGAATTGAATTTGATTTAGTATATAATGGAGAAAGACAGAAGATAGGCCTTAGTATTCCGGGAGAATTTTCGGTTTATAATGCTCTTACTGCTGTTTCTTGCTCAATCGGTCTTGGCATTCCGCTTTCGGAGATTGCAAAAGGTCTCGGAAGTGCGGAAGGTGTTAAAGGAAGAATTGAGGTTGTTAAAACAAACACTCCTTACACGGTTATAATCGACTATGCTCATACTCCTGACGGACTTTTAAACATCATAAATGCCATAAGAGGTTTTGCAAAAGGCAGAATTATAACCCTCTTTGGCTGTGGGGGAGACAGAGACAGAACAAAGCGTCCTCTTATGGGCAAAATTGCAGGAGAGCTTTCCGATTTCTGCGTTGTGACAAGCGATAATCCAAGGAGCGAAAATCCGTCTGACATTATAAAGGATATTTTAGTTGGCATAAACGAAACAAAATGCGACTATGCAGTGGTTGAAAATCGTTTTGAAGCCATTGAATTTGCTCTTGACCACGCGGAAAAAGATGATATAATATTACTTGCAGGGAAAGGTCACGAAACCTACCAGATTTTAAAAGACAGAACAATTGTGTTTGATGAGCGTGAGATTGTTACAAAGCTTATCGAAAACACACAGCACTAAAAGGGGTGCGGATTGGAGTTAGGCTATGGAATGGCGATTGACACTTGGCGAGGTTGCAAGAGCGACAGGCGGAATGCTTTGGTATGCCGACAGCGATGAAATAGTTAAAGATGTTATAACAGACAGCCGACAGATTATTGAAGGCTCTGTTTTTGTTGCCTTAAAGGGCGAGAATTTTGACGGGCATAAATTTGTTCAAAGCGCAACAGAGGGCGGAGCAGTTTGCTCTGTGGTTGAGCATTGGGACAACAACGACGGAACATATCCCGTTATAGTTGTTGATGATACCCACAAGGCTCTTCGTGATATTGCAAAGCTTTACAGAAGCCGGTTTGATATTCCCATTGTTGCAATAACGGGAAGTGTTGGAAAGACCAGCACAAAGGATATGATTTACAGCGTACTCAGTAATAAATTCAACGCCTTTAAGACTATTGGCAATTTCAATAACGAAATCGGACTTCCCCTTACGGTTTTCAAAATGACCTCTGAAAACAAGGTTGGCGTTCTGGAAATGGGAATGAGTGGTTTCGGGGAAATATCAAGACTTACGGACATTGTCCGTCCTGATATTGCCGTTATTACGAATATAGGAATATCCCATATTGAAAATCTTAAAAGCCAGGAGAATATTTTAAAGGCAAAGCTTGAAATCTTAGAAGGAATGGACGAAGGAGAAACTGTTATCTTAAACGGTGACGATCCGCTTTTATGGGGTCTTCGCGGAACTCTTCCTTATGAGCTTTTATATTACGGAATAAAGAATGAGGAATGTGACATTGTTGCAAGAAACATAAAAGGCTTCTCCGATTCAACTGTTTTTGAGTTCTCTCTGGACGGAGAGATTTTTGCGGCGGAAATCGAAGTTCCGGGTGTCCACCATATATATAATGCCTTAGCCGCTATCTTGGTCGGGGTTGACTATGGAATGAGCGGAGAAGAGATAGTTCAAGGTATTTCCTCTTTTGTTCCCGGCGGAATGAGACAGAATATTATAAAAACAGATAAATATACCATAATCAAAGACTGCTATAACGCAAGTCCTGCGTCAATGCGTTCAGGCCTCAATGTTTTAGGGGTTATTGAGCCAAACGGCGAGGGCGGGCGAAAGATTGCGATTTTAGGAAATATGTTGGAGCTTGGCGATTTTGCCGTAGAGTCCCATAAAAATGTGGGCAAATGGGTTAAGGAAGAGAATATTGACTGCCTTATAACCGTGGGAGATATGGCGAAGAATATTGCCGAGGGTGCAAAAGAGGCAGGCTTTGAAAAAGAAATCTATGAGTTTGAGAATAACGCTGAGATAATTTCAGCGCTTACGACTCTCCTTAAAGAAAATGATTGTATTTTAATTAAGGGTTCAAGAGGAATGCGCCTTGAAGAAGTTGCAGATTCACTTTACGAAGGAAAAGGGACGGAGGAATAAATATGGCTGTATCAATGTGTTTGCTTGGAGTAAGCTTTATTTTAGCGTCAGTGGGCGGTCTCTTTATAATCCCTTTTTTGCATAAGCTTAAATTCGGTCAGGAAATAAGAGAGGAAGGCCCTGCGTGGCATCAGAAGAAATCAGGAACTCCCACTATGGGCGGAATTATCTTTATTGGTGCAATGCTTGTAACTTTGATTTTAGGCTGGTGCGCTCTTAAAATATTCGCTCCTGATATGAACTTGAAAGGCCTTTTCTTAATGCTCGGAATGTCCGTATGTTTTGGACTTATCGGCTTTTTAGACGACTATATCAAGGTAATCCTTAAAAGAAATTTAGGACTTACCGCAAAGCAGAAATTTGCCTTACAGGTTATAGTTTCCGTTGTGTTTGCCGTATGGTTTGTGGCGTCGGGAACAGTTTCAATGAAGATTTTCATTCCGTTTACGGATTTTGAGCTTAATTTATGGTATTTCTATATTCCGTTTATTGTTTTTGTTATTTTAGGGACGGTCAACAGTGTGAATTTAACCGACGGTCTTGACGGCCTTGCCACAAGCGTAACAATTGTTGTTGCCCTTTTCTATATGCTTATTTCAAACAGCCGCGGGGCAGATGCCGTTTCAGTATTCTCCGCAGCATTAGTGGGCGGACTTTTCGGATTTCTGATTTTTAACCGCTATCCTGCAAAAGTGTTTATGGGTGACACAGGCTCGCTCTTCTTAGGAGGTGCGGTTTGCGCAATGGCGATGCAACTAAGACAGCCTTTAACTCTTGTTATAGTTGGTCTTGTCTATGTTATGGAATCTCTCTCTGTTATAATTCAGGTAAGCTACTTTAAGAAAACAGGCAAGAGAATATTTAAAATGAGCCCCATTCACCATCATTTTGAAATGTGCGGATGGAGCGAAAAGAAAGTTGTTTCCGCATTTGTGGTTGCGACAATGATTTTGTGTTGTATAGGATATTTTGCATAAATTTTTATTGGAGGAAGAAAGATGGCAAAAAGCAGTGCAAAGGGCAAAAGAATAAGAATGCCAAAGCTTAAAAAATCTGCTATGGACTATCAGTTTTTAGGAACTGTTATAGTCCTTCTTGCCTTTGGTCTTATAATGATATTAAGTGCAAGCAGTCCTGTTGCCTATGCAAGTTATAACGACAGTTTCTATTATTTCAAGAAACAGCTTATATGGGCAATTATAGGCGGAATTGCTATGTTTGTTGCCTCAAACTTTGAATATACAAAGCTTAAAAAATATGGGAAAATCGCTCTTGGCGTAAGCATTGCCCTTCTTATCGCCGTTTTAATTCCGGGGATAGGGGTTGTTGTTAATGAGGCAAGACGCTGGATTCAGATTGGCCCAATTAACTTCCAGCCATCCGAGGTTGTTAAGTTTGGTGTTGTTTTGTTTATGGCGGTAAGCCTTGCGGATAACTATAAAGCTCTAAAAGATTTCAGCGGACTTATGGTTTATCTTGTTATTCTAGGCTTCATTGCCGGTCTTATTATGCTTGAACCTCATTTCAGCTGTACTATGCTTATCTTATCGTCTGCGGCGGTTATGCTTTTTGCCGCAGGGGTAAAATGGACCCATGTAGGACTTCTTGCAGCACCTGCTACCTTGGGCGTGGTTGTATTGATTGCATCTGCACCGTACAGACTTCAAAGAGTAACCACCTTCTTAGACCCCTTTAAGGATATAAGGGGCGAGGGTTGGCAGATTGTTCAGTCCCTTTATGCCATAGGTTCAGGGGGAATCTTCGGCGCGGGAATAGGTCAGAGCAGACAAAAATACTTAAATATTCCAGAACCGCAGAACGATTTTATTTTCTCGATTATCTGTGAAGAGCTTGGACTTCTGGGCGCAATTTTAGTTATTGCCCTTTTTGCATTTCTGATTTACAGAGGGATAAAAATTGCAATGGAAGCTCCTGATTTATTCGGAACACTTCTTACATTGGGAATCATAAGCCTTATTGCAATTCAGGCCCTTGTTAATATTGCAGTTGTAACTTCATCAATGCCTGTTACGGGAATGCCTCTTCCGTTTTTCAGTTACGGCGGAACGGCTCTTGCCATAACAATGGCTGAAATGGGTGTTGTGCTTAATGTTTCAAAACACAAAAAGAAGGCATTGGAGGGGAAATAATGCGGATTCTTTTAACAGGTGGCGGAACGGCAGGGCATATTAACCCTGCAATAGCTATTGCGAATTACATAAAAGAAAAAGAGCCGGGGAGCGAAATCCTCTTTATAGGGACAGAACAGGGAATGGAGAAAACCCTTGTGCCTAAAAGCGGATACAGCATTGAATATATTAAAGTTCACGGCTTTAAAAGAAGTCTGAGCCTTTCCAATATAAAAAATGTCTGTGAGGCTTTTTTTGGTATAATTAAGGCGAAGAAGATTATCAAAAAATTCAGTCCCGATATTGCAATCGGAACAGGCGGATATGTGACTGGCCCTGTTTTGATGGGCGCATCACAGCTTAAAATTCCGACAATAGTTCACGAATCAAACGCATATCCCGGAGTGTCAGTAAGACTCCTTGCAAATAAAGTAGATGTTGTCGCTCTTGCTATGGAAGATGCGAAAAATTATATAAAAGGCGCAAAAAGAGTTGAGGTTACGGGAAATCCTCTCCGCCCTGAACTTTTTAAAACCAATAAAAAAGAGGCAAAAGAAAAGCTTGGCTTAGACGACAGACAAGTTATCTTAGTATTCGGGGGAAGCCTTGGGGCGACTTATTTTAACGAAAAGGTTATCTCCTGGATTGCGTCACTGAACGATAAAAACAAGTATCAGATTATACTTTCGGCAGGAAAGAATAATCAGTATGAGCGTGCGGTAAAACTCCTTAATGAAAAGGGAGTAGACCTTGATAGGTTTAAAAACATAAAAGTAAGCGAATATATTTATGATATGGCGTCGGCGCTTAATGCCTGCGACCTTATTATAGGCAGGTCGGGAAGTTCTATAAGCGAAATGAACGCCCTTAAAAAGCCTGCGATTTTAATTCCTTCTCCGAATGTTGCGGGAAATCATCAGGAGTTCAATGCCCGTTTCGTTGAAAAGTGCGGAGGGGGCAAGGTGATTCTTGAAAAAGATTTGACAGAAGAGAACTTGGGAGAAGCAGTTGAAGAAATTTTAGGAAGTAAGAAAGTATATTCAGAAATGGTTAAAGGGGCGGAAAAAGCAGGACGAAAGGATGCCGCCGAAACCATATATAAAATAGCAAAAGAGCTTACGAAAAGCTGAAAGTAACGCCTTGCCCGAAAACGCATAAGATGTAATGCGATAATTTTTCGGGGGTGCGAGCTATGGCTGTTCTTAGAATAAATGGCGGGAAAAGACTATGTGGAGAAACTGTGGTTCAGGGGGCAAAAAATTCCGCTCTGCCCTGCCTTGCGGCAGCAGCCTTGGGAAGAGAGTGCATAGTTCATAATTGCCCTGATTTAACCGATACGAAAGCAGGACTTAAAATCTTAAATGCCTTAGGGGTTAAAACTGAGTTTAAGAATAATACAATTATAACAAAAGCTCCGAAGTGTCTGTCCTGCTCTAAGATAAACGATGATTTAATGAAAGAAATGCGCTCCTCAGTAATGTTTCTGGGGGCGATTTTATCAAAGTGCGGCGAGGCGGAAATAAGCTATCCCGGCGGATGCAGTATAGGTGCAAGACCCATTGATTTGCATCTTAAAGCCTTTTCTCAGATGGGGGTAAACATAAGAGAGGACGGCGAGAGGATTTTCTGCAAGGTAGAAAGGCTTAAAGACGCAAAAATAAAGCTTGATTTTCCAAGCGTCGGAGCAACAGAGAATATTATGCTTTTAGGGGTGGTTTCAGACTGCGAGTTTGAAATCGAAAACCCTGCAAAAGAGCCTGAAATTTTAGACCTTAGGAATTTCCTCAACTCAATGGGAGGAAATATTTCCGAGGGCAAAAACGGCAATATTTTAATTAAGGGAGTCAAGGCTCTTGGGAATACGGAATATAAAATAATTCCTGACAGAATTGTGAGCCTTACCTATCTTTCCGCGATTGCCCTTTGCGGAGGCTACGGGAAAATAAAGAGTGTCAGACCTGACCACATAAAAATCCCCTTGAAATTTCTGGAAGAGGCAGGAAACGACATAAAATGCGGAGAAGATTATATTGAGATAAAATCTCCTCGCAGGATGAGAGGACTCGGGGTTATAAATACAATGCCGTATCCCGATTTCCCGACGGACGCTCAGGCAATTTTTATGGCAGCATCTCTTTTGGCAAGAGGGGAAAGCTGTTTCGTTGAGAATATATTTGAAAACAGATTCGGGCACATTCCTGAATTTCTGAAAATGGGTGCAAATATTAAAATGCACGATAATTCTGCTCTGGTAAGCGGAGTCAGAAGATTAAAAGGTGCAGACCTTTACGCCAAGGATTTAAGAGGCGGGGCGGCACTGGTTGTGGGCGCTCTCTCGGCAAAGGGCGAATCAATTATTCATAATACGGAATTTATCGACAGAGGATACGAAAATATAGAAAGGAGTTTTAGCGATTTCGGCGGTGAAATTGTGAGAGAAGGATAGCTATGGACGAAAGACTTACCGAAAGACAAAAGGCTGTTTTAAGAAAGAAACGCAAAGCAAGAAAACGCAAACGCATATTTGTTCTGATTTGCTTTATTGTAAGCTGCACCGCGATTTTAACCGTGGTCTTTAAAGCTCCGTTCTTTAATATAACCAAGATTGAAATTAAGGGCGAAAAAATTCTGACCGAGAAGCAGATTTCGGATAAAGCGGAAATAAAAATCGGCGAAAATATTTTCAGCGTACGAATGTCCAAAATCCGAGACAGAATAAAAACTCTCTCTTATGCAAATGAGGTTGAGGTTAAAAGAGCATTCCCCAGCATTATAAAAATAGAGGTTAAGGAATGTGTTCCGAGAGCCTATATTGCCTGCGGAAAGAAGTATGCTCTTATTGATTATAGCGGTAAAATTCTTGAACTTTCCAAAGAGAATAACAAATATAATGTTATGACAATCAAAGGGATTGAGCTCACGGCCCCTGCTGTTGGGGCGTATATGGAAAATGAAAGCGACGAGAGAATAAAAAACTGTATTGACGCCTTGACTATCCTTGAAGAAAATAAAACCATTGAAAAGGTAAAAGTTCTTGACTTTACCAAGCTTACAGGGATAAAAATCAACTATGACGACAGAATTTTCGTAAACTGCGGAAGTTTTGATAATTACGACGATTTCAAATATAAGCTGAGCGTTTGCGCCCATCTTATTGAGGATGAAATCTCTCCTTACGAAAAGGTAGAGCTTGACCTTACGATGGATGAAGCGGTTGTAAGGCCTTATGTTGATGAGGAAACAAAGAAAAAGCTTGAAGAGGAAAAGAAAGCGGAAGAAGATAAGAAGGCAGAAGAAAAGACGGAGGATAACGAAAATGATTAGAAAAAAGTGGTCATTTGAATTTACAATATCAATTCTTATATTCCTTTTGGTTTTTGCATTTACATGGCAGTTAAAAGGTGTAAGAAAAAACAGCGAGATAAGAGACAGAGAGACATTAGACCGTGCAACTCTTGAAAAATATTATGTTGACGAAGTCCAGAAGAATGAAAAGCTCAAAATCGAGATTGCAAGTCAGGCAGACATAATTGAGGCATTTCGAAACAAGGCGGCTCAGGGGGATGACTATGCGTCAGTACTTAACGAAAAGCTTACAAATGCAGAGCTTTACGCAGGTCTTACCAAGGTTACAGGCAAAGGCGTAACGGTTACCTTAAAGGATGTTGAGCTTACAAAAGAAATGAAAGAAAGCGGACTTTATAATAACTATGGCATTGTTCACGATGTTAATATAAGGACCTTTATAAACGAGCTTAAAGCGGCAGGGGCAGAGGCAATCTCTGTTAACGGCGAGAGAATTGTTGCCATGAGCGAAGTGCGCTGTGTCGGACCGACAATTATGATAAATGGCGACAGAGTGGCATCTCCCTTCGTTATAAAGGCAATCGGTAATCCGAAAAACCTTGAAAGTGCGCTTACCATAAACGGCGGAGCAGTGGAGGAAGCTACAAAGATTTACGGAATATCCGTAACTGTTGAGCAGAAGGACAAGCTTACAATAGATGAATTCTTAGGCTCAACCCATATGGAATATGCAAAGACGGTTAAAGAGGAGGAGAAAAAGAAATGATTACAGTTGCATTAGCTGTTATGCTTGGAATTCTGGCAGGTCTTTTCGTGCCATACAACCTGAGCAACGACACTCTCCCCTATGTTGCGGTGGCTCTTCTTGCTGCTCTTGACACGATTTTCGGTGCAATCTGGTCTAATCTTGAAAAGCGGTTTAAAGTCGGAATGTTTATGACAGGACTTATAAGCAATGCTCTCCTTGCCATACTCTTTACATTTATGGGTAACAAGCTTGGGATTGATTTAAGCCTTGCAGTTGTGGTTGTTTTCGGTGTGAGAATATTCAACAACCTTTCCAACATAAGACGATACCTTTTTGAAAGATACACAAGAGTTAAAAATCTTCGGTTAAAACGCATTGAGGCGGAAAAGAGTCAGGCGGAAACGGAAATAGATGAATAAAATTTCAAAATTGTATTTACAAAATTGAAAATCCATAGTATAATAAAGAATAATATGTTTTTCTATGATTGTTAAAGCAAGAAGGGAAATAAAAGGAGGAATTGGTTTTGTTTGAATTTGATACAGTTGCAACAAATCCAGCAAAAATTAAGGTAGTTGGTGTTGGTGGCGGCGGTAACAATGCTGTTAACCGAATGATTGAGGCTGGCGTAGAATGCGTTGAATTTATCGCAGTTAATACGGACAAGCAGGACCTTGGTATGTCCAGTGCTGCAAACAAAATTCAGATTGGTGAAAAGGTTACAAAGGGTCTCGGCGCTGGTGCTGTTCCTGAAATCGGATATAAGGCAGCAGAAGAAAGCAGAGACGAAATCGCGGAAGCTCTTCGTGATACAGATATGGTTTTCGTTACAGCAGGTATGGGCGGCGGAACAGGTACCGGTGCAGCTCCTGTTGTTGCTGAAATTGCAAAGGAAATGGGAATCTTAACTGTTGGTATCGTAACCAAGCCATTCTGGTTCGAAGGCCCGCAGAGGGGCAAGAATGCGATTTTAGGTATTGAAACCCTTAAAGAAGCGGTTGATACATTAGTTGTTATTCCAAACGATAAGCTTTTATCTCTTGCAGAGAACAAGACTTCTTTGGTTGATTCATTCAGACTTGCTGATGAAGTTTTAAGGCAGGGAGTTCAGGGTATTTCTGACCTTATTTCAAGACCCGGTCTTATCAGTCTTGACTTTGCAGATGTTAAAACGATTATGAAGGGGACAGGCTATGCTCATATGGGTATCGGCAGAGCAACAGGCGAAAACCGTGCTCATGACGCTGCCCTTAAAGCTATCAACAGCCCACTTCTTGAAACAACAATTACAGGCGCAAAGGGTATTATCATTAATGTTACAGGCGGTGCTGACCTTGGAATTATGGAAATCCAGACAGCATCTGAGCTTGTTAACGAAGCTGCCGATAAGGATGCAAACATTATCCTCGGTGCTATGATTGACGATTCCTTAGGTGATGAAATTCAAATTACTGTTATTGCAACAGGTTTTGAAGGAGGCAGACCTTCTCCAATGAAGAGACCTCTCGGCGGAGTTAACTCTATCGAAAGAAAAACAGAGGAGCCAATCATAACTCCTTCAAACGGTGGAATTTTCACAGGAATTGCAAAGAATATTGAAGAACTCAGAGCCCAAAGCCCTAAGGCAGAAGATACAGTTACTGAAACTTTGACACCGCCAGAGGAAGAACAGGCTTTTGAAAAGCCTTTTGAAAGACCTTTCTCAAAGCCGAAGACAGGTATTTTCAACGGATTTTCCGATGATGATGAAATAGATGTTCCTGTATTCCTCAAAAAGAATGACTAAGTAAAACAAAGCAGGTTGCAAAAGCAACCTGCTTTTTATTTTGGATTGTGAAAATACGACAAAATATGAATAGTGTTTAAGCTATAATGAGTGTATGAATTAAGGAGGGAATAAAATGGCTCCCACCATATATGCAGACACTCTTTTTTTATTTAATTTTCTGCTGGACAGCGTAGTTTTGATAATAACTCAAAGGCTGACCAAAAAAGAAATAAATATATTGAAAACAGCCGTAGGGGCAGGGCTTGGCGGAGTATACGCCGTTTTTATGTTTTTCCCCAAAACCGGCTTTTTGTATTCTGCTGTTTCAAAGGTTTTCGTTCTCTTTGGAATTTCTTATTTAGTCTTCGGCGGAGATAATTTAAAAGACGCCTTAAAACGATTCGGCGTTTTTATGGGGGTTAATTTGAGCCTGGGCGGAACCCTTCTTGCGTTGATTTTTCTGACAGATTTCGGCACGGCGGTAGGCTCGGTGGTTTCAGGGGGCGGAGTTTATCTTAACCTGAGTCCCATTGTTCTGATTTCGGGGATTGTTCTTACATATACGCTTCTTATGATATACAATCAAAAGCGGAAAGAGACCATTTACGAGAAAGGTCTTATCAGAAGATTTGAGATTACGCACAAAAACAAAACCTGTGAGATTAATGTCTTTTTAGATACGGGATGCAGACTGAAAGACCCGATAAGTGACAGAGGCGCCCTTGTGGTGGAATATGACAAGTTAAAGCTTATTATGAGTGAGAGAGAACGGGAAATCGTTGAGGAAAACAGGGGAATAGACAAGGCTTTTGAAGAGGGGATGAGGATGCTTCCGTTTTCTACTCTTTGCGGAGAAAATATGGTTTATGCGATAGTTGCGGATACCCTTACAAGCGAGGGGGAAAGCTGGAACAATGTTTGCGTCGGACTTATAACTAAAAAAAGATTAGGGGCGGATTACGGGGGCATAATCAATCCCCGTCTTTATCTTGAAAACGGCAGAAATATGGAGGGGATTATGATATGAAATTTGTTACAATAAAAATCAAAGGTTTTTTATCAAAGCTCATTTTAAGGCTCTCAAAAAAGGGACGGATAGACTATATAGGCAGCGGAGAAACTCTTCCGCCGCCTCTTAAAGCTGAGGAGGAAAGAGCGGTTATTGAAATGCTGACGGGAGACGAGGGGGAAGAGGCAAAAAAAATACTGATAGAGAGAAACCTGAGGCTTGTGGTTTACATAGCGAAAAAGTTCGAAAACACAGGTGTCGGAGTTGAGGATTTGGTTTCCATAGGGACAATAGGCCTTATAAAAGCCATTAACACCTTCAAAGCAGATAAAAAAATAAAACTTGCCACTTATGCCTCCCGATGTATTGAAAACGAAATTCTCATGTATCTTCGGAAAAACAGTTCTCTTAAAGTGAATGTTTCAATAGATGAGCCTCTTAATGTTGACTGGGACGGAAACGAGCTTCTTCTTTCGGATATTTTGGGGACAGAGGAGGATATAACTCAGAGGGAAATCGAGAAAAAGGTGGATAAAGAGCTTCTTCATATTGCTATGGATAAATTGCCAAAAAGAGAGAAGGTTATAATGGAGCTTCGGTTTGGGTTCGGCGGCGATGGACGGGAGAAAACACAGAAACAGGTTGCGGATATGCTCGGAATTTCCCAGTCGTATATTTCACGCCTTGAAAAGAGGATAATCAAGAGGCTGAAAAGAGACATTGACAAAATGATGAATGGGTAAAGTTTATAGCAAAATAGCTCAATTTTGGTTGACAAGCTCGTGGTTTTATGGTAGAATTGTCATAAGAATGGAACATTATGATTTTTAGGAGAAAAGACATGAATGAGTTTGAAAAAATTGATGTAAAACAGATAGTGAAAATGCTATGGAGGAATATTATAATCATCGTCGCAAGTATGCTTGTTTTTGCGATAGCGTTTTTTGCATATAGCGAATTAACGGTAGTCCCTAAATACCGTTCTTCCGTGTCTTTGTATTTGAACAATAATGTTGACAGTGTGAAGTCTGAGGATAAGGTTTTAGGCTCGGATATTTCTGCGTCTCAGCTGCTCATTCCAAGCTGCGTTGAGATTGTAAAGAGTAACCGTATGCTCAACGAGGTTTCCAAAGAAATTTCCAAGAGCGATAAGCTTACATATACTCCAAATCATATAGGCGGCATGGTTAGTGTAAGTAGTGCCGAAGGAACAGAAATTTTTAAAATAAGCATAACCGGAACAAATCCTGAACATTGCAGAATAATTGCTAACGCTTTTGCAAAGGTTGCTCCTGATGTTATAACAAAGATAATCGGGGCAACATCCGTAAATGTAATTGACTATGCGATGTCTAATCCAAATCCTATAAATCAGAACAAGGTTAAAAACATAGCTATGGGATTGATAATGGGCTTTGTGATTGCTTGTGCATTCATCCTCGTTCGTGAGCTTTTAGATGCCAGAATTAAAAATGAGTCTGACCTTGAAAAGCTGTTTGACTATCCGATACTCGGGGTAATTCCTAAAATAGGCGAGAAAAACAGTGGCCAGGAAAGCTATTATTACAGAAACAGCTATTATCGCAAAGGAAAAGGAGGAGCTTATTATGGCAGCGTCAAAAAAGCAAAAAGCAAGTAAGCCTGATAAAAAGACACCAAAGATTGTAAAGACAAAAGAGGAAATGATTCGCGAAAAACTCCTTAATGACGATTTTGATTTCTATACAAAAGAAGCGTATAAAACATTAAGAACCAAGGTGACATTTTCTCTTCCTTATGACGGTTGCAAAAAGATTTTGGTAACAAGCTCCCTCGCTTCCGAAGGGAAGAGCACAAATTGTATAAACCTAGGTATCGCATTTGCGCAGACAGGCTCTAAAATCTGTATTATAGACTGCGACCTAAGAAGACCTAATGTTCACAGACTTTTCGGAGCAAATCCTGTTCCGGGCCTTAGTAATGTTCTTGTTGGAATGAACAGTATTGATGAGGCAATAAGGCGTTCTAACTATGAAAACCTTGATTACATTTGCGCTGGGGACATTCCTCCGAATCCGGCAGAACTTTTAGGTTCTGAAAGATTTGCGGGAGTTATCGAAGAACTTGAAAAGAAATATGACTACATTATCTGTGATACTTGTCCGGTAAATATTGTTACGGACACTGCAATTATAGCAAAGGTTATCCCGCAGGTTGTACTTGTTACCTTGCAGAATTCAACAGAAAGAGATGCTCTTAAAGAAGCGGTTAAACAGCTTGAATTTGCAGGCGCTAAAATAATCGGCTTTATTTTAAATGGTGTTGAGTTTGACTATAAAGGCGGTTATAAATACAGATACGGCAGAAAATACTACAAAGCAGGCGGAAGATACGGTGCAAACCATAGCTATGGTAAAAGCGTGCACTATAAGACAAATAAAGCGGATTCCGAGGGATAAAACACAGAGGAAAACGGAATTCAGAAAGTTAGACGCGGGGATAACTCGCCGGCCAAAAATGGGGTGAAGCTTTATGGTTGATTTTCACACTCATATTCTTCCGGGAATAGATGATGGAAGCGCAAACACTACGATCTCAATTGAAATGCTTAAACAGCTTAAAAAGCAAGGGGTAGACCGTGTTGTTGCAACTCCTCATTTTTATATGTCAAGCGGCAGCATAGAAAAGTTTCTGGAATGCAGAAATAAAGTAGCAATAGAGGTTTTGAAGGCAGTGAGAAAAGAAGCGGAACCTCTCCCTAAAATTGCTCTTGGGGCTGAGGTCCTTATGTATCCGGGAATAGGCGGGATGGAAGAGCTTCCCAGACTTTGCATTGAAGGAACACGGTATATGCTCCTTGAAATGCCCTTTGTTGAATGGTCTAATATAACTTATACCACAGTGGACAAGATTTGTGCTATGGGGATTACGCCTATTATTGCTCATTTTGAAAGATATATAAATATGCAGGAGGACAGGGGTTTCCTTTATGAACTTATCGATATGGGATGCCTTATCCAGACCAATGCAGAGTATATAAACTCAGTTAAGACATCGAGAAAAGCTTTGAAATACATAAGTGAAGGACATATTCATATTATCGGTTCGGATTGTCATAATATGACAGACAGAAAACCAAATATAGGCAAGGCTTATGAAAAAATTGAGAAAAAGCTTGGAAGAGGCGAAATACGAAATTTAAGAAATATAGTGGATATGGTGCTTGAAGATGCAGAGTTTCTTGTGTGATGAAAGGGAACAGCTTTTTGTTTATAAAAGGGCGGTAGTTTTAGTAACACTTCTTTTGGCGCAAATTTTTATTATAACAACATTTTCAAGTCAGGATGCACAGAAATCTTCCGAAATCAGCCGCAGTGTTATGAATAAAATGGAGTGGGTTCCGGATTTAATTCCGAGGGAGACAGCGCCTGAGGACGGGGGAATATCTCTCCATCTTATGATAAGAAAACTTGCCCATTTCTACAATTTTTTTGTCGTCGGAGTTTTGCTTGGGACAATACATCTGAACACTAAAGAAAACTACAAGAGGGTACTTTTATGGGCGGCTTTTGGACTTTTAATAGGTATAGCGGATGAAACTCTCCAGCATTTTATTCCGGGGCGGAATCCTAAGGTTTATGATGTTTTTGTGGATTTCTCGGGAGTTTTATTCGGAATGATTTCTATAAAGGTGTTCTTGGGAATTATTTTCGCAAAGAGGTGGAAAAGATGTTAGATAAGAAGAACAAAAAAACGGGCAAAAAAGTTGCTTTGGGAATTATC
>JAZOAF010000119.1:0-13420 GCA_045595345.1 Clostridia bacterium | reverse complement strand
ACCAGAACGCAAAAGACTATTTTAATTTTTAAATAAAAAAGCCTGTTGGAATTTGCCAACAGGCTTTTGATTTTGATTAGTAGGCTGCGCCTTCTACATCTCCGTCCAGTTTAACATCCACTCTGGTTGTTCTTGCAATAGCGAAAAGCGCCCAGAACTCATCAAAGATTTTATTTACTCTTGTAGGAAGAAGTTTTATAAAATCGTCAACTTCATCAGCAAATTTATCTCTGTCTTCTGTGTTGCCCTTTGCGTTTGCAACAAGCGGTTTTAACAACTTCTGACAATATTCTGCGTGAATCTCCAAGTATTTCCAGGAAGCTTCAACAGCTGTGCAGTGGCATTCTTCGAGGTTTTTCTTAATAGTAGGCTCAAAACCTGCAAGAATTGCCTTTACTTTTTTAAGCTTTGCAAGGCGTTCTTCTTTTCCGTAAGGAGCAACCCCTGTCTTGAAGCACTGTCTGTTATAATATGGGTCAAAGTTTTCGCTGAGGGCCTTCATATATTCCATAACAGCCTCGCCGTCAGGGCCAAAGGCGTTAAAGAAATATTCAAGAGCCTTTTCGGTAAAGTCGCAGTCTTTGTCCCAGAGGACTTCTGCCATAATATGAAGGGGAAGGTTTGTCGGGAAAGCGGCGCGGGAGAGCTGACAGCTCATCATACCGTTAAGACCTATCTTCTCTAAGGCCTGCATATCGTCATAAACTGTTTGTGCTGTGCTATAATAACCTGGGTCATAGAAGTGATCCCACATAAGATGATAGTCATAGTCAAAGGAGTCTCCGCTGAAAACATCCTGCCATTCTTTGAGGAGAGCATAAGCTTCTTCAACTTCGCCAGGTTGAACTGGTTTGGTTTTATTGCCTTCGTATGGAGCGTGAGTATATGTCTTGCTTGGGTCAATGGCCTTAAAGGTCTTTGACATATTTCTGGCAATAGGAGCAAACATAAGAATAAATCTGTCAGAATCATTGAATTTTTCTTTAAGAGGAGCCCAGTTTGTATTGCCGTATAAGAGGAAGACAACCTTTGTGTCGTTTCCTTCCTTTGTAAGAATGTCATCAAGGTCGTTGAGCATCATAACAAAGTAATCGGAAACTCGCTCTGTGCAGTTTTTACATTCGCAAATATTATTTGAGCCGTCTCCAAGCCAGAAATGGAGGAGGTGAACATGTGGGTTTTCCCTTATGTAATCTGCAATATAGTCAACAATAAGCTTGCGGGCCTTTGGATTGGAATAACAAAGGTTTGTGTTAAGAGGAATATCGCGGAAGAATTTGCGTTCTCCGTCAAGCTCTGAAATGAGAGGCTTAATCTCTTCTGAAATTTCAGAAGACGGAACCTTATACCAGCCGTCACTTGTAAAGCCGAGAGGCTCCCCTGTCCAGCCGTGGCCGACCTTGTGGTAAACAAGGCCTCTGAGCGCGATTTCGCCTTCAAGCTCTTTAACGATTGCGTCAACCTCAGGACGAGTGATTTTCTGACTTTCAATGTAGCCTTCGCTTCCTAAATGATTATACCACTTTTCAAAGAAAGTAAATGGACGGAGGAACTGGAAATAGTATCCGCTCATACCTGCTCTTGGAATCCATTTAAGCATTTCGAGAACATGTTCATAGGAAACAGAGCCTTCGATACAGATTGCTCTGTGTCTGTATGACGCCTTTTCCTGAACGAAAACATCAAGTCTCTTTATTTCATATTCAGGAACAACTTCTCCGTCGTCAGAAGGCCTTATCCACGCAACACCAAGCTCCTTTAAGAAGCGGTATGCCGCAATTAAAACGGCACGGGGGTTACAGCCTGTGATAATACCCTCATTGTTTTCAACATTAATATAAATAGAATCGTCAAGGAATTTATCCTCAACATCTAAGAGTTTATCAGAAAAAGCTTCGCTTTGTCCAACCCAGATAGCATTTTTTACGCTGGGGTCATATTCGGAGTAAAAACGAATGTCGACAAAAAGAGAATTGTCGATTTTTTTAAGGTAAGTGTAAAGCTCCTGAGCGGCATATCTGATTGTTTCATCAGTGCCGATTCTCGCTAAAACAACCTGTGTCATTTTCATTTTCATCTGCTCCTTTTATGGATATATATTACACTTATGATTGTAACATTAAAAAATCTATTTGTCTATATTTATTGGAAAATATTTGATAGGTTTTGTTGTTAAATTTTCTATTGACAAAGAAACGGATATGTGGTAAGATTTTCTTGTTGCAAAGTAGGAAACCGCGCGTTAAGTGAGGAAAGGACGGGAAGTTGCCTTTCTTACGAAAAGCTTATTTGCTTGCGGTGCAGTTTCCGCATTCCGTTGCTGCAAAATCCGTATATTATACCCTTTTTGTAGCGATTACAGAAAGGGTTTTCTTTATGAAAAAATTTTTTGGCTTTCCAAAGCTTACAGTTTATAACCTTTGTGCAATTGCGATGCTTATGGCTATAACAACTATACTGGCTGTCTTTTGCACATTCAGACTTGGAGATTTAGTTAAAATCCCATTTAAGTTTATTGCTGTATTTGTGGCAGGAGTTATATTTGGCCCATGGGTAGGCGGACTTTGCGGAGCGGTGGGAGACATTTTAAATGTCTTGCTGGTACCGTCGGGAGCGCCGATTCCTGCTCTTACTGTTCTTGAATTTCTGATAGGGTTTATTTATGGAGCGCTTTTTTACAGACCAAGCGAAAAGAGGAAAATATATTTTATAAAATGTATCATCTGCGCGGTTTTGATGTTTTTGATAGATATGTTTTTATCAACGGCGGTGCTTTTAGAGGCAGGATATTTCCCGACCTTTGCGGTGGCATTTTCATTAAGACTTCCCGCAGGCATAATCAAAGCTGTTATTCAGACTGTATTTTTCCTTTTAAGCTTTAAATATCTTGAAAAACTTAGAAAGATAATTCCTTTATCACAAAAGAAAGGGCTGTAAAAATGAGTGACTTTTTGAAATTCGCAAACAGTTTTCAGGCCGTTGCAAGACTGCGCCTTGAAAGTATAACCGCCCTTCTTGATATATTGGGCAACCCACAGAAGAATCTTAAATTTATCCACATCGCAGGGACAAACGGAAAAGGCTCTGTCTGTGCTTTTTTGCAGGGGATTTTTACCTTGGCAGGATATAAAACGGGGAAATACACTTCCCCTAATCTTGTTAGCGTTTGCGAGAGAATAAATATAGACGGAGAAGACATAAGGGAAGAAGAAATGAAAGCTCTTATGGAGAGTGTTCAGTTGTCTGCCGAAAAAGTGGCGGAAAAGCTGGGCGAAATGCCAACTCCTTTTGAAATCTGGACTGCGGCTGCATTTTGTTATTTCGAAAAGCAGAAATGCGATATAGTTATCCTTGAAACAGGCCTCGGCGGAACAAGAGACGCGACGAATGTTATAGGCGCTCCCCAAGTGGCGGTTATAACAAGGATTGCTCTTGACCATACGGAGTATCTCGGAGATACGCTCTCTAAGGTCGCTTGGGAAAAGGCGGGGATTATAAAAAGCGGGTCAAAGGTTGTAACCCTCAGACAAGAGGAAGAGGCTATGGCTGTTTTGGAAAAGGTTTGCAAAGAAAAGGGAGGTTCTCTTATAATTACGGAAGATGCAAAACCGCTGGGCTTTGAAGATATATACGAAACCTTTTCGTATAAAGGAATCGAAATAACCTCAGGCCTAGGCGGATTTTCCCAGATTGAGAACGCATCTCTTGCTATTGAGACGGCTCTTGCTCTCGGAATAGATGAGGAACATATCAAGGAAGGCATAAAAAAAGCCATCCATAAAGGACGGTTTGAGATTGTTTCAAAAGAACCTTTGATGATTTTTGACGGCGCTCATAATAATAACGGAATGAACGCTCTTATGAAATCCTTAAAAAGATATTTTCCTCATAAAACCCCTACATTTATTATGGGAGTTATGGCGGATAAATCCTATGGGGAAATGCTTGATATTATAAAGGGAAACGGCTATAACAAAATAAGGTGCGTTAAAGTAGAAAATAATCCCCGTGCAGAAGAGGCGGAAATTCTGGCTCAGAAAGCAAAAGAGAAAGGCTTTACAGCAAAGGCTTATGAAAGTATAGCTGACGCCCTTAAAAACCCCGATGACTTAACAGTTATCTGCGGTTCGCTGTATCTGTATAAAGATTATAAAGAAAAAGGACTGCATTAGCAGTCCTTTATTTTATGAATTCCAATATTTCTTTTATCTTTTTGCTTCCAACGGTTATTCCTTGCTGATAAAGGCTTTCCAGAATTTCAGGGTTCTTTTCCGTTCTTGCAATCCCTTCAATTTTCTCGGGGCGGATAACAAGAGCCTTTCCCTCTTTTTGAAGTTTTTCGAGAGCGTCTATGCTGTCGTTATAGATTTGCGCTCTTTTAAGGAAAGTGTTAACAAGCTCAGGATGTCTGCCGTATAAAAACTTAACAAGCTTTTCGGAGCCGTCATTTTCTTTTCTGTAACCTTCTTCACGGGTGAGAATAACAATAATTTTGTCGCATCCGTCCTCTAAGGCGCGCTTATACGGAATAGGGTCGCCCACTCCGCCGTCGAAATATTTTTCGCCTTCTATTTCTATGGGCTTGAACATAACAGGAAGAGCACAGCTTGCCCGAAGAATTTTAAAGTCCTTGTCATCTGCGGTAACGGGGAGATATTCAACTTTCCCTGTTTTAATATTTGTAACAGTTGCTATGACATCGCCCGAAAATTTGGAAAATTCTTCAAAGTCAAAGAGGACCTCTTTGTTGGGAATGTCGCTGAAAACAAAGTCCAGATTATAATAGCTTCGGTTTTTAGGGTTTAAAAGATATTTCGCTCCCATATAACGCTTGTCGCTCATATATTTAACAGCAACCTGACGGTTTCTGCCGATTTGCTTTGAAGCATAGGAAGTGCCGTAGGCAATCCCTGCCGAAGTGCCGATAACATAGTCGGCATAAATTTTATTTGAGAGCAAAACATCCATAACCCCGCAAGAGAAAACCGTTCTGCTTGCGCCGCCCTCTAAAACTAATCCCAGTTTCATCTGAATTCATCTCCTAAGATGTTTGATAAATAAATTATATATGTAAGGCCTTATTTTGTCAATAGAAAGGCTTTCCAAAAAGGTATTGCATTTCTGCCTTATCCGTATTATAATTGATGTATATTAAATTTTGCAAAGCAAAATTTATGAAAAAGGATATATAGGAGAAAGAAAAATGATTGGAACTTTATTATCACTTGCAGTGATTGTGCTTATAATAGTAAAAAGAGGCTCTGTTGTTGCAGGGTTTGCGGCATCTGCCAATGCGAAAGGGAAAACGGATAAGGCATACAGACTCTACACCCTTGCAGATAAAATGGGCGGGATGGATTATCATTCTAAGATAGGCTATGGCTATTTTCTTTTAAAGAATGCGTATCTCCGTGAGGCGAGAGCAGAATTTGTAAAGCTTTCAATGTCCCCTAAAATCAAGGATGCCCAAAAACAACAGGTTAAGTCCCTCCTTGCCCTTGTAACATGGAAAGAGGGTCAACTTGATGATGCAATCGAGATGCTGGAAGAAGTTATGGAAAGTTATGTAACCTCTATGGTATATCAGAGTCTTGGGCTTTTATATGTCATTAAAAAAGATAAAGAAAAGGTGCTCCCGTTCTGCTTGGAGGCTTATGAATATAACTCTGATGACAATGTTATAATGGATAATCTTGCAGAGGCCTATGTTGTTATGGGGGATAAGGAGAAGGCGTTAAAGACCTACGAAGAGCTTCTCAAAAGAGAACCTTCTTTCCCCGATGCTTATTATGGTTACGGACTTCTTCTCATTCAGGAGGGACGCAGAGATGAGGCGCTTACTTATATAGAAAAGGCTTTGGATAAGAAATTCAGCTTTTTATCTGCTCTTCCAAGGGAAAGAGTTGAGGAGATTTATTATGCTCATAAAAGGATAGAAGAGGAAGATAAAAATAATATATAAATGTAAGATGCTTGTAATATTTGTGTAACAATTGTGTGCTATACTGTATATAACACAAGGGAAAGATTGTCCTTTTTGTGTTATTTGAGTAGTTATTAAGGAGGTAGTATTATGAAAAAAATGATAGTTTCTTTTGTAGTGCTTGCCGCCATAATCGGAATATTTGGTGTTACCGCTTTTGCGGCTCCTGAAAGTTTAGCTCCGGACGCAATCGGAAACACAAAGGAACTTATAACAATTACAAATCCAGAAGGCATAAGTGATATGACCTTCGACAATTCTTATGTAATTTCCGGATATGGTCAGGTTGGAACTCTTGTTTCGGTTTATGCTTTTAATCCTGAAACAGGTCTTTATGAACAGCTCTATAAGACTGTTACAACTGTTGGAGAAGACGGCGTTACTGCTACTGAAAAGAAGAGCGTTTCTTCGAGCATAGGGGAATCAACATTGTTTTTTAACACTGTAAACTTAGCTCCCGGTTCTAACAGCTATATGGTTTATGCGGAGAACGGCGAAAAGGTTCAGATTGGCAAGTTCTTTATAATCAAACACGACTATAATATTATTGACATTATTCGCTCTTGGGGCGCATACTAGAATTCAGACAAATTTTTAGGACGACTTTTAAGTCGTCCTTTTTAATAAGTTGAGACTCTTAATAAATTGAGAAAGGAGGGTTTTATGAGCCTTAAAGAAAAATTTGTTCAAAGAGACAGAAAAATGAATATTGTAAAGAATATAATAATAGTTTTGCTTCTTATAGTAACAGCAGTTTTCTTCTCATTTGTCTTGGGGTCCCAGGGAATCGGGAAAGACGGGGCAGGCGATACCTTTGGCGGAACAACTGTTGAAGAGGTTTTTAAAAATCCTTCTGACATTGATGACGAGAACATAACAAATGCCTTCTGGGAATATATAAGTCCCGAATATATCGTGGTAAACAAAGACGGAAACCGAGATATTTTATATTCTTCAACGGAAAGATATGAGAAAATTGCCGGTCCTGCTATGGATATAATCAAAAATATGTTCAGCAGGATTACGGAGCAGTCTGTTGTAACTGAGACTTCCGTGTGGAACAATATGCTTTCGGTTAACTCGGCTCTTATGCACTTTCCGGCGGAAATCAGTCCTGTTTTCCCTATTCAGTTTCTGGAAATCAATGACAGCGCCATAAGAGGAAGCATTGATTCCTTTGCGGACATTCTCATTGTGACGGGACTGCCTGCTCAGGAAAACGCTCTTATATATATTAAGGAAGCAAAAACGGAAGAAATCATAAGATGCGAGACGGATATACCTATTAAAAAGCTCAATGATGCAATTGATAAGCTTGAAAATGTTACGGATAAAAACTATGCCTTCGGGTACGAATTAAAGCTGGATAGCTTCGGCGGAAACTCAACGATGCTAAGCTCGATGCTTACAATCCCTCTTGTTGAAATTGAGACTCCTCAGATTTCGGCAAAGGTTCCTCAGAATTTTTCTGACCGTCTTTTAGAGGTAGGTCAGAACGAGCTTTCCCGAAATGTTATAAGCATTTTCGGTTGCGACCCTAACACCATAAGAAGTTATGTTGACAATGAAAATTCCCGAGTTCTTTTGGGAGAGAACAGAAGAATAACCCTCAGCTCTGACGGTATAATTGAGTTTAAAGCAGGCGGGGCGAAAAACGGAATTGACATAAGAGGCGGAACTGTGCAGACGGCGGAGAACTCTCTTTATGTTGCTATCTCGGGAACTCTTAAAACTGTCCTCGGTATGTTCGAGATAACGGGAACGGATATTAAAAATGCTGACTATGAAATTAAAGTTACGGGAATGGAAACGATGGCTGATTATCAGAGCGAGATAAAGCTCTGCTTTGACTATTATATAAACGGTCTTATAATGGAATACACCGACAATCCTTCATCCCATGCCATTGAGGCGGTTATTTCCAAAGGTAAGCTGACCTATTTCAAAATGGAGCTTAAAAACTTCCAGAAAACAGGACAGATGGTGTCTAATGAACAGATGATTACAGCCATAGATAAATACTGTGCGGAAAATCAAGATAAAGAAAACATTTATATTTATGACAGTTACCTATACTATGGCTATAAAAAGAATAATGAAACCATGCACACAAGCTGGGCAGTTAACTAAGCAAGCTGATTAAGGAGGGGAAATATGGATTGGAAAAGATTTAAAACCATAACGATTCTTGCCCTGATTCTTATAAATGTATTTCTTGGTATTTATCTTATGAGGATAAGGCTTTCTGACAATAAGGTAAACCGTGAAACCCGAAGGGATGTTATTTCTGTTTTGAAGGAAGGGAACATAAACCTTTCCGAAAAAACTTTCCCCGAAAACCGCAAAACCTATTCCGCTTGTTATGTAACAAGAGTTCTGGAAGAGGATGAAGCTTTTCTTAAAAAGCTCTCGGGAGAAGGCGGACGGTACAAGGCGACGGATGAGGTTTTCGAGATACTAAGAGCCGGAGGAGAAATAATTGACCTGAGCGAAGAAGGAGTAAGAAATGCCCTCCGCAAATTTATGAAAGAATGCGGCATATATGAGAGCATATATAAAGAAGAAAAAATTGAAATAGATGAAGGCGCAGTATTGGCTTCGTTTGTTCTTTCCTATGACGGCTGTGAGTTTTTTGACAGTTTTATAGATTTTATTGTAACCCCCGAAGGCATAAAGAAAATTACGGGCAAAAATATTATAAAGGCAGAGGAGGGACTGAGCAGTTATGAGGATTCCCTGATGCCTGTTGAGGGGATAATAATTTCGCTTCCAAATCATTTTAAGCCTGAAAAGGGCGTGGATATTGAAGAGATTTCCTTCGGGTATTACCTTGGGAAAAGCGCAGGGGTTTATAAAAGCGTCCTTGCCCTTCCTGTATGGGAAATTGAGTTTGAAGACGGCAACGCTGTTTACTATGACGCAAGAAACGGAAGTGTAATTAAAATGTAGAAAAACCCGAGGTTCGCCTCGGGCTTTTTTATCGGTATTTTTTGTTAAAAAATCAACGATTTGGCGAAAAATATATTGCAAATCGTCTTAAAGTGTGTTATAATAACATCAAATTGAAAATTTTTAAGGGGGTTTATCAAATGACTAACAATAAGAAAGTTTTAACTTGGCTCGATGAGATGGTTAAGCTTTGCCGTCCTGCTGAAATTGTATGGATTGACGGAAGCGAAGAACAGCTCGAAAAGCTCAGAGAAGAAGCGGTTGCAACAGGGGAAATGATTAAACTTAATCAGGAAAAACTTCCGGGTTGTTATTATCATAGAACAGCAGAAAATGATGTTGCCCGAGTTGAAGACAGAACATTTATCTGCACACCAACAAAGGAAGAAGCGGGCCCAATCAATAACTGGATGGAGCCTTCTGAAATGTATGCAAAGCTTTCTAAGCTTTATGACGGCTCAATGATCGGGCGAACAATGTATGTTATTCCTTATTCAATGGGTCCTGTCGGCTCTCCGTTCTCTAAGATTGGTATCGAGCTTACAGACAGCATCTATGTTGTTTTGAATATGGATATTATGACAAGAGTAGGCAAAGCTGTTATCGACGCGTTGGGCGAAGACGGCGACTTCGTTAAGTGCTTACACGCTAAGAAAGATGTAAATCCTGAGGAAAGATATATTGTTCACTTCCCGCAGGACGACACAATCTGGTCAATCAACTCCGCTTACGGCGGTAATGTTCTCCTCGGTAAAAAGTGTTTTGCTCTCAGAATTGCTTCTTACCTCGGCAAGCAGGAAGGCTGGATGGCTGAACATATGCTCATCTTAGGTTTAGAAAATCCAAAGGGCGAAGTTAAGTATATCTGTGCTGCTTTCCCATCTGCCTGCGGTAAGACAAACCTTGCAATGCTTATCCCGCCGGAAGGACTTAAAGCTCAGGGTTATAAGGTTTGGACAGTGGGCGATGATATCGCATGGCTCAGAGTCGGCGAAGACGGCAGACTTTATGCTGTTAACCCAGAAGCCGGATTCTTCGGCGTTGCTCCCGGAACAAGCGAAAAGACAAACTTCAATGCTCTCCAATCTACAAAGAAGGGCACAATCTTTACAAATGTTGCAATCAACACAGACGATATGACTGTTTGGTGGGAAGGCCTTGATAAGAACCCGCCTGAAAACGCTATCGACTGGCTCGGCAATAAATGTAACGGCAAGGAATACTTCTCAGAAGGCAAGAAACTTGCAAATCCAAATTCAAGATTTACAGCTCCTGCGAAGAACTGCCCTTGCATTTCTTCTGAATTTGAAAATCCAAACGGTGTTCCTGTATCTGCTATCGTATTCGGCGGAAGAAGAGCAAAAACTGCTCCGCTCGTATATCAGGCTCGCGATTGGGACCACGGCGTATTCGTGGGTGCTACAATGGCATCTGAAACAACAGCTGCTGCAACAGGTGCAGTTGGCGTTGTAAGACGCGACCCTATGGCTATGCGTCCATTCGTTGGATATAATATGGCTGACTACTTCCAGCATTGGTATGATATGGGCAAGAAGATTTCTAACCCACCGCAGATATTCAATGTAAACTGGTTCAGACTTGATGATGACGGCAACTTTATGTGGCCTGGATTTGGCGATAATATGCGTGTTCTTAACTGGATTATTGACAGATGCGACGGCAAGGTTGATGCAGTTGAAACTCCAATCGGTTTCGTTCCTAACAAGGAAGACCTCGATTTAGAGGGCCTTGATATTGATGACGCTGCTCTTACAGAACTCCTTTCAATCGATAAGGATGTATGGAAAGAAGAAGTTAAACAGCAGAGAGAATTCTTTGCTCAGTTTGGCGACAGACTTCCAAAAGAAATTGTTGACAGCATGGACGAACTTGAAAAGAAGCTTGGCTAAAAATAAAATCCACCGCGATTGCGGTGGATTTTTTAGTTAATATAAAACCGCTCAAAAGAGCGGTTTTTGTTTTTAGTTTTTCTCTATTTCCTCAACGGTTTTTGAAACATTGTGGTTAATTGGCTCCCACTCAACATGCTTGAATAAAGCCACGATTGAAATAGGAACATACGTCATCATAAAGAGGGGGAAAGTGAATACGGAAACTATCTTCCCCTTTGTTGAGCAAATAATTTTCTTCCACTCAGTAATAACGGTTATCAAGCCGATTACGAAAAGCATAAGATAAGGAATTGCAATAGCTCCTGCCATGCTCTTTAACGCAAGAATTAAGTAGGTAGGATTTTTGGATATGAGGGAAAGAATTAAAAAAGCAAGGTTTCCCAGAACTCCGATGAGAGATAAAATATATGCAAGACCTACCGTAACAAGCATGTCAAAACAAGCGAAGCTCTTTGTGAAACTTCCTAAGAGAAGTTTGCCGTTATATTTCTTGGCAACCTGCAAGAAACCTTTCGCCCAGCGCATACGCTGTTTCCAGGACTGTTTAAATGTGGTTGGCTGCTCGTCATAGAGAACAGCGTCGTAGCAATATGCAATGCTCTCGCCTTGAAGAATGCTGTGAACGGTGAATTCAATGTCTTCGGTAAGAAAGAAGAACTTCCAGCCACCACTGTTAAGAAGAACATCCTTGTGAACTAAAAATCCTGTTCCGCCAATGGCGCAACTTGTGTTGCAAAGCATTCGGGAATTGTTAAGGAATTTGGATTCTCTGATAAACCAGAGGGAATATCCTGAGGAAATCCAGTTCTCTCCATAATTCTTAGAGTTTCTGTAACCCGTAACGATTCTGTGCCCGTTGGAGAACACCTTGTTCATTTCTTTTATATAATTCTTGTTCAAAACATTGTCAGCATCGAAAACGAAAAATCCGTCGTAAGGACAGTTGGGTTTGTCATAGCCGATTTTTTCAAGAAGAAAATCAAGAGCGTATCCTTTGCCGACCAAAATGTTGTTTTCCCTTTTGAAAACCTTTGCTCCGGCTTTTCTTGCCACAGAGGCGGTTTTGTCAGTGCAGTTGTCCGCAACAACAAAAATGTCTATAAGCTCCGAAGGATAGGTCTGCTTCTTTATGCTCTCAATGAGCTGAGAAATAACCGACTCTTCATTTCTTGCCGAAATAAGAACGGCGTATTTGTTCTTTTTCTTGGTCCTGTACTTTTTTTGCTTTTTAATAAAAGGAACAAGAATGAACAGAATCTGATAAAAATAAAAAACAGTAAAAATCAGACCGACAAATGAATTGACATTTGACACGCTGAGTAGGAGGTCTCTAATAATCATATATAGCACTTCTTTCAAAGAATTTACTTACCATAAAAATTATATCATAAAAGAGCAAAAAGTCAATTAGTTACAAGGAAATACATAATCTTTTCGGAATAAAGCGGAAATACAAATAAAAAAAGTGAGGAATACAATAAAAAATAGCATAAATTAACTATTTGTTAATAAAATATGAACAAATTGTAAATAACATTCCGAAAAGTTTGTTATTATATATATAAATAAGGAAGGGAAAGAAAAGTTTAAAAAATTTCAAAAAAGGGGTTGACAAAGGGAGGGATATGTGTTAATATGGTAAAGCTGTCGCCGAAAGGAGACGGGAAGTATGTCGAAAAAACTACCTGAAAAGTTTTAAAAAAAGCTTGACAAGAAGGGTAGGATGTGATATACTAAATAGGCTCTCTCACTGAAAGAGGTGAAGGGCGAAGCCCGAAAACCAGGGCTCCCAAAAAATGAGAGTTTTTTGGGAAGGAGGAGCAACCGCCGAAAAGGGCGAGAGTTTGCGAGAGCAAACAAAGCAAAGAGGCGGGTTGTGACGAAGTGATGTTTGAAAAGTACACAGTGATTAAAGCGGTAATAAGTACTAAGTACTATTACGACAATTGCACAAGGTATAACCTTGTCAATTCTTTAAAGTTTTAGCGAACTTTACAAAACGTTAGTATTCAAATTTGAGCTAATCAAATTTCGGAAAATTTTTTCGAGAGTTTGATCCTGGCTCAGGACGAACGCTGGCGGCGTGCCTAACACATGCAAGTCGAGCGAGAATCTTTAAAATGATTTTTTCGGAATGAATTTTAAAGAGGAAAGCGGCGGACGGGTGAGTAACGCGTGAGTAACCTGCCCTTTGGAGGGGGACAACATTCCGAAAGGAATGCTAATACCGCATGATATACATTTAAGGCATCTTAGATGTATCAAAGATTTATCGCCAAAGGATGGACTCGCGTCTGATTAGCTAGTTGGTGGGGTAAAGGCCTACCAAGGCGACGATCAGTAGCCGAACTGAGAGGTTGATCGGCCACATTGGGACTGAGACACGGCCCAGACTCCTACGGGAGGCAGCAGTGGGGGATATTGCGCAATGGGGGCAACCCTGACGCAGCAACGCCGCGTGAAGGATGAAGGTTTTCGGATCGTAAACTTCTTTAAGTGGGGAAGATAGTGACGGTACCCACAGAATAAGCCACGGCTAACTACGTGCCAGCAGCCGCGGTAATACGTAGGTGGC
>JAZOAF010000118.1:0-2383 GCA_045595345.1 Clostridia bacterium | reverse complement strand
TAACGCCCTTTATCTTATTGATAAATATTTTGAAATCAAAGAGGGAAAGCTCCCTCTTCGCCCTATAACCGCAATCTTCGGGGCAAAGGCAGCCCCTGCTTACACCATTGCAAAGGACATTATTCATCTTATCCTCTGCCTTAGTAAGCTTATAGAGAATGACAAAGCGGTATCCCCTCATCTTAAAATTGTTATGGTGGAGAATTATAATGTAACCATTGCGGAAAAGCTTATCCCTGCCTGCGACATTTCCGAGCAGATTTCTCTTGCGTCAAAAGAGGCATCAGGAACAGGGAATATGAAGCTTATGTTAAATGGTGCCATAACCCTCGGGACAATGGACGGAGCCAATGTTGAAATCCACAAAATCGTGGGAGATGACAACATTTATATTTTCGGGGAGGACAGCAAGACCGTTCTTCTCCGCTATAAGCAGAAAAACTATAACCCCGAAAGCTATTACCTTAAAAACCCCGACCTTAAACGGTGCATTGACTTTATTACCGACGAAAAAATGAAGAAAATCGGGGATGAAAAATCCCTTACCCGTCTTAAAACAGAGCTTTTAACAAAGGATTATTTTATGACCTTCCCCGATTTTGAAAGCTATAAAGAAACCAAGGATAAGGCTCTTTCAGACTATGAAGACCGCATCTTATGGGCAGAGAAAATGCTTTATAATATAAGCGGTGCCTCATATTTCTCATCAGACAGAACGATTAAAGAGTACAACGAGGATATATGGCACTTAGAAGAAAGGAAATAAACACTATGAAAAATAAGAAAATACCAACGGTTTTAGCTCCCGTTTTCGGAGAGGTTGTTCCTCTCCGAAAGGTCCCTGATTCCACCTTTTCGGAAAAGATTTTGGGCGACGGGGTTGCAATTATCCCAAAAGACGGCAAGATTTTCAGTCCCGTTGACGGAGAGCTTACCAATATCGCCTCCACCAAACACGCGTTCAGCTTTACAGGCAACAACGGACTTGAAATTCTTGTTCATATAGGTCTTGACACGGTTTCTCTTGAAGGAAAAGGCTTTACGGTCTTTAAAAAAGAGGGAGATAAGGTTAAGGCAGGGGACCTTATTGCGGAGGTTGACCTTAGCGTTCTTAAAAACAATAATATAAACCCCATAACCCCTGTTATTATCTGCAATCTCCCTGAGGGCGCAGAGATAAAACCTCAGGGCGACTCTCTTAAAAAGCCAAAGGAAGCACTTCTCACAGTTTCGCTCCCGTCGGAAGAGCCTGATACAAAGGGAGCTGGGAAAGGCAAGGTCTTCGATTTTCTCCAAAAGCTGGGCAAGGTTTTAATGGTGGTTATCGCTGTTATGCCTGCGGCGGGAATTATGATAAGTATAGGAAAGCTTATCTCAATGTCAGGGGGCGACACTTCTCTCCTTTTGCGACTGGGAAGCATCCTTGAAAACATCGGCTGGGCGATAATTGGAAACCTTCATATCCTTTTCGCTGTGGCAATTGGTGGGTCCTGGGCAAAGGAGAGAGCAGGGGGCGCTTTTGCGGCACTTCTTGCATTTATCCTCATAAATAATATAACGGGAAATATTTTCGGTGTTACGGCAGATATGCTCTCAAATCCTGACGCCACAACAAAAACACTTTTCGGTCAGGAAATTCTGGTCAATGGTTATTTCACTTCCGTTCTTGGCTCGCCTGCCCTTAATATGGGTGTTTTCGTTGGTATTATTTCAGGTTTCTTGGGCGGAATTGTTTATAATAAATACTATAATTTCCGCTCACTCCCTGATGTCTTGTCTTTCTTCAACGGCAAACGCTTTGTTCCCTTGGTTGTAATTTTCTACTCCGTTATTGCGTCATTAATTCTCGCTGTTGTATGGCCTTTTATCCAGATGGGAATTAACAAGTTCGGCCTTTGGATTGCGTCTTCGGCAGACACTTCCCCAATACTTGCGCCATTTATTTACGGAACATTAGAGCGTCTTCTTCTCCCCTTCGGGCTTCATCATATGCTGACAATTCCAATGAACTATACCTCATTCGGCGGAACTTATATTATTCAGACGGGAGCCAGCGCAGGCACAACTGTTTTCGGTGAGGAGACTCTCTGGCTTGCATGGATTTCTGACCTTATCGGCTTTAAAAATGCGGGGGACACGGCGTCTTACACCGCGCTCTTAAACGGAATTACCCCTGCAAGATTTAAGGTGGGGCAAATGATTGGCTCATCGGGTCTTCTTTTAGGCGTTGGCCTTGCCATGTATAAAAGAGTTGACAAAGACAAGAGAAGCAAATATAAATCTATGTTTTTATCAGCAGGACTTGCGGTATTCTTAACGGGGGTAACAGAGCCTCTTGAATTTATGTTTATGTTTTGCGCAATCCCCCTTTATATTGTCTATT
>JAZOAF010000117.1:0-3277 GCA_045595345.1 Clostridia bacterium | reverse complement strand
TGCTCCTGATGCCGTTGAAATCGAAAGGCTTGGCGGTCAAATCACATTTAACGATGTAACATTTTCCTACATTGAGGGGAATGATGAAGTTTTAAGCCACCTCTCCTTTGAAATAAAGGAGGGCGAAAATGTTGCAATTGTCGGCCCGTCCGGTGGCGGAAAGACCACTCTTTGCAATCTTATCCCAAGATTTTATGAGCTTAATTCAGGGGAAATTTTACTCGACGGAAATAATATTCAGGATTTAACCCTTGAATCCCTTAGAAGAAATATCGGTATGGTCCAGCAGGATGTTTATCTTTTCTCAGGCTCGGTTAAAGAAAATATTGCATACGGCAAGGTAGGTGCAACCGACGAAGAAATAATAAATGCAGCAAAGCTTGCGGGAGCACACGAGTTTATTCTTTCTCTACCCGACGGATATGACACTTATGTCGGAGAACGCGGAGTTAAGCTTTCAGGGGGGCAAAAGCAGAGAATTTCAATTGCCCGACTATTCTTAAAAGATTCGCCAATATTAATTCTCGACGAAGCAACCTCCGCCCTTGACAACGAGAGCGAATATCTTGTCCAGAAATCCTTAGAAAAGCTTTCTGCGGGAAGAACAACCATTACAATAGCTCACAGGCTTACAACCATTAAAAACGCTGACAGAATTATCGTTATGGGTAAGGACGGAATCTTAGAAGAGGGGACTCACGAAAGCCTCATAGCAAAAAATGGCGAATACGCCAAGCTTTACAAACTTTACACATAAACAAAAGGCAGATGCAACCGCATCTGCCTTATTTTTTAATTATTTACTGTTTAAAGGGTTATCCTCGCCCAACTTGATACCGAGGTCAATTTTCCCTTTGCCCTCTCTGTAAGCCTTAATTTTGAGGATATTACCAGGTTTTAAAGTGTTCTTAATCGTATTAAGTTCATTTGTTGAGGTAACTTTCTTTCCGTTTGCCTCAACAATTATGTCTCCTCGCATAAGTCCGCCGAAATGAGCACCGCTTCCCTCGACAACTGAGTTAACCCAGACGCCAACGGGCCAGCCATATCTCTTTGAAACGCTTTCTGTTACATCAACAGTTGTTATGCCGATTACAGGTCTGCCCTTAACATAGCCATACTGAACCAGATCACTTGCAACAAGCTTTGCCTCATTTATGGGAATCGCAAAGCCCATACCCTCAACAGTTGAGGATGAAATCTTGGCTGAGTTTACACCGATAACCTCGCCGTAAGCATTAACCAAAGCTCCACCGCTGTTACCTGTGTTGATTGCGGCATCTGTCTGGATATAGTTCATTGTAAGGTTTTCGCTCATCTTAACTGTTCGGTTGGTTGCACTTATTATACCTTGAGTTATAGAGCCGAAAAATTCCATTCCCAAAGGGTTTCCGATAGCTATCGCTCTCTCCCCGACCTCAACCTTTGAAGAATCGCCAAACTTGGCAATTGTCAGGGCCTCATCGCTCTTGATTTTAATAACTGCAAGGTCTGTATTTGCATCCGCCCCTACGATTTCTGCCTCGAAGTTTTTATCTCCTGCAACCTGAACGGAAACCTTGCCGGCTCCCTCAATAACATGGTTGTTGGTTAAGATATAGTAAGTTTTTCCGTCCTGACTGAAAATAATTCCTGAGCCGGATGCCTCGGAAACACCTTTTATTCCCCAGATATAGTCCGTAACCTCAACCTCTGAAACGATTCCCACAACTGCGGGGCCGACTTTCTTGGCAATTTCCTGCGTTGTAAGTTCTTTCCCGTTTCCTGCTTCATTATTTACTAAACCGTCTTCAAGCATTTTCTCAATGCTTGGCTCGGCAGTTACAGTCCCCAAAAGCTTTCCGCCTGAGCCAAAGAAATAACCTGACGCAAAAACAGCGGAAATAATAAAGAGATTTAAAGCCACCAAAATAATTCCTATATGGATATGGTGTTTTTTCTTCTTTTTTTGAGGCTCGTAAGGAATTATCTCGGGAGTCTTTTCTTCGTTATTCATATATTCAAAATTATCTTCCATTTTCCTCCGCCTTTCTTTTTATCCTATACAAGTATTATTCACACTTTATAAAAATTATAAATCAAATTTGTTATCTCTTCGTGTTTAATTTGTGAACATACTGTGAATTACAGCTTTCCTTTTTCAAGGCTGAATTTAAACTCTGCGTATTCGCCTTCAACACCTGATGCCGTAATATTCTTGCCGTGGCGGTTTATAATTGATTTTACGATATAAAGTCCTATTCCCGTTCCATTTTTATTTTCAGAGCGGGATTTATCTTCCTTGTAAAATCTTTCAAAGATAAGTCTTGCCTCTTCCTTTGAAATGCCTTTTCCCGTATTTCTTACGGAAATTTCCACATCCTTTGCTTCTTCTGCTACGCTTATCTTTATGTTTCCTCCCTGAGGAGTAAACTTAACGGCGTTATCAAATAAATTCGTAAGAACTCTTTTGATTGCATCTTTATCCGCTCTTACACAGCAGAAATCACTGCAAAGTTCAATGTCAACCTTAATATTTTTCTCGTCGATTATCTTTTCAAAGCCGAGAGCCGTTCTTGTTATAAGTCTGTTTATATCAAAGTCAGTGATTTCAAGTTCAATCTTCTGATTTAAGTTTCTTGTTACCTCTAAGAAAGAGTTAACAAGTCTTGAAAGTCTTTTGCACTCGTCATAAACAATTTTTAAATATTCCTTTTCTTTTTCAGGAGGAACGGTTCCGTCTAAAATTCCCTCAACAAAACCTGTTATTGTGGTCATTGGTGTTCTGAGTTCATGGGAAACATCAGAGACAAAGTTATTTCTTACCTCTTCAAACTTTTCAAGCTCCCCCGCCATATTATTAAAGGTTTGGGCAAGTTCGCTGAGCTCTTTTACATTACTGTCCGCTTTGGTAAGCTCAACTCTTGACTCAAATTCGCCTTTGGCAAACTTCTTGGCGCTGTCCCCGATAATTTTAATAGGGCGGACAATTCGTCCCGATGAATAATAGGCAAACATAAACGCAAGAATTAAAACAATCAATGTGGAATATGTCGCAATTTTTATAATCTGATTATTTATTATCCATTGGGCAGGGCGTGGAGTACTGATAATAATTTCCCCAAGGGCAAAGCTGTTTCCCGCCTCGTCCGTTTCAATAATAGGGGCAACATAAATATCCATTTCCTCGCGGAAGGCTCCGTCGAGAGTTCCTCTAAGGGTATATTCACTGCCTCTTAAATAGCTCTTGTCAATCTTTGTTGTGCTTTTGTTGAACTCCTCGCCTGTTGCAATTTCA
>JAZOAF010000116.1:0-6411 GCA_045595345.1 Clostridia bacterium | reverse complement strand
GACGAGAGAATTGCCGACGGATATTATTTTTCAAAGAGCATAAGGCTCCTGAAAAAATTACTTGAAAATCCTGAATTACTTGAAAGACCTATGAGCGAAGAGGTGGAATTTTAATGAGAAGCAGGAAGGTTAAAACTCCTTGGGAGAACAGTATGCGGGATATCCCTATGCATCTTGACTATTTCGAGGGGACTATGTTTGAGGCGGTTGAAGATATTGCGAAAAAATATCCTAACAATATTGCCTTCGACTTTATGGGAAAGCCCACAACCTATGCAAAGCTTATCGAAGAAATAAGAAAGTGTGCAAAATCTCTTAAAACCATCGGCGTCCGTGAGGGAGACAGAGTAACTATCGCTCTTCCTAACTGTCCTCAGGCAATTTATATGTTCTATGCGGTGAACTTAGTCGGCGGTATTGCCAATATGATTCATCCTCTTTCTGCTGAAAAGGAAATCGAGTTTTATCTTAATGAATCGGAAAGCGTTACTGCGGTAACTTTGGACCAGTTTTATAATAAGTTTGAGAAAATCCGTCAGAACACAAAGGTTTTAAATATTATTATCGCAAGTATTAAAGACGAGCTTTCAAAACCGATTAAGGCAGGATATATGCTCACCGAGGGAAGAAAAATTCAGAAAATCCCATCAGATGCCCCTATTATCCGCTGGAACGATTTTATGCGTCTTCGCCAGCATTGTTTCTATAACTATGCGGTAGAAAGAAAAGGAGAGGACAGCGCAGTTGTTCTCTATTCAGGCGGAACAACGGGAACATCAAAGGGTATCGTTTTAACAAACTACAACTTCAATGCTCTTGCAAAGCAGATTATTGCGGCAAACCAGATGTTCAGAGTAGGAGATAAAATGCTTGCGGCTATGCCTGTTTTCCACGGCTTTGGTCTTGGTGTGTGTATCCATTCTATGCTTGCAAACGGCGGACGATGTGTTCTGGTTCCAAGATTTACTCCGAAAAGTTACGGTAAACTCATAACCAAGAATAAATGTAACTTTATCGCAGGGGTTCCCACACTTTATGAGGCGCTCCTTCGTCTTCCGTCAATGGAAAAGGCTGACCTCAGCCACCTTAAAGGTGTATTCTCAGGGGGCGACTCTCTTTCTGTTGAACTTAAAAAGAAGCTTGATAAATTCTTGTATGACCACAAGAGCACAATTCAGGTAAGAGAGGGCTATGGTACAACTGAAACAGTTACGGCATGTTGCCTTACTCCTCCGCATATGTTTAAATCAGGAAGTATCGGTATTCCGCTTTCTGATACATATATCAAAATCGTAGCGCCCGGAACAGACAAAGAGCTTCCTTACGGCGAGGAAGGGGAAATCCTCCTTGCAGGCCCGACGGTTATGAAAGAATATATGAATCATCCTGAGGAAACCGCCCAGACAATAAGAGAACATAAGGACGGATTAAGATGGGTTTATACAGGTGACCTCGGTGTTATGGATGTTGAGGGCTTTGTATATTTCAAAGGCAGAGCCAAAAGAATGATTGTTACATCGGGATATAATGTTTATCCTGCACAGCTGGAAAATATTCTGGACGCTCATGAGTATGTTCAGATGAGCTGTATTATAGGTGTTCCTGACGCCTATAAAATGCAAAAGGTTAAGGCTTTTGTAAAGCTCAAAGAAGATGTTCCTGCAATTGAGGAAACAAAGAGAGCTCTCCTTGAATATTGCAGAGAGAATATTTCAAAATTTGCAATGCCTTATGACATTGAGTTCCGCGATGAACTTCCGAAAACTCTGGTTGGAAAGGTTGCATACCGCCAGCTTGAAGAGGAAGAAATTGCGAAGATTAAAGCAGAAGAAAAAGCAAAGGCAGAGGTTTAATTTTTAACGGGGAATGATACTATGAAGGTTTCAATCGGAAAAGTTAAAATCGGTCAGGGCGAGAAAATCGCCATTCAGTCAATGACAAATGTTATCGCCTCAGATACAGAAGCAACAATAAGACAGATAAATGTCCTTGCTGAGGCAGGCTGCGACATTGTCCGTTTTGCCGTTCCCGACGAGGAGTGTGCAAAGGCGGTCTGGGAGATTAAATCAAAGACTAATGTGCCCTTGGTTGCAGATATTCACTTTGACTATCGCCTTGCCTTAATGTGTATTGAGCGGGGAATTGATAAAGTCAGAATTAATCCCGGCAACATAGGCGGTGAGGACAGGGCGAAGGCTGTGCTCCTTGCGGCAAAGGAAGCCAAAATCCCCATTCGCGTCGGGGTTAACGGCGGATCTTTGGAAAAAGAAATTCTCGCAAAGCATGGCGGGATAACTCCTGAGGGAATGGTTGAGTCTGCCCTTTCCCATATTCGCCTTATGGAGAAATATGATTTTACCGATATTGTTGTTTCAATGAAATCTTCTGATGTTAAAAAGACCATAAAGGCATACCGCCTTGCAAAAGAGACTTTTGATTATCCTCTTCATATAGGGGTAACAGAGGCGGGAACATATACAGGGGGACTTGTTAAGTCCGCAATCGGAATCGGCTCACTGCTCGCCGACGGCATAGGGGATACCATAAGAGTTTCCTTAACCGACGACCCTATAAAAGAGGTTGAAGCGGCGAAAATGATTTTGTCTGCTCTGGATTTAGGGGAGAAAACTGTTAAGGTGGTGTCCTGCCCCACCTGCGGACGAACGAAGATTGACTTAATCCCAATTGCCAATAAGGTAACCGAGGCGGTTAAAAATATAAAAAAGGATATAACCGTTGCGGTTATGGGCTGTGTTGTTAACGGCCCGGGGGAAGCCAAGGATGCAGACATCGGTATCGCCGGCGGAGACGGTTGTGCTATGCTTTTTAAGTCCGGCGAAATAGTAGGGAAAATTCCTGAGGATAAAATTATAGAGGTTTTACTTTCTGAAATTGATAAAATGTAAAGGATAGATTAATTTGGCAAACTTACTTGATTTATTCGACAAAGTTACCGTCCTTGAAAGCTTTGCAAAAGTTTTGGAGGCGGCGGAAATAGTCAAAGCCGACCTGAATGTTAAAAACAACCGGGTCAGCGTCGTGCTGAAAAGCGTTTCTCTTATTGAAGAGGAACAGCTTTTTGGTTTTATTGAGTGTGCCAAGAATCAGTATTCCTTAGAAAATTTAGAAGTTGAAATTAATTATGACGGAGTAGAATTTGATGAGGAATATGGTAAGAATCTCATCAAAGCTTTGTGCAGGGAAATTCCGTCCTGCAAGATGTTTTTGCAAAGTGCAAGGGCATACATAGAGGACGATAAAATTATAATAAAGACAAACCACGGCGGAGCCTCCATTTTAAGAAACAGCGATATTGAGCGCATTGCCTCAAAAATTGTCAACGGGGAACTAGGCGGAAATTACAGCTGTGAAATTAACTGCGACGAATTTGACAAAGAGGCTTATATTAAAAACCGTGACGAAATTACGGAAGAAAAGAGCAAGGAAGTGGCAAAATTTGTTCCCGAAAGGAGCGAGACTGTTTCCAAGAGACCTGCTCTCTCGTCGGGGCATATTTTTGGTACGCCTATAAAAGAGAAAAAGGTAATCCCGATGATTGATGTTGTTGAGGGGCTTGGAATAATTGTTATACAAGGGGAAATTATTGACAGCGAAGTGCGCGAGCTTATGAAAAACGGTAAGCTTACAGGCAACACGGTTGTTGATTTTGATTTAGGGGATAATGAATGGGCAGTTTCCTGCCATATATTCTCAAAGAACGAAAAGATTGCAAAAGCTCTTCCTTCCATTAAGAAAGGCAACATTTTAAAAGTTCGTGGGGAGTATAAAATGGACGACTATGCCCACGAGTTTAAATTCAATGTTCTCTCTATGGAGAAGATGGACAATCCTCCTGTCCGTGAGGATAACGCACCTAAAAAGCGTGTTGAACTCCATTTGCATACGAAAATGAGCGCAAAGGATGCCATAACTTCCGCAAGCGATTTGATAAGCCGTGCCGCCGACTGGGGACACAGCGCAATTGCAATAACTGACCACGGCGTTGCTCAGGCATTCCCTGAGGCTCAGGGCATAGCAGGTAAGCTTAAAAAAGCGGGCAAGGACATAAAAATCATATACGGAACAGAGGCGTATTTTGTAAACGATGTGCCTCTTTGGAAGAATTACAGTTATAAGGGCGAAACTTATGTTGTTTTCGACCTTGAAACAACGGGCCTTGATGCAAAGCAGGAGAAGATAACCGAAATTGGTGCAATTAAAATTGAAAACGGAGTAATGACCAAGACCTTCTCTGCCTTGGTTAACCCAATGAGACCAATGCCTGAAAATATAACAAACCTTACGGGGATTTCCGACGAAATGGTTAAGGACTGCCCTGACATTTCCAAGGTTATGCCTGACTTTTTAGAATTTATGGGTGGCGCAATCGCTGTTGCCCATAACGCAAAGTTTGATGTTTCCTTTGTAACAGAGGAATGCAGAAGACTTGGGCTTGAATTTAGCAACAGAGTAATGGATACGGTTGAAATTTCCAAGGAGATTTTCCCTGAGGAGAAGAAGCATAACCTTGAAGTTTTGTGTAACCGTCTTAATATAAGTTTAGAGAACCATCATAGAGCCGTGGACGATGCAACAGCAACGGCAGAGGCTTTTATAAAGATGATGGATATGCGCGACGAGAGAGAAAGAAAGGGCGAAGAGTTTGATATAAAATCCCGTCCTGAGTTCTTAAAGCAACAGTATCATCATATTATTTTGCTTGCAAAAAATATGACGGGAATAAAAAATCTTTATCGTCTTATTTCCAAATCCAATCTTGACTATTTCTATAAAAGACCGAGAATCCCAAAGAGCGAGCTTTTAAAACATCGTGACGGTCTTATTATTGGCTCTGCCTGTGAACAGGGCGAACTTTACAGAGCTATTTTTGATAAAAAGCCTGAAAGTGAAATAAAGGCTATTGCAGACTTTTATGACTATCTTGAAATTCAGCCTCTCGGGAATAACGAATTTATGTTAAGAGAGGGTAAAGTTTCAAGCGAAGACGACCTTAAAGAGATAAACAAAAAGATTGTCCGGCTTGGGAAAGAAATGGGCAAGAAAGTTGTTGCCACTTGCGATGTTCACTTTATGGACCCCTCTGACGCGCTTTACCGTCAGGTGTTGCAGGGTGCTCAGGGGTATTCCGATGCGGACAAGCAGGCTCCTCTCTATTTCAGAACAACAGAGGAGATGTTGGAAGAATTCAGCTATCTGGGTGACGATGTTGCCAGGGAAATTGTTATTGACAATACTAATTATATTGCGGATATGATTGAAGAGCTAAAACCTCTTCGGAGCGGGTCTTATCCTCCGTCTATTGAAAACAGCGAGAGGGATTTGGAGGAGATGTGCCCTAATAAGGCCTATGAGATTTATGGGAATCCTCTTCCCCCAATCGTTAAAGAGAGAATGGACAGAGAACTTAGCTGTATTTTGGGATACGGCTATTCAGTTATGTATATGATTGCCCATAAGCTTGTTAAAAAGTCTAATGAGGCAGGGTACTTAGTTGGCTCCCGAGGCTCTGTCGGTTCATCCTTTGCGGCGTATCTTGCAGGGATAACAGAGGTTAACGCCCTCTGCCCTCACTATATCTGCCCGAAATGTAAACACAGCGAGTTCTTTACTCAGGGTGAATATACAATCGGAATTGATATGGACCCTAAGGCTTGCCCCAAGTGTGGAGAAATGATGAAAAAGGACGGCTTTAACATTCCGTTTGAAACCTTCTTAGGCTTTGAGGGGGACAAGGTCCCTGATATCGACCTTAACTTCTCAGGTGAGTATCAGGCGACGGCCCATAAATATGTTGAAGAGCTTTTCGGCGAAGGCTTCGTGTTTAAAGCAGGAACAATCGGCACAATTGCAGATAAGACAGCAATTGGTTTTGCCAAGAAATACTATGAACAAAAGGGAATAAATGCCCCTATGGCGGAAATAAAAAGAGTGTCTGAGGGCATGGTTGATGTTAAAAACACAACGGGTCAGCACCCCGGCGGTGTTATCGTCTGCCCCAAGGATATGGATATCCACGACTTCTGTCCTGTTCAGCATCCTGCGGATAAAAAGGATTCGGGAATTATAACAACCCATTTTGATTTCCATTCAATTCACGATAATTTATTAAAGCTTGATATACTGGGCCACGATGACCCATCAACAATCCGTATGCTTGAAGATTTAACAGGGATTAACGCTCTGGAAATTCCGCTTGACGACCCTGAAACAATGAGCATATTCAAAAGCACCGACGCAATCGGGGTAACTCCTGAACAAATCGACAGTAAGGTCGGAACCTTCGGCATCCCTGAGTTTGGAACATCCTTTACCCGTCAGATGCTACTTGATACGCTCCCAACCACATTCTATGAGCTTGTCATAATCGCAGGTCTTTCTCACGGAACAGAT
>JAZOAF010000115.1:0-11825 GCA_045595345.1 Clostridia bacterium | reverse complement strand
TATTGAGCCTATGAGAAACTTTCCCGGCGTTGAAGAAGTTAGAGAACTTGCTTTTAAAGATATAGATTTGGCAATTATAAAATCTTGTAGCAATGTTATTATACATACGGTAAATAAAGGTCAGGCTGTTCATCCAAACACGGTGGATGCGCGCAACTATTTACTGATAAATAATAGGAGTGCTGCGGATAATGAAAATAAATAAGAAAAGAATTTTGGTTATTTTTTCGGTTTTACTTGCGTTTACCTTGTTTTATGGTATTATATCGCTAACGAAGCCCTCGGGTTATATGAAATTCGGGCATTGGGAAAACACTGAAAAAGAAAACCGGCGAACTTTTCTTGTTTTAGGAACAGATAAAGAAGAAACCCGTACTGATTTAATTCTTCTTTGCCAGTATAACGAGAAGAATAATCATCTCAGCGTTTTGCAGATTCCAAGGGATACCAGAGTGGAAAACGGAAGAGGAGATAAAAAAATCAACTCGGCTTACGGTAGTAAAAATGGTATAAAAACCTTGAAAAATGAGGTTGAAAAGGTAACGGGAATTTACCCTGACAATTACTTTGTCATAAATTTCAAAGGGTTCAGACAGCTTATTGACGCAATCGGCGGAGTTGAGTTTGATGTTCCCATTGATATGAAATATACAGACCCTGTCCAGAATCTTGTTATCGATATCGACAAAGGGTATCAGACTCTGGATGGCAAAAAAGCTGAAATGTTTATGCGTTTTCGCCAGAACGACGACCATAGCGGTTACGCTGAGGGCGATATAGGAAGACTTAAAGCTCATAAGAGCTTTTACCGTGCTACAATTGACAAGCTTTTAAGCTTTAACGGTATTTTTAATATAGGCGAGATAATTAATGTGGCGAAGGATAATGTCAAAACTGATTTTACCCTATCTGATTTATTCAGATATATGGGAGATATAAGAAAGCTTGACGAAAACTCCGTTGAAATTGTTATGCTTCCGGGGAGAGGCGAATATATTTCAGAGAACGGAGACGCAATTTCCTTTTATGTAACTGATAATAATGAGCTTGAAAAGCTTAAAGATAAATATTTTTAATTTTAAAGGCGGTAGAAAGATGCTAACAGCAAAAGAGACAGTTGATAAAATTGTCAAAATTTTAGACGCTAAAAAGGCAAAGGATATAGTTGCTTTAAAGGTTGACACTTTAACGACTATAACCGATTATTTTGTGATTCTGACAGGTGGTTCAAGCACTCAGGTTCAGTCACTAGCAGACAACTTAGAGGAAGAACTGCTAAAAGAGGGCATCCACGCTAAAAACCGCGAAGGTTATAACACTGCCGAGTGGATACTGCTTGGGTTTAATGATGTTATAGTGCATATTTTCAAACAGGAAACAAGAGAGTTTTATAATCTTGAACACATTTGGAAAGATGCTGAAAATGTAGATTTATCACATATTGTTACTGAGAATTAGGAGGAGAGTATTATGAGATACGATTTCAAAGCAATAGAAGAAAAATGGCAGAAAAACTGGGAGGAAGCAGAGGCGTTTAAAATAAACGAATCTATGGATAAACCCAAATATTATACTCTTGAAATGTTCCCTTATCCGTCAGGTAATTTACATATGGGACATGTAAGAAACTACTCAATCGGTGATGTTTTGGCAAGATATAAGAAGATGCAGGGATATAATGTTCTTCATCCGATGGGATGGGATTCTTTCGGTCTTCCTGCTGAAAATGCCGCAATCAAAAACGGGACACCTCCTGCTGATTGGACCTGGTCCAACATTGACAATATGAGAAAACAGCTCAAACAGCTTGGTTTCAGCTATGACTGGGACAGAGAAGTTGCAACAGCTAAGCCTGATTATTATAAGTTCACACAGTGGATGTTCTTAATGCTTTACAACAACGGTCTTGCATATAAGAAAAAGTCGTTTGTTAACTGGTGTCCGTCTTGTCAGACAGTTCTTGCAAACGAACAGGTTGTTAACGGAAAGTGCGAAAGATGTAAGAGCGAAGTTGGTAAGAAAGACCTTGAACAATGGTTCTTTAAAATTACAGAATATGCTCAGAAACTTCTTGATGATATCGATATGCTTGATGGCTGGCCTGATAAGGTTAAGAGCATGCAAAGAAACTGGATTGGCCGTTCAGAGGGTGCCGAGGTTGAATTTAAAATTGACGGGAGCAACGAAACTTTAACAGTGTTCACAACCCGTCCTGATACAATTTTCGGTGTTTCTTATATGGTTATTGCTCCTGAGCATCCTATCGTTGAAAGTCTTATTTCAGGTAAAGAACAGGAAACAGAATGCAGAGAGTTTATTAAAAAGGTTCAGGGAATGAACGAAATAACAAGGTCTGCAACAGATACTGAAAAAGAAGGCGTATTTACTGGGGTTTATGTTATTAACCCTCTTAACGATAAGAAGATTCCGCTTTACCTTGCAAACTATGTATTTTTAGACTATGGCACAGGTGTTGTTATGGGCGTTCCTGCTCATGACCAGCGCGACTTTGATTTTGCAAAGAAATATAATCTTCCGATTGAAATTGTTGTTATGCCTGACGGAGAAGATATTTCCTCAGAAGGCCTTACAGAAGCTTTTGCGGCAGAAGGAACAATGGTAAATTCAGGGGAATTCAACGGACTTAATAACCGTGAAGCTCTTGCTAAAATAATTGAATATATTGAAGATAAGAAGTTCGGCGAAAGAAAGGTTAATTTTAGACTCCGTGACTGGCTTATTTCAAGACAGAGATACTGGGGTGCACCAATTCCGATTATCTACTGTGAAAAGTGCGGCACTGTTCCGGTTCCTGAAAAAGATTTGCCAGTTATGCTCCCTGAAAATGTTAAGTTTACAGGTCTTGGCAAATCCCCGCTTTCTGAATGTGAGGAATTTATAAATACAACTTGTCCTTGTTGTGGCGGAAAAGCAAAACGCGAAATTGATACTATGGATACATTTGTATGTTCATCCTGGTATTTCTTAAGATATTGCGACCCGAAAAATGCTGAGAAGCCTTTTGATAAGGAAAAGACTGATTACTGGATGAATGTTGACCAGTATATCGGCGGTGTTGAACATGCAATTCTCCACCTTCTTTATTCAAGATTCTTAACAAAAGTTCTCTATGATTTAGGTTATGTAAGCTCCGTTGAGCCGTTTGCCAACCTTTTAACTCAGGGTATGGTACTAAAAGACGGAAGCAAAATGTCAAAATCAGTTGGTAATGTTGTCAGCCCTGACGAAATTATTGAAAAATACGGTGCTGATACTGCAAGACTTTTCATTCTTTTTGCAGCTCCCCCTGAAAGAGACCTTGATTGGAGCGATACTGCTGTTGAAGGTGCATACAGATTTATTAACCGTGTATGGAGAGCCGTTGACGAACTTAAAGATTATATGTCAGACGAGACTGTTTCTCACGGCGACCTTAACGCAGACGAGAAGAAACTTCGTCTTGCCGTTCACACAAGCATAAAAAAGGTTACAGACGACTTTGAAAGATTCAGCTTTAATACAGCAATAAGCAGTATTATGGAAATGGTTAACGCTCTTTATTTCTATAAAGAGAACACAAAACCTGAAAATTATAATAAAGCGTTAATTGGCGAAACAGTCAAAACTCTTGTTGTGCTTTTGGCTCCGTTTATTCCTCATGCGGCAAGCGAAATGTGGAAAATGATAGGGGGAGAAGGAACTGTTACCGAAACTCCTTGGGTTAAGTATGACGAGAAAGCACTTGTTGTAAGCGAAGTCGAAGTTGTTGTTCAGATTAACGGCAAAATAAGAGGTAAGCTTATGATTTCCCCTGACCTTAACCCATCTCAGATGCAGGAACTTGCGTTAAACGATGAAACTGTTAAAGGATTAATCGAAGGAAAAGAAGTTGTTAAGGTTATTGCTGTACCGAAAAAGCTCATAAATATTGTTGTTAAATAAGTATAATACACAAAAAACGGGTATAATATCTTTGTACACAAATTTAAAACCTTAAAGGAGTTTGATAGTATGAAGAGAGTTATTACTCTGATTTTGGGACTAATGCTTGTTTTTAGCTTCGTGGCATGTTCTTCAAACAGCGGGAATGCAGACAAAGGAAACGACGGCATAATTGAGGATGCAGGCAACGCTGTTAACGATGTATTAGACGGTGCTGAAAATGTTGTTGATGATGTTACAGGAAGTGATAGTGCTAACAACAATATGGGCACTGACAATAACATGGGCACAAATAACAACACCGGCACAAATACAAATAAGTAAAAATAAGGACAAGGGCAACAGCCCTTGTTTTTATTTATAAAAATAAGTAAAAACTATTGAATGTCAAAGGAAAATATGGTATAATGATAAGCAATAAAAAACAAACAGGAGTGAAGAGGTATGAATAAAAACATAACATTCGATTATGAAAAAGCCTTAAAATTTTTTGATAAGGCGGAGATAGATGAAATTTCGTCCGAAATTTCTGCTGCCCACAAACTTATTTGTGATAAAACAGGGGAAGGCAGCGACTTTTTAGGTTGGGTTGATTTACCCCGGAATTATGACAAAGAAGAATTTGCACGCATTAAGAAAGCTGCTGAAAAAATCAGAAAAGACTCTGATGTTTTGGTTGTTATCGGAATTGGCGGTTCATATCTTGGCGCAAAGGCGGCAATTGATTTCCTTAACGGACCATTTTATAATGATACTGCTAAAACAAAGATTGTTTATGCAGGAAACAGTATCAGTCCTAACTATTTAAACAGCCTTTTAAAGTCGATTGAAGGTCTTGATGTTTCTGTTAATATTATCTCAAAATCAGGAACAACAACCGAACCTGCTATTGCATTCAGAGTTTTCAAGCAGTACCTTGAAAACAAATACGGCAAAGAAGAAGCGAAGAACAGAATTTATGCCACAACAGATAAGGAAAAGGGTGCTCTTAAAAAGCTTGCGGATGCAGAAGGATATGAAACATTTGTTGTTCCCGATGATGTTGGCGGAAGATTTTCTGTTTTGACAGCAGTTGGTCTTTTACCAATTGCGGTTAGCGGTGCTGATATTGATAAGCTTATGGAAGGTGCAAATGATGCCCGCGTTTTATATAGCGAGGACAATCTTGATACCAACGAATGTTATCAGTATGCTGCGGTAAGAAATATCTTACACAGAAAAGGTAAGGCTGTTGAAATGCTTGTAAACTATGACCCTGAGCTTCAGTATTTCACTGAATGGTGGAAACAGCTTTTTGGCGAAAGCGAAGGCAAAGACGGAAAAGGTATTTTCCCTGCTGGTGTAAACTTCTCAACCGACCTACACTCTATGGGACAGTATATTCAGGACGGCGTAAGACTTCTCTTTGAAACTGTTTTATATGTTGAAAATTCAAAGACAGACATTGTAATTGAAGCAGATAAAGACAATGTTGACGGCCTGAACTTCCTCAGCGGAAAAACAGTTGACTTTGTAAACAAAAAGGCGTTTGAAGGAACACTTCTTGCCCATACAGACGGAAATGCTCCTAACCTTATTGTTAAGCTTAAAGCCCTTGATGAATATACATTAGGTCAGCTTATCTATTTCTTTGAGAAAGCGTGCGGTATAAGCGGATATGTTTTAGGAGTAAATCCATTTAATCAGCCGGGGGTTGAAAGCTATAAGAAGAATATGTTTGCTCTCTTAGGAAAACCCGGTTATGAAAATGAAAAAGCTGCCCTTGAAGAAAGATTAAAATAAATTTTAAAAAAGTGTTGTGTTCTTGGAAAATTTATGTTATGATATAGAAAAGAAATAAAACATTCTTTGAAAGGCGGTTTTAGATATGATTAAAATTTACATTGGCTTAAAAGGCTGCGGCAAGACCAAAAAACTGATTGATGCTGTTAATGACGCAATCAATGTTGAAAAAGGGAATGTTGTTTGCATAACCGAAGGTCAGAGACTTATGCACGACATAGACAGAAGCGCTCGTTTGGTTGACACCGAAAACTTTGATATTGCCAATTTTGATATGTTCGTTGGTTTACTAAGCGGTATTATTGCTCAGGACTTTGATGTAACTCACATTTTCATTGACAGTGTGTTCAAGAGCGTTCCTGCTGAAACAATGGATAATATAGATGATTTTGTAAAAGCTATTGAAAAGCTTGAAGAAAAGTTTAATGTTTCCTTTACTCTTATGATTAGTGCGGAAGAATCTTCTGCAACAGAGCTTGTTAAGAAGTATATGGCATAAAGTTTAAATACTGCTTTAAAGGGAGCCTTGGCTCCCTTTAAAACTTTGATATAGGAGAATCAGTCTAATGAAATACACAAGCACCAGAAATAATTCTTTGAAAATTGATTCGGCTTTGGCAATTAAGCAGGGTTTATCTACCGAAGGCGGACTTTTTGTTCCGGAAGAATTCCCTCAAATTTCCTTAGCGGAAATAGAGAAAATTGCCAAGCTTTCATATGTGGAAAAAGCCACTTATGTTCTCAAAAAGTTTTTAACCGATTACAAAGTTAAAGAGGTCAGGGAATGCGCTGTAAAGGCTTATTCGGGGTCGAAATTTGATAAAAGAAAACCTGCTCCGCTTGTAAAGCTGTCTGACAGCGAATTTGTTTTGGAACTCTGGCACGGTCCGACCTGCGCATTTAAAGATATGGCACTTCAAATTCTTCCTCATTTGCTTACAACCGCTATGGCGAAGACGGGAGAAGATAAAACTGTTGTAATTTTGGTTGCCACATCGGGAGACACAGGGAAAGCTGCTCTTGAAGGCTTTAAAGATGTTGACGGAACAAAGATTATTGTATTCTATCCAAGTGATGGTGTAAGCGATATTCAAAAGCTTCAGATGATAACTCAGGAAGGTAAAAATGTTTGCGTTTCCGGAATTTACGGAAACTTTGACGATGCCCAGACCGGAGTTAAAACTATCTTTACTGATAACGAAGTAAAAGAAAAGCTTCTCAAGAAAAATTATGTTTTATCTTCCGCAAACTCTATTAACTGGGGAAGACTTGCTCCTCAGATTGTTTATTATATTTCCGCTTATTGTGATATGCTCGTTTCCGGCGAAATAACATTAGGAGATAAGATAAATGTTTGTGTTCCAACAGGTAACTTTGGTAACATTCTTGCAGCTTATTACGCTATGAAGATGGGACTTCCTGTTAATAAGTTAATTTGTGCATCAAACTGTAACAATATTTTGACGGACTTTATGCAGACAGGAACTTATGACAGAAATCGTCAGTTCCATACAACAATTTCTCCGTCGATGGATATCCTGATTTCAAGTAACCTTGAAAGACTTTTATATGACCTTAGCGGATGTGATGATAAGATAGTAAGCGGTCTTATGAATGAGCTTCGTGAAACCGGCAAATATACTGTTTCGGAAGATATTTTTGAAAAAATCGGGGAGCTTTTCTGGGCAGGATGCTGTGATGATTACTTCACAAAAGAACGCATTTATAAGGTTAAGGGAAGCTATGATTATACTGCTGACACGCATACGGCAGTAGCTCTTGATGTTTACAACCAGTATAAAGAAAAAACGGGGGATAACACTAAAACTGTTATTGCTTCAACAGCAAGTCCTTACAAGTTTAATGAGAGTGTATTATCTGCTCTCGGCAAGGAAGCTGAGATGGCAAATAAAGACGATTTTGGGCTTTTAGAGCTTCTTTCAAAAGTTTCGGGAACAGACATTCCGAAAGGACTTAAAACTCTTAAAAATAAGAAAATAAGATTTAAAAATGTATGCGATAAAAACGATATGTTAGAAGCAGTTGAAAAATTTCTTAAATAGAAAACGACATAACAAAAGGGCGGTTTTCCGCCCTTTTGAATGTATTGACTTACAATACTGATTTTGATTAATCGCAGCAATGAGGTTTAAATGTCTCGCATTCTGTTTCGCGGGATGTTGTAGCAGAATTGCCGTTTACCATGATGCTTTTTGCACTGCATCTATCGTCCTTTGTGTGATAATGACATTCAGAAACTGTGCAATTTACTCCTGAAAGTGTTGAGTTGTTTTCAAACATTGTTTTAGCTCCTTTCTGTTTTTGTCAATATTATTATTTGCTAAATGGGGAAATTTATTCGAAGAAAAGGGTTGATTTTATTGGCTTTATATGCAATATCAGATTTACATCTGTCATTCGGAACAGATAAACCAATGAATATTTTTGGCTCAAAATGGGAAAATTATACAGAAAAGCTTAAAGAAAACTGGCAGAAAAAGGTTAAAACCGAAGATGTTGTAATTATTCCGGGAGATATTTCGTGGGCAATGTATTTAGAAGAAGCGGTGGAAGATTTTAAATTTTTAAATTCTTTAAACGGAACGAAGCTTATTTTAAAAGGCAACCACGATTATTGGTGGACAACCATGAGCAAAATGGAGGCTTTTCTTAAAGAAAACGATTTTTCCACAATAAAAATCCTTAACAATACTGCGTATTTATATGAAAATATAGCTATTTGCGGTACACGAGGGTGGAATTTTGCTCCTGAAAATTCTACCGGGGAAGACCGAAAGATTTTTGAAAGAGAAAAGCTAAGGCTTGTTATGTCGTTAGAAGATGCAAAGTCGTATAAGAGCGAAAAGATAGTGGTCGCTATGCACTTTCCGCCAATTTCTGAAGACAGTCAGGGATTTTTTGATATTGCAAAAGAATATAGTGCCAATGCTTTGATTTACGGCCACTTACACGCAGCGGCGCACAAAAATGCAATAGAGGGAGAAAGGGACGGAATAGACATAAGACTCGTTTCTTGTGATTATATAAATTTTGACCCAATTTTACTTGAAATTTAGTCACTTTTTTTCAAATAGGCTATTGAAAATATTAAAAATATGTGCTATAATGCAATTTGTAGCATAATGCTATTGGAAATTATGTATAGAGAGGTTTTAACAGATGGCGACTAAAGAAAAAGCAGAAAAGAATATGGTTTCTTTTGAATTTAAAGTAAGCGCAGAGGAATTTGAGGCTGCGATTCAGAAAGCTTATAAAAAGAATGTTGGAAAAATCAATATCCAGGGCTTTAGAAAAGGTAAAGCTCCAAGAGCAATAATTGAAAGATATTACGGCAAAGAAGTTTTTTATGAAGATGCTGTAAATATAGTTCTTCCTGATGCATATGATAAAGCGATAGAAGAACAAAACATTGAAGCTGTTGCTCAGCCGGAAATTGATGTTAAGGATATTTCTGCTGAAACAGGTGTTGTGTTTACTGCTAAGGTTGCTGTAAAGCCTGAGTTCGAACTTGGTCAGTATAAAGGCGTTAAGGTTAAGAAGGTTACACACAAGACAACCGAAAAGGAAATCAATGCAGAACTCGACAGATTAAGAGCCAGAAACGCTCGTATGGTAACTGTTGAAGACAGAGCAGCTCAGAAGGACGACACTGTTGTTATTGATTATGAAGGTTTTACAGGCGGTGTTGCATTTGACGGCGGAAAAGGCGAAGGCTATGAACTTACTCTTGGTTCCGGCCAGTTCATTCCTGGTTTTGAAGACCAGTTGATTGGCGCAAATGCAGGCGATGATGTAACAGTTAATGTTACTTTCCCGACAGAATATCATTCTAAGGACCTTGCCGGTAAAGACGCTGAATTTAAAGTAAAGGTTCACGCAATTAAGATGCAGGAACTTCCTGAACTCGATGATGAATTTGCAAAGGATGTAAGTGAATTTGATACATTTGCAGAACTTAAAGAGGATGTAACAAAGAAACTTAAAGAGGCTAACAAAAACCGTGCTAAGCAGGAATTTGAAAACAATGTGTTAGAAGCGGTTGCCGAAGCTACAACAATTGATATTCCTCAGGCTATGATTGATACAAATGTTGAAAACAGCATTCGTGATTTTGCAATGCAGATGCAGTATCAGGGAATAGACTTAAATCAGTATATGCAGATGACAGGAATGACAATTGATGCTCTTAAAGCTCAGTTCTTACCTGACGCTGAAAAGAAAGTTAAGATGTCTTTAATCCTCGAAAAGGTTGCTAAGGTTGAAAATATTGAAGTTAGTGACGATGAGGTTGAAGCAGAATATAAGAACATTGCAGAAGTAAACAAAATGAAGCTTGATGATGTTAAGAAATATCTCAAAGCTGAGGACTTAAAGGAAAATAAACTTGTTGAGAAGACAGTTAACTTCCTTGTTGACAATGCAGATACAAGCAAATAATGAAAATATTAAAGGTTAGTCCCTCAGGGATTAACCTTTGATTTAACTTTCGGGGAAATGTCGAAAATTACAAAATTATAGGAGGAACAGAAAATGAACAATAGTATGATACCTTATGTAATTGAACAAACAAGCCGTGGCGAAAGGTCTTATGATATATTTTCAAGACTTTTAAAGGATAGAATTATATTTTTGTCAGATGAAATAAACGATGCAACAGCAAGTCTGGTTGTTGCTCAGCTTTTATTCTTGGATAGTGAAGACCCTGACAAAGACATAAATCTTTATATTAACAGTCCAGGTGGCTCAATTACAGCAGGAATGGCGATTTATGATACTATGCAGTATACAAAAGCCGATGTTTCAACAATCTGCGTTGGTATGGCTGCATCAATGGGGGCATTTTTACTTTCTGCAGGTGCAAAAGGTAAAAGATTTGCTCTTCCAAACAGCGAAATTATGATTCATCAGCCCCTTGGCGGAACAAAAGGTCAGGCAACTGATATTCAGATTCATGCAGAAAGAATTATCAAGATGAAGGTTAAGCTTAATCGGATGCTCAGTGAAAACACAGGCCAGCCTCTTGAAAAAATCAAGATGGATACAGAGCGTGATAACTTTATGTCTGCTGAAGATGCATTAAAATACGGTTTAATTGATAAAATAGTTGAGAAAAGATAGTAAAAGGAGTTTTGTATGTCAAGCAATGAAGAAAGACGACAGTTTAGGTGTTCGTTTTGCGGAAAAGCCGAGGAACAGGTAAAAAAGCTTATCGAGGGCCCAGGTGTATATATCTGTAATGAATGCGTTGAACTTTGCCTTGAACTTTTCGAAGAAGACATGGAAATGTCCGGCGAAATGAATAATGAAGAGCTTAAAGAACTTCCAAAACCTAAGGAAATTAAAGCTTTTTTGGATGATTATATTGTAGGTCAGGACGATGCAAAAAAAGTTCTTTCGGTTGCAATTTATAATCACTATAAAAGAATTAAATTCTCAGAGGCAACAGGGGAAGATGTTGAACTTCAAAAGAGCAATATTTTAATGCTAGGGCCAACAGGTGTGGGCAAAACATTTATGGCTCAGACTCTTGCAAAAATGATGAATGTTCCTTTTGTAATCGCAGATGCGACAGCGCTGACTGAGGCAGGATATGTGGGAGAAGATGTTGAAAACATTCTTTTAAAGCTTATTCAGGCGGCAGACTATAACATTGAGCGAGCTGAAAAAGGAATTATTTATATTGACGAGATAGATAAGATAACAAGAAAATCAGAGAATCCGTCAATTACCCGTGATGTAAGCGGAGAAGGCGTTCAGCAGACACTTCTTAAAATTTTGGAAGGCACAGTTGCTTCCGTTCCGCCAAACGGTGGAAGAAAGCATCCTCATCAGGATTTTATCCAGATTGATACAACAAACATTCTGTTTATCTGCGGAGGAGCTTTTGAAGGACTTGATAAAATAATAGAAAGCCGAATTTCTTCAAAAACATTGGGCTTTGGTGCGAAAGTGGTAAGCAAGACAGAACGAAACGCAGGAGAACTTTTAAAACAGGTAGAGCCGGAAGATTTGCTTAAATTCGGTCTTATCCCCGAATTTGTTGGCAGACTTCCGATTGTAACTACTCTTGAATCATTGAC
>JAZOAF010000114.1:0-2989 GCA_045595345.1 Clostridia bacterium | reverse complement strand
GCACACCAACTTTGACAAGGCTGACGGTGGAATGAACGACCTTCTCGCAAAAACTCTGGGCCTTGAAAAAGTCCGCCCATACACCGAGGACGAATGCAAGGACGCTTTCGGAAACCCTCTTGAAAACATCGGCAGGGTTGGAAAATTAGAGCCACCTATGAGCTTAGAGGATTTTACGGATTTTGTTAAGGCAACTCTTGATTGCCGAAACATAAAGGTTGTGGGTTGCCCTAATGACGAAATTCACACCGTTGCTCTTTGCTCAGGCAGCGGCGGAGATTTGATGGATTGTGCTCTCCATAGCGGAGCAGATGTTTACTTAACCGCCGACATAAGCCACCACGAAGCTCAGACAGCTTCCGAAATAGGACTTAATGTTATTGACGCAGGTCACTTTGAAACAGAGAATATAATCTGCGACTTTTTAGAAGAATATTTCGAGGACAATCTCCCCGAAATTCAAACCAGAAAAGCAAAAGTAACTTCATATTTCAATTAAAAAACCGAGGCAAATGCCTCGGTTTTTTTACATTCTTTTTAAAGTTTCTAAAAGCATATTATATGTCCTCTCCGTTGACTTTATATAAAGTCTTTCGGAAAATGTGTGGATATCTTTCATATCAGGGCCTATTGAAATTGCCTCGAAGTCCTTTATCTTCCCTGCAAAAACTCCGCATTCAAGGCCTGCGTGGATTGCCTCCATTTTTGGCTCAGCATTATATTGCTCCTTAAAAACCTCAACCATTAAATCGCGAAGAGGAGACTCCTCCCTATATTCCCAGCCCGGATAATTTCCGCTAAGCTCTATCTCTCCTCCAAGGCTTTCTGCTATGCAGGAAAGCCTCTGGCAAAGCATTTCCTTTTGAGATTCGATACTGCTTCGGAGTCCAAAGTCTGCAACCACCCTATTTTCATCCGTTTTTAAAATTCCAAGATTTAAAGAGGTCTGGACAAGGCCTTCAATCTGGTGGCTCATTTCCATAATTCCATTTGGCAAAACGCAAAGAGCGTTTATAATCTTTTCTGTGCTTTCTCTGTCCATTGGGATTTCGTATTCACCCTCAGAGAATTTAACATAAACTTCCCTGTCGGTTTTTGAATATTCGTTTTTAAATATTTTTGTCATTTCGTCACAGGTTTCTGAAATGATTTTCTCATCACACAGAGCAATTTTTGCAACGGAATGCCTTGGAATTGCGTTATCTTTAAGACCACCCTCGACACTTACAAGAGAAATCTCAGCTTTTTCAGAAAGAGTTTTTAAAACTCTCCCCAAAAGAATGCTTGAATTAGCTCTTCCTTTGTCGATTTCCACTCCTGAGTGTCCGCCGATAAGTCCGCCAACCTCGATTATACAGCTTTTCGCTTCTTTATCTTCTCTCTTTATGGGGAATGTACATTCCGCCCTTATTCCGCCGGCACAGCTTACCGTGAAAACTCCCTCTTCTTCGGAGTCGATATTTATCATTCTCTTTCCTTTAAGGAGCGACGCGTCTATTTCCCCTGCGCCGATAAGACCGATTTCCTCATCAACGGTTATAACCGCCTCAATTGGCGGATGAGGAATATCGTCTGCATCTAAAATTGCCATCATCATTGCAACGGCGATTCCGTCATCTCCCCCTAAGGTTGTTCCCTCTGCGAAAACAAGCTCTCCGTCAGTTTTAAGAATAAGCCCCTCTTTCTCCATATCAAGAGTGCAATCGGGTGCTTTCTCGCAAACCATATCCATATGCCCCTGCAAAATAATCGGTGCGCTGTTTTCTTTGCCGAAAGTACCTTCTTTCTTGATTATAACATTATTAACTTCGTCCTGATAATACCAGAGGCCTCTCTCTTTTGCAAAGGAGCAGAGCATATCGCTTATCTCTTTGGTATTTCCTGAGCCGTGAGGGATACTGCAAATCTTTTCAAAAAATTCAAATACCTTTTCAGGTTTAAGTCCTTCTAAAACTGCCATTCTTATTTCTCCTTTATATCCAACCGCCGTCGGCTTTGATTGTTTCGCCTGTTATATAACCGCTTTTGTCACTGCATAAGAAAGCAATTATGTTTCCCATATCGGTAATAGTCCCGATTCTTCCCAGAGGAATTTCGTTTTTTATTTCCTCTATATCATCTTTCCCCAAATGAGAATTCATATCCGTATCAATCATTCCGGGTGCTACTGCATTAACCCTTATTCCCGACGGAGCAAGTTCTTTCGCCATAGCTTTTGTAAAACCGATTACCGCCGCCTTTGAAGAAGAATAAACTGCCTCGCAGGAGCCTCCGACAAGCCCCCATACGGAAGAGAGGTTCACTATACTTCCCCTCTTTTGGGAAATCATATGAGGAAGGACCGCCTTGGTGCAATTAAAGGTCCCGAAAACATTGACAGCGAAAACCTTGTCCCACTCCTCTTTGTCGGTCATATCAAAAGGGTTTTGCATAGGGGAAATTCCTGCGTTATTGACAAGAGCATCAACGCTTCCGAATTTCTCTATGGCAAACTCCACCATTTTCTGACACGCTGAAAAGTCCGACACATCTGCGCCGAAGATTTCCGCCTTTCCCCCAAGGGAAATAACCTCATTTTTAACCTCTTCTGCCATAGCTTTATTCTTATTATAGTTAATAATAACATTTGCCCCCATCTTTCCAAGGGCAAGAGCCGCGCCTTTCCCGATACCTCTGGATGCGCCGGTTATAATACAGGTTATCGCCATTTTACATCTCTCCTTTAAAGAACAAAAACGCTGTTTCCTATTTGGGAAACAGCGTCATTTTAAGCTTAAATTATTCAGCAGAAGTTTCAGCAACATCATCAGCTGTTTCTGTTACCTGTGTCTGTGCCTCAGGAGCTTCCTCAGGTCTTGTTGCAACATAGGCAAGAGAAATAGATGTAACGATAAACAAGATAGCTGCAACAGCTGTAAGCTTCTTTAAGAGAGCGTCAACTGTTCTGCCCTTGTTCTTGCCGAAGAATGTTTCAGCTCCGCCAGCAACA
>JAZOAF010000113.1:0-4151 GCA_045595345.1 Clostridia bacterium | reverse complement strand
ATTTTAAACGGCAGAGGCGGTTACTCCAAAAAAGAAAAGAATGTTATTTATTTTATAGTAAACAGGTTTCAGATTTCAAAAATGAGGGAGATAGTTCATTCAATTGTCCCGAAAGCATTTATGACAATATCTGAGGTTGCCGATGTTTTTACAAACATTAACGATACAAAGGAAATTTAAGGAGATATAAAAATGTCTGAAATACTTGAAATCGGAATGATATTTTTGTTTGGCCTTTCCTGGCCGCTCAATGTTATAAAGTCCTATAAAGTCAGAACAACGAAGGGTAAAAGCCTTATGTTTTTAATCTTTATATTTTTTGGATACATATCAGGAATATGCGCAAAGCTTACGGCTGAAAGCTTCAAATGGTATGTTTTGTTCTTTTATGTTCTGAACTTTATAATGGTAAGTCTTGACCTTTTGCTATATTACCGAAACTGGAGAATTGATAAAAAGAACGCCAAGTAAACAGACATAGAAAAGACTGGAAATTTCCAGTCTTTTTTTGTTAATCAAAATTATATAATAAAATGAGGAATTATACTTGAAATTTATCTTTAAAAGTAGTATAATTGTTAAATGGCGAACTATGTAGAAATACTGTTTGATTTTGATATAAATTCGGAAGGATGAAAATAGATTTATGACTAAAAAGATTAGCAGAATTCCACTGCTCCCTTTAAGAGGACTAACGGTTTTCCCGGGGACAGTTATCCACTTTGATGTTGGACGGAAAAAATCAAAAATGGCGGTTGATGCCGCTATGAAAAATGACCGCCTTTTGTTTTTGGTTTATCAGCCGGATATTTCCGTCGAAGAACCGACAAAGACTGACCTTAGCAAGATGGGAACTGTTGCGGAGGTGAAACAGACTCTCATCCTCCCTGACGGGAATATGCGAATTCTGGTTGAGGGCGTTTTTAGAGCAAGTCTTACAAGATATTATGACGATATCATAGGCGCTCCTATGGTAAGCTATAAAGAGCAGAAAGAGATTGAGTGTGAAGACAAGCTTTATGAAAAAGGCCTTATGAAGCGTGTTGAGAATCTTTTAGAGGACTATCTTGATGTTTATGATAAGGTTACTCCTGAAACAATCGCATCGTTAGAAGATATTGATGATGCAGGGACTCTTGCTGATGTAACCGCGTCAAATTTCCCTATCAAACCATATCAGAAGCAGGAAATTTTAGAAGAGCTTGATGTTGCAAGACGACTTGAAAAGCTTATTGAAATGATGCAGGAAGAAGTTCAGGTTTTAGAAATTGAGCGTGGCGTTGCCAAAAAGCTTGGCAGAGCAATTGATAAAAACCAGAGAGAATATGTTATCCGTGAGCAGATGAAGGTGCTCCAAAGCGAGCTTGAAGATATGGAACCTTTGTCAAATGACGCGGATAAATACCGAGCTGAAATTGAAAAGAGAAATCTCCCGAAGGAAGTATGTGAAAAGCTTAATGAGGAAATTGAAAGACTTTCAAGACAGCCGGGAATGACTCAGGAATATTCTGTTATCCAAAACTATATTGAAACTGTTCTGGCTCTCCCTTGGGACAGAAAAACAGAGGAAAATCTTGACCTTAATAAAGCGAGAACTATTCTTGACCGCGACCATTACGGTCTTAAAAAGGTTAAAGAGAGAATCCTTGAATTTTTAGCTGTTAAACGCTTAGGCGGAGAAGGAAACGGCTCAATTATTTGTTTAGTTGGCCCTCCGGGAACAGGAAAAACCTCTATTGCAAAATCTCTTGCTGAGGCAATGGGCAGGGAATATGTCCGCATAAGCCTTGGCGGAATTCAAAACGAGGCAGAAATCAGAGGTCACAGAAAGACCTATATTGGTTCAATGCCGGGACGAATTATGAATGCTGTTAAAATAGCAGGAGTTTCAAATCCGCTTATTTTGTTTGACGAAATTGATAAAATGTCAAGTGATTATAAAGGAGACCCTGCGTCCGCTATGCTTGAAGTTCTGGATAAAGAGCAGAATAAAAATTTCAGAGACCACTTTATTGAGCTTCCGTTTGACCTTTCGGAGACAGTATTTATAACAACTGCAAATTCTTATGAGGGAATCCCGTATCCCCTTCTTGACAGAATGGATGTTATTGAAATTTCAGGTTATACTGAGGATGAAAAATTAAGTATAGCAAAGAAATATCTGCTTCCTAAACAGAAGAAGGAATGCGGACTTGATAAAAATGCTCTTAAAATATCCGATAAAATGATAAAAGAGGTCATAGACGGATATACAAGAGAATCTGGTGTCCGTAATCTTGAAAGATGCTTAGGGGCGATTTGCAGAAAGACTGCTTTTGATATTATTGAAAAAGGCGAAGAGAGTATAACTGTAAACAATGAGATACTTAAAAAGTATCTCGGTGTTCGTGTTTACCAGAAAGAAGAGAAAGAAAAAAGTAATCAAATCGGAATGGTAACAGGTCTTGCGTGGACCTCTCACGGCGGGGAAACTTTAACCGTCGAGGTTAATATTATGCCAGGCAGCGGTAAAATTGAGCTTACCGGTAACCTTGGAGATGTTATGAAAGAGTCCGCCAAGGCGGCTATGAGCTTTGTCCGCGCGAATTGTGAAGAGTTGAATATTAAATGTGATTTTTATAAGACAAAAGATATTCATGTCCATGTTCCGGAAGGAGCTGTGCCGAAAGACGGCCCGTCAGCAGGTGTCACAATAGCAACCGCTATGATTTCTGCGCTTTCAGGAACTCTTGTTTGCTCCGATGTTGCAATGACAGGCGAGGTTACTTTAAGAGGCCGTGTTCTTCCAATAGGCGGTCTTAAAGAAAAGACTCTTGCGGCATACAGGTTAGGAATTAAAACTGTTGTAATCCCTTATGAAAATAAAAAGGATTATGAAGAACTTCCTGATAAAATCAAAAATGAACTCAAATTCGTTTTTGCAAAGGATATGAAAACAGTGCTTAAAACAGCACTCTTAAAATAAGGAGAAAGTATGGAATTTATAAACGCCTCATTTTTGGCAACTGCGGTTAACAAAAGTCAATATCCCGATGAAAGCATTCCTGAAATTGCTCTGGTTGGACGCTCGAATGTGGGAAAATCGTCCCTTATTAACTGCGTGTTAAATCGTAAAAAGCTTGCAAGGACAAGCTCGACTCCGGGGAAAACAGCTACCATAAACTTCTACGATGTAGAAAAGAAATTTCGTTTTGTTGACCTTCCCGGTTATGGATACGCCAAGGTTTCCAAGATTGAAAAAGAGAAATGGGCAAGGATGATTGATGACTATTTAACTACACGACAAAATCTTGTGGCAGTTGTTCAGTTGGTTGATGCAAGACATAAACCTTCTGAGGACGATAAAATGATGGCGGAATGGGTTAAGCGTTGCGGTTATTACACTTATGTTGTGGCAACCAAGCTTGACAAACTTAAAAAATCGGAAATTGAGAAAAATCTGACCCTTATATATGACGAATTAGGTCTTGATGACGAATGTATCTTAATTCCGTTTTCTTCGGAAAATAAAGCCGGAAGAGAAGATGTTTTAGACCTTATCGAATATATACTTGGGGGAAAGGCGGATAAAGAATAATGATAACAAAGCCAAGAGGAACCGAAGATGTGCTTCCAAGCGAAGTGAAGCTTTGGCAGAAGATTGAAAATACAGCAAGAGCGTGTTGTGACCTTTTCGGATATAAGGAAATCCGCACACCTGTTTTTGAAAGCACAGAACTTTTCAGCCGTGGTGTAGGAGAAACAACGGATGTTGTTCAAAAGGAAATGTATACCTTTTTGGATAAGGGTGGTAGAAGCGTTACTTTAAAGCCTGAGGGGACTGCGACTTTGGTAAGAAGCTATATTGAGAACTCTCTTTATGCGAATCCTCAGCCAACAAAACTTGCATATATAATACCTTGTTTCAGATATGAAAAGCCTCAGTCAGGAAGACTCAGAGAATTCCACCAGTTTGGAATTGAATGTTTTGGTGCTGAAAGTCCTGAAACTGATGTCGAGGTAATTTCTCTTGCTCATACATTCTTAAAGAAGATTGATATTAAGGGCATTTCCCTTTATATTAACAGTATCGGATGTCCTGTCTGCCGTAAGGCTTACAACGAAAAGCTTAAAGAATATTTTATAGCAAGAGAAGAAAGTCTTTGCGAAAC
>JAZOAF010000112.1:0-1509 GCA_045595345.1 Clostridia bacterium | reverse complement strand
AATAAATTCAAAAACACTTATTGCGGCGGCAACAGACAGCCGAAACGATATTCTTTCAACCTTTGCTGTAATTCTGGGCGCCGTAATTTCCATTAACTTTAAGATTAACCTTGACGGCTATATCGGTCTCGGACTTTCCCTTTTCATTATGTATAGCGGAGTGTTGCTTGTTAAAGATACTTTGGACCCGCTTTTAGGGAGAGCTCCCGAAGAAGAGCTGGTTAATGCAATTCAGGATAAAATTTTGAGCTATGAAGGGGTTTTAGGCACTCACGATTTGCTTGTCCACGACTATGGCCCCGGCAGAGTTTTTGCCAGCGTCCATGTTGAAATGGCGGCGGAGGAGGATGTTCTTATAAGCCATGATACCATTGACCGAATTGAAAGAGATTTTTTCGAAGAGGAAGGGCTTAATATTATCGTTCATTATGACCCCATAGTAACTCAGGATGATGCCGTAAATGATATACGCAAATGGCTTTCGGAGCTGGTTAAGGAAATTCATCCTGCCCTCTCAATTCACGATTTGAGAATTGTCCCCGGTCCTACGCACACCAGCCTCATTTTTGACTGTGTTGTGCCTCATCAGGTGGGGATAAGCCACGGGGAAATCAAAGATAAAATCAAGGCTATGGTCAGAGAAAAGCACGAAAACTATTTCTGCGTTATAACAATTGATTTGAGCTACTGCTCTATCCCGAAATAAATGTATAATTCTATAAAAATTACCCATAATAACCAAAAAAGAAAGGGTGATTTTTATGGCAAGTCCTGACACAGTTAAACTACTCAAGGAATGTAACTCAGGAATAAAAATGGGCATAGATGCAATAGAGGAGATTCTTCCATCTGTTAAAGACGGACATTTTCAGGAGATTCTTCATAACAGCTTAAAGGAACACAAAAAGCTTGAAGCCGATACGGAAGAGGCTCTGAATAGGATCGGAGATGACGGGAAAGAACCGCATAAAATAGCCAAGGGGATGGCGTGGTTTAAAACCAATGTTATGATGACAATGGAGAAAACAGACGAAACTGCGGCAGACCTTTTAACCGACGGCTGTCATATGGGAATCAAGTCAATCAATAAGTATCTTAATCAGTATAAAGATGCAGACGAAGAAGTTAAAGGAATAGTTAAAGATATTATTGAGATTGAAGAAAATCTTGCCCAGAAAATAAGAGTTTATTTATAAACAAAAAGACCGCTCAGGCGGTCTTTTATTTTTTAATGGTGGTGATTTGCATATATTCTTTTGGAGTTATGCCCGCATATTTTTTGAAAAGACGGTAGCCGTAGGAAGAATCGCACAACCCGACGGCATAAGATGAGTCTTTAAAAGTTTTGCGTTCATTTTGCATAAGAGCTTTAATGCGGTTAACTTTTTGGATGTTTATATATTCGCTTATTGTTATCCCCCGTACCATTTTAAAAGCGTGGCTTATGTGATTGGGACTTTTGCTGATATGCTCTGCAATTTCGGGAAGAGAAATGCTTTTACTTATGTT
>JAZOAF010000111.1:0-5068 GCA_045595345.1 Clostridia bacterium | reverse complement strand
CATCATATAGTTTCCGCCTCCCAAAAGCTTCGGGATAACGAAGCTTGAAATGGAGAGAAGGAAAACCATAATAATTCCGTTAACAACCCCCGGGATAGAGAGCTTGAAAATAACCCTCTTAAAGGTCTGGAACTTGTTTGCTCCAAGGTCATAGGATGCCTCGATGAGAGATTTATCCATTTTGGAAAGGCTTGTGTGAATAGGGATAATCATAAAAGGAAGAAAGTCACAGACAAGTCCTAAGATTACCGCAAAATCCGTATACATAAGTGACACAGGTTCAAGCCCTAAAAATGTCAGAAGCGAATTTAAAAGTCCGTTGTCCGAGAGAATGCTTATCCAGGCGTAAGTCCGAAGAAGCATATTTATCCACATAGGGATAGTAACCAGAAGAATAAGAATGGTCTGGACTTTCTCGGAAAATTGCGCAATAAGATATGCCATAAGATAGCCTAAAACAAGACAGATTAAGACCGTTATAATACCGATTTTAAGGGATGTCCAGAAAACCGAGATGTAGGCACTGCTTAATATATTCTTGAAGTTATCAAATGTAAAGGAAACGGTTAAAACCGAGTTTCCGTCCGCAGTGAATGCGTATATTAAAATCATTATGAGAGGGATGACTATTAAAAGTCCCGCCCAGATTAGGTATGGCAGGATAAAATTCTTATAAAACTTCATGCTGTCCACCCCATTGTATACATAACATGAATATCCTCAGGCCCGAAAGAAAGTCCCACTTCAAGGTCGGGCGCGAAATAGTCTGTGGTATGTATCTTATATGTTCTGTTTTCTGTTGCCACCATAATTTCATAGTGAACACCCTTGAAAACAACTGATTCAACTTTGCCGTGGATTTTGGTCTTCTTCTTAAAGTCTTTTGCGATAATGTCAATATCCTCAGGTCTTAAAACAACCTCAACCTCTTCGTTTGGCTTAAATCCCTTGTCAACACATTCGAACTCAAAGCCGTCAAACTTAACAAGACAGTCGTCAAGCATATTGCCCTCAATAATGTTGGACTCGCCGATAAAGGATGCAACAAAACGGTTTTCAGGCTCGTTGTAAATGTCAATAGGAGTGCCGATTTGCTGGATTTCTCCGTCCTTCATAACAACAACTGTGTCAGACATGGAAAGAGCTTCCTCCTGGTCGTGAGTAACATAAATAAAGGTTATACCGACCTCCTGTTGAATTTTTTTAAGCTCAGACTGCATCTCTTTTCGAAGTCTTGCGTCAAGAGCGCCGAGAGGCTCGTCAAGGAGAAGAACCTTTGGCTCGTTAACAAGCGCACGGGCGATTGCAATTCTCTGTTGCTGTCCGCCTGAAAGGGAGATAACATCGCGGTTTTCATAGCCTGAAAGACCAACAAGAGAGAGCATCTTCTTAACCTTTTGCTCGATAACATCCTGTGGCATCTTTTTAAGATTAAGGCCGAAAGCGATGTTGTCGAAAACATCAAGGTGGGGGAAGAGGGCGTATTTCTGGAAAACCGTATTAACCTCACGCTTATAAGGAGGCACAGCGCTGATTTCAACGCCGTTGAATAACACCTCGCCCATATCAGGCTCTTCAAACCCTGCAATTATACGGAGTGTTGTTGTCTTTCCGCAACCTGACGGGCCGAGGAGAGTTAAAAATTCGTTTTCATATATTTTAAGGTCAATGCCCTTTAAAACCTGCTGGTCGTCAAAGGTTTTTGTAAGGCCTTTAAGCTCGATAATGCAAACATCGTTATTTTTCATATTCAAAACTTCCTTTCTTTAAACCGTATGGTGTTTTTCCGTCGGCTTAAAAATATGGCGGGGAGGAAACCCAGATAAGCTTTGCTGTCCGTTTTCCGCCGTTATATAAATGATAGTTTTCGTTACAATAAATATAGAAGGAATCTCCCGCTTTGGCAAGGAATTTCTCCTCTCCGTAAAAAATCGTAACTTCTCCCTCTAAAACATAGCCGAAGTCCTCTCCGTCATGAGGGGGAACAACCTCAGATGAGCCTTTTGGATTAAGGGTAAGATGAATCGGTTCCATAAGGTTTTTCTGAGCATTGGGAACGAGATAGTTTATGGTGTATTCCTCCTGCTCGTTTTCAAAGTAGTCGTTTTCCGTGCAGACGATAATGTTCTGCTCAGGCTCGTCTTCCGAGAAAAATTCCGAAAGGGAAGAACCTAATACCTCTAAAATATCTTCCAGTGTGGTGATTGAGGGGGAGGAAAGATTGTTTTCCACCTGAGAGAGAAACCCCTTTGAAAGCTCGCATCGGTTTGCAACATCTTCTAAGGTAAGCTCGTTTTTAAGCCTCAGCCTCTTAATTTTACTTCCAATATCCATTTTTATCATCCTTTTTAGCTATACTAAACTTTTGATTTAAAAGGTTTAGTATTTCGAAACTTTATTTTTGATTTTACAAAACAAGATAGCTTATTATACAACAGATTTTGTCAAATTGCAATAGGTTTTGGAAAAATATTTTTGAAAATAAAAAACTTTGCAAAACCGCGTAAAACTTGACAATTTTTAAGAAATGGTGTATTATATAAGGTAATTATCCCAAAAGATTGAGAAAGGAGAGAAAAACATGAAAGAAAAGTTTAATGAATATCTTTCTATGGTTTTCGAGGGGCAAAAGCATTTCCAGGACATCCCTCTCCATTGGTACAGCGATTATAATGTAAAAAGAGGACTTCGTAATGCTGACGGAACAGGCGTACTCGCAGGTCTTACCGCAATCGGCGAAGTTCACGGATATCTTCTTGACGAAGGTAACAGAGTTCCTATTGAGGGAAGTTTAAGATACAGAGGTATAAGCGTTAAGGATATGGTTGATAACTGTCTGAAAGAGGACCGTTTCGGCTTTGAAGAGGTTGCGTTTTTGCTTACCTTCGGTTTTCTTCCGACAAAGGACCAGCTTGCAGGGTTTACCAAATTTTTGGCGGAGCACAGAACTCTCCCTGACCACTTTGCAGAGGATATGATTTTAAAGGCTCCAAGTAAGAATATTATGAACAAGCTTGAAAGAAGCGTTCTTGCCCTTTATTCTTACGACGAGAACCCTGACGATATATCTGTTCCTAACCTTTTAAGACAGAGCCTTGAACTTATTTCAAGATTTCCAACAATGATTGCTTATGCTTATGCAACAAAGCTTCATTATTTCGATAATACAAGCCTTGTTCTCCATAATTCAAATCCGGAGCTTTCAACGGCAGAAAACTTTTTCTACCAGACAAGAGCAAACCATAAATTCAAGCCCATTGAGGCAAAAATTCTGGATATGGCTCTTATGCTCCACGCTGAGCACGGCGGCGGTAACAACTCCGCTTTTGCAATCCGTGTTTTATCCTCATCAAATACTGATACATACTCAGCTATTGCCGCAGGCGTTGGCGCACTCAAAGGTCCAAAGCACGGTGGCGCAAATGCGAGTATGATGAGACAGATGGAAGAGCTTAAAGCAAATATTGAAAAATGGGACGACGAAGAAGAGGTTAAGGCGTACCTCCGCAAGATTCTCCGCAAAGAGGCAGGGGACGGCACAGGCCTTATCTATGGTATCGGCCACGCGATTTATTCTCTTTCCGACCCGAGAGCTGAAATCTTAGGCGCTTGTGCAAAAGAACTGGCTCAGGAAACTGACAATATGAAAGAATACAGACTCTATGAAACTGTTGCGAAAATGGCATCAGAGGCATTCCGTGAGGAAAAGGGAATTACGGCTGCGATGCCCGTTAATGTGGATTTCTATTCAGGTTTCCTCTATAAGATGCTTAATATTCCTGAGGATTTATACACCCCGCTTTTCGCTATGGCGAGAGTTGTTGGCTGGTGTGCCCACAGAATAGAAGAGGTTATGACAGGCGGAAAGATTATCCGTCCTGCTTATAAGAGCGTTGTGGAAAGAAGCAACTATGTTCCTATCGACCAGCGTTAAAATTTAATAAAAAGCTTCAGGGATTGGTGAAATTCCATACCGGTGGTAAAGCCCACGAGCCTTTCTGGCTGATTTGGTGAAATTCCAAACCCGACGGTAAAGTCCGGATGATAGAAGTTTGTGTGTGACTTATATTTTGCCCTGAGAATTTTTCTCGGGGCATTTTTTATGAAAGAAGGTATAAATATGAAAACCAATAAGATAACAAAAATCGCCGCCCTTTCTGCAATTGCGGCAATTCTCCAATATGCGGCAATGTTTATTCCGTTTAAAGTAGGCGGATTTCTTGATTTGGACATCTCAGATTTCCCTGCAATAATCGGCACTCTTGCAATGGGTCCTGTGGCAGGGGTTTTTGTGGAGCTTATTAAGAATATTCTCCATCTTCCCGTAACAACGACAGGGTATGTGGGGGAGCTTGCAAACTTTATTGTAAATGGCGTCTTTGTTTTGGTTATCGGTTATATTTACCGCTATAATAAAACAAAAAAAGGCGCAGTCATCGCACTTGTGCTGGGTACGATTTTAATGACTGCGGCAGCGGTTTTAACAAATCGTTTTATTATGCTCCCGATGTTTATAAAGGGCGCGCCGGCAAGTGTCTACTGGAACACAGTTTTAACCCTTATAACGCCTTTCAACCTCGCAAGAGGAACGGTGCTTTCCCTTATAACTTTCTTTTCATATAAAAAATTAAGAGTATTACTAAAATAAAAAAGCGGTTTTATAACCGCTTTTTATATTACGCCGAAAAGAATAAAGCCTATGGTGTTTATGGCGAAGTTTGCAAACATATGTATAAGGTATGACATATAAATGTTCTCATACTTTTCGTTAAAATAATTAAATATTATCCCGCCCAGGAAAAGTCCAACCGTTGCCAGAAGAACAACCCAGACATTAAACCAGCCAATCATCATTGAAATATGATAGAGGGCGAAGGCTAATGCCGAGAAAAGATAGGCAAAAGAGCGGTTACTTTTTTGTTTGAGGGTAAAAAAGGCAAAACCTCGGAAGAAAAACTCTTCAAGGAAGGAGTTAACAAAGGAAATATAAAGGGAAACCCATATAAAGTTCTTTGCCGTAACCCCCACATCTCCCGTGAGAGCGGTAGTTACCATTGAAAAATCAAAA
>JAZOAF010000110.1:0-56594 GCA_045595345.1 Clostridia bacterium | reverse complement strand
TTTTCTTTGATAATCTTCTTCATTTCAGCTTCAATTTTATCAAAATCAGCCGCAGTTACAGGTGTCTCAAATTCAAAATCATAGTAGAACCCGTCTTCAATAGCAGGACCGATTGCAAGTTTTGCATCAGGATATAATCTTTTAACAGCCTGAGCTAAAATATGAGAAACTGTATGACGGTATGCGTTTTTACCTGCTTCATCGTTGAATGTTAAGAAATTAACTGTACAGTCCTCATTTATTTCATAAGAAAGCTCGCGAACAGCTCCATCAACCTCTGCGACCAAAACCGCTCTTGCAAGGCCTTCGCTTATTTCCTTGGCAACTTCAATTAGTTTTATTCCTTTTGGAAATTCTTTAATTTCATCTCTTAGTGTAATTTTTACCATTGTAAAATTCCTCCTGTGTATCTAAAAGTTTCTCTCAAGCAGAAAATCTGCAAGAGAACATAAAAAACTGTTTCTTTCACCGAAAATATCCAGTGCGGCCTTTGCAGCCATAGTAGTTCGCTCTAAGGCGTCTTTTGCCTTTTCAAGTCCCATAAGAGTAACAAAAGTGGTCTTTCTATTTTCTTTGTCGCTGCCCACAGGCTTTCCTAAAAGCTCTTCGTCGCCTATAAAGTCAAGTATATCATCTTTTATCTGAAAAGCCATACCTAAATTCTGAGCAAATTCAGTAATTTTTTCTCTTTCCGTTTCGTTTGCCTCTCCGAAAATTGCCCCTATAAGGGTTGCCGCCAGAATGAGTGCACCGGTCTTATGCTTATGGATATATTCCAGAATTTCTTGGGTTGCGTCATTACTCTCTTCATATAAAAGGTCAACAACCTGACCGCCAATCATACCTTCTGTACCCGACAGATTGGAAACCGTCTTTATAATTTCCACGGTTTTTTCGCTTTTAATTCCAGCCGATGACATAATTTCAAAGGCAAGATTTAAAAGCGAATCTCCTGCAAGAAGAGCCGTTGCCTCGCCGAAAACCTTATGATTTGTAGGTCTTCCTCTCCTTAAATCATCATTATCCATACAAGGCAGGTCGTCATGAATTAAAGAGTATGTATGAATACATTCAAGGGCACAGGCAAAAGGAAGTGCATTCTTTATATCTCCCCCGAGCATATCGCATACTCCAAGAGATAAAACAGGTCTTATTCTCTTTCCGCCTGCTAAAAGACTGTATCTCATAGCTTCATATATTGAGTTTTGCAAATTATTTTTATTGGGAACATATTCATCGAGCTGTTTATTAACAAGCTCAATATATTCCGTCATTTGCTCATTAAAATTCATTTTATTCCCCCATTGGTGCAAATGGTTGCTCTGTCATTTCTCCGTCTTTATTCTGCATTAAAACGCTTATTTTCTGTTCAGCGTTTTCAAGCTGAGTTGTGCAGCTTTTTGTAAGCTTAATTCCTTTTTCGAAAAGAGAAAGCATTTCGTCAAGGCTAATATCGCTGCTCTCCAAAGCTTTAACAACCGCTTCAAGTTCTTTCAAATTGCTTTCAAAAGTTTCTTTTTCCATAACTATCTCCTTACTTAACTATTGCATCAAACCTGCCGTCTGAAACTGCAATATTTATTTCATCTCCGCTTTTAACCTGTCTTACAGATTTGATTATTCCGCTCTCGCCTGATGCAATTGAAAAACCTCTTGAAATCGTTCCAAGCGGGCTCAGGGCATCAAGCTTTGAAATTCCGGCGGAAAGCAGTTGTTTTTTTCTGTCAAGCAATACCTTTTCTGCCATTTCAAATCTATGACTCAAATTATCAAGAGCAATTTTCTTATCCGCAATCTTAATAAGCGGATTTTTAAACGCCGGCTTATCAACGCATCCCGATAAAACGAGTTTTCTGCTTTCAATTAATCGCATTGCCGAATTTCTAAGACGGGTATAAACATTATCAAATTTTTCAATAAGCTCATCCTCCGACGGAACAACAAGCTCCGCCGCCGCACTTGGCGTGGGAGCACGAAGGTCAGCCACAAAGTCTGCAATAGTAAAATCAATTTCATGGCCAACCGCTGAAACAATTGGTATCCCACTTTCAAAAATCGCTCTTGCAACGATTTCTTCGTTGAATGACCATAAGTCTTCGATAGAGCCGCCGCCACGGCCGACAATCATAACATCAACATTTTTTGCATTGTTGAAATATTTTATTGCCGAAACTATGCTTTTGGCAGAATTTTCGCCCTGCACCAGAACCGGATATATCAAAACATCCGAATAGGAAAAACGGCGGGACAAAACATTTATTATATCTCTTATTGCCGCCCCGGTAGGTGCGGTTACAACACCAATTCTCTTTGGGTATTTAGGAAGAGGTTTCTTCTTTGACTGGTCGAAAAGTCCTTCTTCAAAAAGCCTTTGTTTAAGCTCTTCAAAGGCAATATGAAGTGAGCCAACTCCCTCTTGTTCCATTGAGTTTATGTATAACTGATACTGCCCGTCCCGTTCATAAACGCTGACTCTGCCACGGGCAATAACCTTTATTCCGTTTTCCGGTTTGAAATTTATCTTTGAGCTTGCCCCACGGAACATAACCGCACGCATAACCCCTGTTTCATCTTTTAAGGACATATACATATGCCCGGACGAATGGAGCTTGAAATTAGAAATTTCGCCTTTAACGGTTACATCCGACATAAGCAAATCGTTGTCCAAAATCTGCTTTATATAAAGATTGACCTGGCTGACGCTTAAAATCGGTTTTTCTTCCATAGGACGCTCTCCTTTCTTAATTATCTAAAAATTTGCCAAGCAGACAAACTCCCATTGCATTATCTGTCGAAAGCTCTGCTTCGGCAAAATAAACATCTTTCATATTCTCAAAGCCTTGTCGTAAAAACGCCGAGGAAGAAACTCCCCCGCCCATCAAAACTTTCTCAACGCCATATTTTTTCTTAACATCTTCAATTGCCAAAATTAAAGATTCTCTTATGGTTTTCATTGTAAGATAAGCAATCTTCTCTTTACTTTCTCCGCTTTCAAAGGCTCTTCTGTATCGCGTTTCCTCTCCCGAGAAATTTATATATCCATCTTTAACAGAGGTTTTGACCTTTTCGCTCCCCTCATATTCAAGGGCCATTGTGTCAAGATATTTACCGCAAGGAAACTCCATTCCCATAAGGACGCCTATTCTGTCGATAAACTGCCCCGCAGGAAGGTCTTTTGTTCCTCCGACAATTTCGGTTTTAAAACTGTTATCTTCCCATTTTGTCATGGTTATTTCAGTTGTTCCGCCTGATATATGTACTGCAATAAAAGGTTCACTTAAAAGGGAATATGCTCCGCAGGAATATATTGCCGACATAAAATGCCCTTCCTGATGGGAAACAAGGTTAAGTCTCGCGTTAAGCGCTGCCGAAACCGACCTTGCAAAACTTTCTCCTGCCATAAACACGGGCATATATGAGCCGTCAACATTTCTCGGTCTTGAACTTACGGAAACAACCTTGTTTTCATAAGCAGATACATCAAACTCTCTGCTCATTTCTTCAAAAAGCTTGGGGAGATTTTTAATATGTTCAAAAACGGCATCCGACTGACGCAGTCCGCACTCCCCCTCTTTAACTTTAAGAGGCGTCTTATAATGTCTGTGTTTATCTCCCGCCATAACGCCCAGCGAGGTTGTATAACAACTCGTGTCAATTCCAATATACAGGGTATCCATATTTCCCCCTATAAACTGTTCTTTATATTATCCAGAACCCCATTGACAAAATCAACAGATTCCTCGCCGTCATAGGTTTTGGCAAGGCCAACCGCTTCATTTACGGAAACCACCTTAGGCACATCGGGAAGATACAACATTTCGGCAACAGATAATCTTAAAACAGAAAGATTGACCGCTGAAAGTCTCTCAACGCCCCAGCCCTTACTCTTTTCCGCAATAATACTGTCAATCTGTTCAATATTTTCCGTAGCATTTAAAACGATACTGCGAATATATTCTTCCTGGTCTTTTGGATTATATTCCGTGCAGAAATCGTCTAAAATCTGACCGATTTCAGCAGGCTGAAACTTATACTGGAATAATAAAATAAATGCGTATTCTCTTGCTTTTGTTCTGTTCATAGTTTTCTCCAATGATATGTACTGTAAACACAAAGACAACCCGATTGACCGATGGTCAATCAGGTTATACTTTTAGTCTTCCTGTTCTTCTTTTTCCTCTTTTTCTTCTTTCGGCATAACTATACCGTCAACTGTAACATTGACAGCGCTGACTTCATATCCTGTCATCGCCTCAACTTCACTCTTGACCTTGCCCTGAATTTCCCATGCAACATCCTGAATCTTTGTACCATAGTTGACGCTTATGCTCATTTCAATTACTACGCTGTTTCCATCAACGGCAACCTTAACGCCTTTACCGGGACTTTTCTTTCCTAAAAACTCAACAAAGCCGCCTGCGATAGAGCTTTGAATACCGTTAACCCCTTCCACGCTTTTTGCAGCGATGGCAGAAATAACAGAAACAACTTCGTCTGATATAATAACATTACCCTTTTTTTCAATCATTTCTTCGGAACTCATAGTTTTAACCTCCTGAAATATTGTAATTTAGTCAAATTATCTTACAGTTGTATTTATTATACCATAAAATATTTAATATTACAATCATTTTTTTGATTTTTTCCTATTTTTATTTATGGTTACTGATAATTATTTCCGAAGGTTTAAATTCAGTCTTGGATGTTATTATATCCGCAATCTGGGACACTTTTTTCTTATCAAGTTCATCCGCCTTAACAATTACCCTTATTTCTTTCTCGTCAATAAAAACTATTGAGTCTTTATATCCTTTTGCATTGATTAAATTTTCTATTTCACCCTCTTTTTTTATTGCCTCTGCCGAGTCTTTCAGTTTTTTCCCTGCCTCAGCTTTGGCGTCCGCCGTAGCGCTCTCATCCTCTGTTATTTCTGTAAGTCTCGCCTTGGCTTCACTCCGTGCAGTATCCCTGTCTTTTTTTGCTTTGGTAAAGTAATCTTCCGTATCTGCCGTCGCCATAACTGGAACTGCATTTTCCTCAGGATTATCTATACCCAGATTTCCTACTGAAAATCTGTAATATCCTGCAACCGCCACCATAACAACAAGCCCGCCCACTAAGATTTGCTTACCTTTCAGCGAGAGTTTTTTAGGCTTAATCCCAATCCTTTTGTTTTCCGTGATTTTTTTCATGTATATCATCCTTTCGCCGCATCATTTGCGGAAATTTTAATTATTTTCCTGAAGCTGTAACTTTTATTCTGTGTGAATCTATGCCATAAAGAGCCTTAACTGCCTCATACAGCTCCAGCTTTACGCTTTCGCTCGAAGCACCCTTTGCAATAACCAGCGCCCCAGTCGGCAGAGGAAGTTTCTCCTCTGTTACATATGGAGTTTCATTTTGTCCCTGTCCATAAACAACAACGCTGTCTGTGTTTTCTTTAACCTCTTTTTCGTCCCCACCTCCTGAATCTTTCTGGGTTTTTGACTGGCTGTTTCGGGCAATGACGGTTTTCCCGAGACTTTCAAAGCTTAAAATAACATCAACATTTCCTGCCCCTTTTATCTTTGATAAAGCTCTTTCGGCTTCCTCGGACAATTCTTCTTTATATTGGGAAAAATTGAAGTTGTTTATTTGGTTTTCAGGTAAATTCTCCTCTTTGTCCGCTTTTTTGCCGAATGCCAGTAAAAGAATTGCAACAATAACCGCAAAGATAATGATTTTGTTGAATTTATTTTTGCTCAGCCTTCCGTCTTCGGTGTTTTTAATAATATCAAAGTCCACTTTTATCCCCCGCTAAACGCTTATGTATTTAACCGCTATATTCTTTCTGTCTATGCCATATTTTGAAGAAATAACCTCTTCAATCTGCTCATCTATGCAGAGGTTTGTCTCCGTTGTTCTGACCGTAACAATCACCCCTCGGATTTCGCCGAATTTCTCCATATTCTGGTTCTCAACTTCAAGCATAAATTCATAATCGCAGTTTTCATTAATACTTTTAAGGTCTGTATTCATCTTTTTTGCTATATTTGCTTTATATAATCTAAGCACAGTTTCACTCTCCTTTTTCTCCATATTCTTAACCTGAATCGCGGCTGTCTGTTGCATCTCGCCTACATCAAAATTAAAGTCTGCTCCGCTTATAAAAGGACTGCAAATTGTTATGGTAAGCAAAATCCCAAACAATATGGTTACATATTTCTTAACACTTCCCGAGGGAAGAATCCCCTCTCCAACTACCGATAAAATCAAAACTCCTGTGATTGCCATAAACCACTCTTTCAGTGCTTCCATTATTTATCCTCCAAGCATAATCGCCGTATTTCCTGCGTTCAGCATGATGGTCATTATAATAATAAACATAACAGTAACTGCAAGGGTTACGGAAAAAATGAGGCCTACCGAATCGGCAATTCCTGAAACGCATTTAACAACTCTTCCGTCAGTTATAGGCTGAATAATAGCCGCCGAAATCCTGAAAATTATGAGACATGCGGAGATTTTTATAAGGGGCAGAGCCATCGCCCCAATCATAACAATTATACCCGTTATTCCTACCGAATTTTTGATTATAACGCTGCAATTCATAACCGTTTCAACGGTTTCCGAAAGTATTCCGCCGACAACGGGAATAAGGTTTGATGCAGCATATTTGGCAAGTTTTACAGAAAGTCCATCCGCACCCCCTGATGCTATACTTTGAAGACCTGCCACTCCAACAAAAATTGTCAGCAAAACCGATATTCCCCACTTGATTGTTTTCCCTACAAATTGAAGCATTTTCTCCGTATTAAACTTTTCGGAAATACAGCTTATAATTCCAAGGGATGCAAATAAAATTATTCCAGGGAAAAATATATTTTCAATGACAGTCAGAGCAATTTCAATTATGCCGAGAAGCAATGGTTGAAAGACCGAAGCAGATATTACTGCGCCACTCGCGGTCAAGGTTGCAATTACCACAGGCACAATAATTCTGGCTATTAAGGTTATTGTATCTATGGCATCCTTTCCGCACCTGATTATCTCTAAAAACGATGCTGAGCAGGCCCCTGCAATTATGATATAACAAGCATAAAATGCAACATCGGAAACCTCTTTATTTTCCATAGACGGAAGTGCCGAGAGATACGAAGACAGAACTGATAGTGATAGAACAAAAATCATAATTTTAAGAGCACTCTTCATCTCCACAAAAAGAAGACTTATTATCTTTTCAAGAAGAGCCTTAATATCAAAAATATTACCGCCGGATGCAACTTTCCCCATAAAACTTTCTGAGGAAAAATCTGGAAAAACCAATTCAATACTAACAATGGCTTCATTTACATTTGAGGCCCTTGTTATATCTTCTGAATATATTGAAATATATTCATCGATAATCGATTGTTCCTCTGTCTTTTCTGCCATAACTTCCACCGAAAGAAGTAACAGTAATATAAGTAAAAATACACCTTTTTTCACTTTTCTTTTCCTTTGCTAAGCTACATTAATAACTTTACCCACCACATCAAAAAGTCTGTAAATTATGGGCATAGACATTGCAATAATTATTATCTTCCCACAGGTTTCAATGTTTGTTCCAATTGCCGTTTCTCCTGCATCCTTACAAATTTCTGCACCAATTTGTGTTATAAATGCTATGCCGATAACTTTTACGACGATAATCATAAACTGCATTTCAATTCCTATTTGCCTCGACAAATCAACAAAAAAGGCTGTCACTGTTTTAAAGTACGGTCCAATCAAGGCAAGCATAACCGCACAAGATATTATAGAAATCGAAACTGAAATTTCAGGCCGATAGTTTTTAAGCAGTACAGAAAGAAGCACCGCAATTATTCCAATTCCAATAATTTTTTCTATATCCATATTTATAAATCAAAGACACTTTTTATGGTGTCAAACAGATTGCTTATCTGCTGTACTACCATAAGCAAAACTACAATAAGTCCTGCTATGGTTGTGAGCATCGCCTGGTCTTCTCTTCCGCTTCTTACAAGAAGCAGATTAAGCACCGCAACAAGTATCCCGATTGCCGCAACCTTGAATATTAAATCTACCCCCGTCATTTTATCACCTCGTTAATTTATAAAAGGAGAATAACAATAAACACTCCTGCCAGAAGGCTTATACTTTTTGTAGCCTTTGCTTTTTTATTAACCTCTTCCGTGGCATCGCTTTGAGCCGATTCAAGACGGGTTTTTACCGCCTGAATGTTCTTTATTTCAGTATCGGTGTCGCCCTCGCTGAGAGTTTTGGAAAAACTCCTTAAAATTCCGATTTCATCGGGAGAAAGGCTTAAAAGCTTTTTATTCTCTTCTATCTTTCTGTTAAAAATCTCCCCCGGGTTACTTCCATAATCCTTTTGCAAAAGTTTCCCTGTTTCATAAAATATTTTTTTTACTACCCCGTTGCAGTTTTCACTGGCACTCTCCAAAGCCTTTGCAATAGGATAATTCATATATTTTATATTGAATTCAAGCATTGTAAGACCGTCCGAAAATGAAGCAAGTTGCCTTAACCTGTCCTTTTGTTTTTCTCCCGCCAAATGCCCCATGTATCCAAAACCTGCAACAATAACACCGCAAAGAATAAGCTTTAAAATCACTTTTCCACCTCAAAAATCTCGCCCACAACTTTTTTGATATGGCTTTTATTATTCCGTCTTAAAACTATAACCTGATTAAAGCCGTTTTTGCCAAGAATTCTCTTTAAATGACAATTATTCTTAATCTCCTCCAAGCTTCCTCCGTGAGCACTTGCAATAACGCTGACGCCCATACCAAAACACTTTTTGACCGCCTCAACATCCCCTTCCGTAGAAAGCTCGTCGCAGACAATAAGCTGGGGAGACATAGACCTTAGCATAAGGGGAATGGCTTTATTCTTTGGGGCGTCCTCTATTATATCCGTCTGAATTCCGATATCATTTTGAGGAACGCCTCTGTAAAGAGCGCCGATTTCCCCTCTCTCGTCTATAACAGAAACCTTAATGCCCGAATGGGATATAAGTCTTGTTAAGTCCCTTAAAAGTGTTGTTTTTCCTACTCCCGGCGGAGAAACAATCAATGTATTTTTAACTTTACCATTTTTTAAAACGGCATCTATATATTCCCCGCCTGTTCCTATCCGCTCTGATGCAACTCTGATGTTTATTCCGTTTATCTCTTTAATGGTTTCGATATTACCGCAACTCACTACTGTCTTCCCGCAAAAGCCTGCTCTGTGCCCGCCTCTTATAGTTATGTATCCTTGTTTAATTTCTTCTGTGTGGGCATAAATTGAATTCTCACAAAGGGCACAAAAAATTCGTTTTATATCATTTTCAGTTATAATATAAGCACCCCCAATAGCTGGAGAGATACTGCCGTCTGTTAAAACGGCAAAACTTCCGAGGGAGGTACTTATTATAAGCGGGCGATTTACCCTTATCCTTATTTCTTCAAGACTTCCGCAGGATTGCGTCAGCGCTTCTTTTAGTAAACATTTAAGATTGTCGGGAAGAACCGCAAAAATTTCTTTAACTCGTTTTTCCATAGCTAATCCACCTTTTCTTTTGATATTTCTAGTTTATTAGGCTTTGTCCCCATTTAGAACATATTCAAAAGAAAAACCGGTGCATAGTCTTCAAAAATTCCCAGTGACGGCGGATTATATGTCCATACGGCAAACAGAACTCCCATAACGATTAGGGCAACGATTAGCAGATTTTTATAGTTTGCACCCTTGCCGCTTTTAGTAACTTTTATGGTTGTAATTGCCATAACAACAGCACCAAAAACATAGGTCAGAATATCAGCAACAACAAAATTATCCCCTATAATTCCTGAATAGGTGTAAAAAGAAACTACTATGCCAAGCATTCCTAAAAATATCCCTATTATTTTTGCACTTACATAGTTTTCATAGTTTTTACCCACTATAAAATATTGGATAATACCAACCAAAATTTCAGGATAAAAAAGAAGCTTTAAATGTTCCCAAACGCTCTCATTTACATTTACAAAAAAGCCAACCCAAAGTGGCTCTCCGCCTATAAAGTCAAATAAAAAATGCAGCGGTATCGAAAGCAAGAAGCATATTCCTGCTCCAATCCACTCCCATCTTACAAGCTTTTTATCCATGCTATCCCTCCTTTATATAATCTTTATTCACAAAAGAATTTTTCTATAACACAAATTATAGACAAAAAAATAAAGCCTCAAAATGAGGCTTTATTTTCATTCAATTCCTTCCTGGATTTTAGCAACTTCAAGCATTATTGCACATTCAATTCTCTTTTTGAAAAGCTCACAGCCATATTCATAAACCCCTGTTATTGAGCCAGTCGCGTGATAAGCATTTGCCGCACATCCGCCGCTGCAATAAAGCTTTGCCCAGCAATCTTTACATTCTTTTCTGGCGTAAGCATTGCAGAGTTTAAATTCATCTCTGACATTGGTATTAGTAACACCTTTCCAGATGTCACCCATACTGTATTTTTCATCCCCGACAAACTGATGGCAAGGGAATAGTTCTCCCCACGGGGTAACCGCCATATATTCAGTTCCCGAGCCACAACCGGAAATCCGCTTATAGATACAAGGCCCGCCTAATAAATTAATCATATAATGGTAGAATGTGAAACCATTTTTCTCTCGGCTTCTTTTAAGCATTTCCTTAGCAAGAATTTCATACTGCTCAAATAAAACCGGTAAATCTTCCTGAGTTAAGGCATACGGGTCATCAGGAGCACAGACAACAGGCTCCATAGAAAGTTCTTTAAATCCCATATCTGCCATATGGAAAATATCATTGGTAAAATCAACATTATTATGAGTGAAAGTGCCTCGCATATAATATCCGCGATTTCCTCTTTTCTCAATAAAATGCTTGAACTTAGGAAGAATTATGTCATAGCTTCCCTGGCCGTTTACAGTTTTCCTCAGGCTATCGTGAACTTCTTTTCTTCCATCGAGGCTGAGCACAACATTGTGCATTTCACGGTTTGCAAAGTCAATAACATCGTCATCTAAAAGTACGCCGTTTGTGGTAAGGGTAAATCTAAAATTCTTATTATGCTCTTTCTCAATTTCTCTTGCATATTTAACAATCTCCTTGCAGACATCCCAGTTCATTAGCGGCTCACCGCCAAAGAAGTCCACTTCAAGATTTTTTCGGTTTCCTGAATTTTCAATAAGGAAATCAATAGCTCTTTTACCCACTTCAAGACTCATAAGCGCTCTGTCGCCGTGGTATTTACCCTGACTTGCAAAGCAATAATCGCAGTTTAAATTGCAGGTATGAGCAACATGAAGACAAAAAGCCTTAATATCCGTATGACGGTTTTTCAAATCAAAAGCTTTATCCTCATAAACATCCTTTGAGTAAAGCTTCCCGTCATTTTTAAGCTCTTCTATATCTTCAAAAACCTCATCAATATCCTTTTCAGTGATGTTTTCATTTTTATATTTATCAAGGATGAACGAAGAAATCTCCTCTTTGGATTTTTCTTCATACATTTCAATTATATCATAAGACAGTTCATCAACCAGATGTACTGCCCCTGAGAAAACATCCAGAACAATGTTATATCCGTTTAATTTATACTGATGTATCATTTTAACGCCTTTCCAAAAAAATGGGGCCATAGCAATGCTACAGCCCCTGATTTTAAATCAAATTACTTGCTGCTTACGCACTTTTCACATTCCTGATTAGCAACGCCGCAGGATGTTTTACAAGCAGACTGACAAGATGTCTGGCATTCGCCACAACCGCCGTCTTTAACACTCTTTGTAAGGTCGCGAGTATCGATTGTTTTAATTCTGTTCATTTTAAGCATCTCCTTTACGAATTTCGGTTTTTTATTATTATAACATACAAATTTATCCGTGTCAACAATTTAAATCATCAAAAGCCTTACTTTTTTATACGCATATTGTGCTCAAAACCCTTGACAATCGTGGGAAAAAGCCGTATAATATTTCTAACTGTGATGCTATAAATTTCGTTCTTGTAGCACCTTTTTATATCCGTTATTTTAAGGAGAGATTTTATGAGCAATGTAACCGAAATTTTCAGCTCTATGGTTTTTGACGATACCGTTATGAGAGAACGGCTTCCTGAGGAAACCTATATGGCTATGCAAAAGACAATTCAAGACGGCAGAAAGCTTGATATTACTATTGCCAATGTTGTTGCAACAGCCATGAAAGACTGGGCTATTGAAAAAGGCGCAACTCACTTTACTCACTGGTTCCAGCCTTTAACAGGGGTTACTGCCGAAAAGCACGACAGCTTTATCTGTCCTACAAAAGACGGAAAAATAATTATGGAATTTTCCGGTAAAGAACTCGTTAAAGGGGAGCCTGACGCATCTTCTTTCCCGTCAGGCGGTATCAGAGCCACATTCGAAGCGAGAGGCTATACAGCATGGGACCCGACTTCATATACTTTCATAAAAGATGATACCTTATGTATTCCGACTGCGTTTTGTGCTTACGGCGGAGAAGCTCTTGATATGAAAACTCCGCTTCTTCGTTCTATGGAATATATTGGGAAACAAGCTCTTCGCGTGTTAAAACTATTTGGAAACGAAAATGTTACATCCGTTAAAACAACAGTCGGACCTGAGCAGGAATACTTCCTCATTCCCAAAGAGCTTTTTGAGCAGAGAAAAGATTTGGTTTATACAGGAAGAACTCTTTTTGGAGCAAGGCCTCCAAAGGGGCAAGAACTTGATGACCACTACTTTGGTCAGATAAAGCCAAGGGTTAAGGCATATATGAAAGACCTTAACAAAGAACTGTGGAAACTAGGAATTTTATCTAAAACAGAGCATAACGAGGGTGCTCCGTCTCAGCACGAGCTTGCTCCTATTTTTACAACAACAAATATTGCCTGCGACCATAACCAGCTTACTATGGAACTTATGCAAAGGGTTGCTAAAAAGCATGACTTGGTTTGTCTTCTCCACGAAAAGCCTTTTGAGGGCGTAAACGGAAGCGGTAAGCACAACAACTGGTCTCTTTCTACAAACACGGGGGTTAACCTTTTAGACCCAGGCGAAACACCATATGAAAATGCGCAATTTTTATTATTTCTCTGCGCTATTATCAAAGCGGTTGATGAATATCAGGATTTACTTCGTGCATCCGTTGCAAGTGCAGGAAACGACCACAGACTTGGGGCTAATGAAGCTCCGCCTGCTGTTATCTCTATGTTCTTAGGAGACGAACTCAACGAAGTTTTAGACGCAATTGAGCGTGGTCAGGAATATGACAGCAAAGAAAAAACTCTTATGAAAATCGGTGTACATACTCTTCCCAGATTTTCTAAGGATACAACTGACAGAAACAGAACAAGTCCATTTGCATTTACAAATAATAAATTTGAATTCCGTATGCTTGGTTCTTCTCTTTCTGTTGCAGAACCGAACTTCATAATCAATACAGCAGTTGGCGATGTTCTTGAAAGATTTGCAGACATCCTCGAAAATGCAGAAGATTTCGAAACTTCTTTAAACGAGCTTATTATTGACACAATCAAAAGGCATAAGCGTATTATCTTCAACGGAAACGGCTATGATGATGCGTGGACCCGAGAAGCTGAAAAGCGTGGTCTTTCAAACCTCAAAACAACTCCTGATGCTCTTCCTGCTCTTATCAGTGAAAAGAGTATTGAGCTCTTTACAAAACATAAGGTACTAAGCGAGGTTGAGCTTCGTGCAAGATACGAAATTAATTTAGAGCATTACTGCAAGGTTATTAACATTGAAGCTCTTACGATGATTGAGATGGTTAAAAAGGATATTCTTCCTGCGGTTTCGTCTTACGGCAGAGAGCTTGCCGATATAGCTCTTACAAAGAAGGCTCTTTCCAACAAGTTAGACCGTTCTTACGAAGAAGATGTTGCTCAGACCGTTTCTTTATTAACAGGAGACCTTTACAGAAATCTCAAAACCTTAGAAGAGATTATGGCGAAAGCCGATGCAACAACTGATAAATGCGAATTATCATTTATGTGTAAGAACGATATAATTCCTGCAATGGAAGCTCTCCGAAAAACAACCGACGAGCTCGAAACTATGGTTGCATCTGATTTCTGGCCATATCCATCATATGGCGATTTACTTTTCGGAGTAAGATAAAATTTAAGAGTGCCTCTGTGGCACTCTTTTTTTATTGCACTTTTTTAATATTAACTCCAATTTCTTTTAACTTTCGGTCAAAATCTTCATAACCTCTTTCAATAAATTCAATATTATCAATTTCAGTTTTCCCTTTTGCACAAATTCCTGCAAGGACAAGGGCTGCCCCTGCACGAAGGTCGGTGGCTTTTACTTTCGTACCTGTAAGCTGTCCTCCGTCAATAATTGCTGTTCTTCCGTCAACCTTTATCTTCGCGCCCATTCTGCAAAGCTCAGGGATATGCAAAAACCTATTTTCAAAAACAGTTTCAACCATAACGCTTCTTCCCTCCGCTGTGCACATAAGCGATGTTGCAGCCGCCTGCATATCCGTCGGGAAGCCGGGAAACGGCAATGTCTTAATATCGGTGTTTGTCATTTTACCATCGGATTTGATTTTAAGAAAATTAACTCCCTCTTCAATCTTCGCCCCCATTTCTGTATACTTTGCAATAACCGGTCTTAAATGGTCGCAAACTATATTTTCAATGGTTAAGTCTGCCTCTCGCATCAATCCTGCTGTAAGGAATGTTCCTGCCTCTATTCTGTCAGGTATAATTGAATATTCACAAGGTGACAGTCTATCTACACCATAAATAGTTATCTTATCCGTGCCTGCATTTTCCACCTTTGCTCCCATATTGTTTAAAAAGTTTGCTAAATCAACAATTTCAGGTTCAGTTGCACAGTTTTCAATCACAGTCCTTCCCTCTGCAACACTCCCCGCAATCATCAGGTTTTCAGTCGCCCCAACACTTGGAAAATCAAGGTAAATTTCAGCGCCCATAAGCTTTTTACATTTAGCCTCAACAAAGCCATGACCTGTGCTTATTTTTGCCCCCATTGCCGAAAAGCCTTTAAGATGCAAATCGATTGGTCTTGTACCGATAGGGCAACCTCCCGGAAGAGGTATTCTGACCTTTTTATTTCTCGCAAGAAGCGGTGCCATTATAAGAAAGGATGCTCTTAACTTGTTAACAGTATCATAAGGGGCTTTGTAATCTTTTATATCTTTTAAAGCAATTCCAAGTTCACTTCCGGCTTCAAAATTATATTCCCCTCCTAAATGTGAAATAATTTCGCATAAATTTTCTACATCGCTTAAATGAGGAATGTTTTTTAGCTTTACTTTTTCTCCGCATAAAGTTGATGCAGCTATTATGGGAAGAGCGGAATTTTTTGACCCGCTTATTTTAACGCTCCCCTTGATACCATCTGCCTGACTTACCAAAAACTTTCCCATTTCCCCTTCTCCTTTGTTTTATGTAACTTTTGGGCTTTGAGCTGAGGCAAACGCCTCAGCTGTAATAGGTTGAAGAATCATTCGTTTTACCGCCTTTATAAAAGACTTTATAAAATGCATACATTTCTGAAAAAGAAAGTTTTGTTAAATCAAACATAACAATTCCCCCTCAAATATATTTTGCATTTCTTTTCAAAGATTATGATAAAAAAAGCTTATTTTTTAATTTAATAAAAATTTCACAAAAGTCTTGACAAAAGGGGATATATTAAGTATAATAAGAAATGCTTTCGGATCTTTAGCTCAGTTGGTTAGAGCAACCGGCTCATAACCGGTTGGTCCGGGGTTCGAGTCCCTGAAGATCCACCAATAAAGCGACTATTCAAATGAATAGTCGCTTTTATTTTTAAAACCATTGACAGATTTGACTTTATTTTTTCATTGTGATATATTTAAAAGACAAGGAGTGAACACTTATGGAAAATTCCCCTATTTTACAACAGCTTCTGAGCGAAATACGAAACGGTAATAACCTTGAAGGAATTTTTCAATTCAGAGATGATTTTGAGAGAATGATGACCTATTATTGGTGTGCAATGAAAGAGATTGAGACCAAATTTCAGGTCCTGAATAAAGAACTTTCTCTCGGGGGTAAAAGAAACCCGATTGAGAGTATTAAGACCAGACTTAAATCTATTTCCAGTATTCAGGGTAAGCTTACTCGTAAAAATATGCAGTTTTCTTGTAAATCTATTGAGGATACACTTAATGATGTTGCGGGAATCCGTGTAATTTGCAGTTACATAGACGATATATATATGATTACCGACTGCCTTTTAAAGCAAGACGATGTTAAGCTTATTGAGGTCAAAGACTATATTAAAAATCCCAAACCTAACGGGTACAGAAGCCTTCATCTTATTATAGAAATTCCTATTTTTCTCTCCGACGAGAAAAGAATGGTCCGTGTGGAAATTCAAATCAGAACAATTGCTATGGAATCCTGGGCAAATTTAGAGCACGGCATTCGTTATAAAAAGGAAATGGACGAAGAAACAAAAGAAAAAATTGCTAACAAGCTTAATAAGTGCGCTGACCTTAGCCGTATGCTTGATTTGGAGATGCAAAAGGTCCGCGACTTAGCTCATAAATAATTTACAATTTCTTTACATGATTATTGTAAACCAAAATTCAAATTTTAAAGTGGCGTTTTTACGCCACTTTTTTATTTCTTCAAAATTCGGATGCAATTTTTAGCCACAGCTTATCCCTGTGGATAATGTGTATAAGTCTGTTAATAACTAGTTTTACGCACTTTTCTGCTCATCCCTTTTTTTGCCATATTTTACATAAAATACCAATTATTTTTCATTGGTTTACATAAAATTATTTTTTCATTTCTTGACAAAAAAATAAGAAGCATATTTCTATGCTTCTTAAACAAACTTTTCAAGTTTCTTTTTAACTCTTTGAAGTGCATTATCAATTGATTTCGGAGGACGATTCATTATTTTTGCAATTTCCTGATAGGAACTACCTTTAAGATACATACTAAGAACTTCTTTTTCAAGCTTGCTGAGATTTTCATCAATCTTCTCGCCAAGAATCTCTATATTTTCTTTGCCAATAAAGAGTTCCTCGGGATCAGCACTTTCTTTATCAGTCAAGGTGTCAAGAAGTGTCCCCTCGGAGTTTTCATCGTCATAGGATGATTTGCTTAGAGAAATATAGCTATTTAACGGGATATGCTTTTGCCTGGTGGCATTCTTTATGGCTGTTAAAACCTGTCTTTTAACACATATTTCCGCAAAGCTTTTAAACGAGGTCTGTTTAGTTTCATCAAAGTCTCTAATTGCCTTAAAAAGCCCTATCATCCCCTCCTGAACAACATCATCCCTGTCAGCGCCAACGAGGAAATACATTCTGACAACAGCTTTGACAAAATTCTTATATTTATCAAAAATATACTCGGTTGCACTTTTATCCCCTGTTACAGAAAGTTCCACAAGTTCTTCATCTGTTAAATTTTCAAAATTCCGATTTTTATAAAAATCTATCATTTTATCCTCCATTACTTAAACAGGCGAACTAAAAGTCCGCCTGTTTAAAAAGAGTTTTTATTTAAGCAATTCCTGAGTTTCCTTTGCAATCATAAGCTCTTCATTTGTTGGTATAACAAGAACTTTAACCTTTGAAGAGTCAGAAGAAATTTCCATCTGAGCTCCTCTAATTGCTTTTTCGTTCTTAGCGTCATCAACTTCAATTCCCAAGAACTCTGTATTTTTAAGAATAGCCTTACGCATCATAGGAGTATTTTCGCCAATGCCTGCTGTAAATACGATAGCATCAACGCCACCCATAGCAACAACATACTGACCTAAGAACTTGCGAACGCTATAAACAAACATATCAAGCGCTAATTTTGCTTTCTCGTTTCCTTCCGCTTCTGCTTTTTCAAGGTCTCTGAAATCACTGCTTACGCCGGAAATACCGTCAACACCTGACTTTTTGTTCATCATATCGTCAACTTCCTTTAAAGAAAGGTTTTCGTTCTCAGCAAGGAACTTAACGATAGCCGGGTCAATATCTCCGCAACGAGTACCCATAACCACACCGGCAAGAGGAGTGAAGCCCATTGAAGTATCAATAGATTTTCCGCCATCAACCGCTGTAATACTTGAACCGTTTCCTAAGTGGAAAGTAATAATTTTAAGGTCTTTTGCAGGTTTATTAAGCATTAAAGCTGCCTGCTCGGAAACATACTTATGAGATGTTCCGTGAAAACCGTATCTTCTTATTCTATGCTTTTCATACATTGCATAAGGAATGCCATACATATACGCATCTTTTGGCATTGTCTGGTGGAAGGCTGTATCAAATACACCAACCTGAGGAACACCCGGCATAGCCTTTTCGCAAGCTTCGATACCGATAATGTTTGCAGGGTTATGAAGTGGTGCAAGCGGCACACATTCTTCAAGAGCCTTTTTAACATCATCATTGATGATAAATGATTTATTGAACTTTTCTCCGCCGTGAACAACACGATGTCCGACAGCAGAAATTTCATCCATGCTCTTAATTACGCCGTGATTTGCATCTGTTAACGCATCAAGCACCATCTTAATAGCATCGGAATGGTCTTTCATATCCTTTTCGATTACTACTTTTTCACCACCGTTTGGTGTATGATTAAGCTTTGAATTTTCGATACCAATTCTTTCGCAAAGGCCTTTCGCCATTACTTCTTCGTTTGTCATATCAATAAGCTGATATTTAAGAGAAGAGCTACCTGCGTTTATAACTAAAATTTTCATAATATATCCTTCTTTCTTATATTATTTGTTCATAGCCTGAGCCTGAACTGCTGTAATTGCTACAACTCCAACGATATCATCAGCAGAGCATCCTCTTGACAAGTCGTTGATTGGCATCGCAATACCCTGTGTGATAGGACCATATGCTTCTGCCTTTGCAAGTCTCTGAACAAGCTTATATCCGATATTTCCTGCATCAAGGTCAGGGAATACCAAAACATTAGCTTTGCCTGCAACAGGGCTACCAGGAGCTTTGGACTCGCCAACACTTGGAACGATAGCCGCATCAAGCTGAAGCTCGCCGTCAACATTAAGTTCTGGATGTTCTTCCTTACAAATTTTTGTTGCTTCAACAACTTTATCAACATCGGCGTGTTTTGCACTGCCCATTGTTGAATGAGAAAGCATAGCAACTTTAGCTGGCTGCTGTACTAATAATTCGAAAGATTCAGCAGAAGAATATGCAATTGCTGCAAGTTTTTCAGGGTCCGGATTCTGTTCAAGACCGCTGTCCGCAAAGATGAATGTTCCGTTTGAACCATATTCACAGTCCGGAACAACCATTACAAAGAAAGCAGAAACAAGCTTTACGCCCGGCTTTGTTTTCACGATTTGAAGACTTGGCCTGAGTGTATTTGCAGTTGAATGACAAGCGCCTGAAACAACACCGTCTGCATCCCCTGCCTTAACCATAAGGCAAGCATAATACATATAGTCGCCGAGAGCGGTTTTCTTTGCTTCTTCGTATGTAAGACCCTTTGACTTTCTGAGTTCTACAAAAAGGTTAAGGTATTCTTCTGTTTTTTCATATGTAAAAGGATTGATTATTGTTGCCTTGGAAATATCAAGACCCTTACTGTTTTCGGCAATCTCCTCAGGTGTTCCTAAAATAATGATATTTGCGATATCTTCTTCCAGTACCTTAGCAGCCGCCTCTATTGTTCTTCTGTCCATTGATTCCGGCAAAACAATCGTTTTCTTGTCGGCTTTAGCGCGAGCCTTTATTGTTTCTAAAAAATTGCTCATTATAAAACCCCTCCTAAAAGTATTACAATAAAATCTAACTTATTTATTATACAACAAATTTCTTCCTTTTGCAAGTATTTCCAACTATTTTTTAAAATTTAAAAATGATACCCACAACTGCCGAAACTGCTATAAAAACAATAGGATGAATTTTCTTGAATTTATTAGTAAAAAACAGCAATGCGGCGAATAAAATAATCGCGCCAATATTCAAAAAGTTTCCTTTTCCAAGAAGTTCAAGATTAAACAATGTTGACTTGGCAATATCCACAAAAGCCAGAGCAATAAGAGCCGCAACTGCCGGTCTTATGCCGTAAAATCCGTAATTCACGAATCTGTTATCCTTGAATTTGTCCATCGCTTTTGCAATAAGCAAAATAATAATGAGTGATGGCAAAACCAATCCGAATGTAGACACAACGCCACCCAGAATACCAAGGGCTTTTACCCCTGCATATGTGGCGCAATTAACACCAATCGGACCTGGGGTTGATTCTGAAATTGCTATCATATTGGACAAATCATTAGCCGTAAACCAAGTATATTTTTCAGTTAAATCGTATAAAAACGGAAGGGTGGCAAGTCCGCCGCCGATAGCGAAAAGTCCTATTTTAAAGAACTCTAAAAAAACAGTTATCCAAAGCATTTTTTACGACCTCTCTTTACACAGACTTGCCAGAACACCCATAATAACCGCCCCGACAATTACCCAAACGGATGAGAGGTTAAACAAAACAGAAAGTATAAAGGCGACTGAAAAAATAACCACACCAACCGCATCTTTAACCCCCGACTTCCAGAATTTAATTACTGCATTTAAAACTAAAACGCAAACTGCAACACGAATACCATTGAAAGCATATTGAACTTCCTCTACACTTTCAAAATATTTTAAAAAGTTTGCAATTATGGAGATTATCACAACGGAAGGTGCAACAACACCAATTGTTGCAAAAATTCCGCCAAAAATCCCCTTTATTTTATAACCGATAAAGGTTGCGAGATTAACAGCAATAACTCCGGGGGTACACTGTCCCATAGCGAAATAATTCATAACTTCTTCGTCCGTTGCCCACTTTTCTTTTTCAACAACTTCCTTTTGTATAAGGGGGAGCATTGCGTAGCCACCACCAAAGGTAAACAGACCTATTCTGAAAAAAGTCCAGAAAAGTTTATTTACTTCTTTCAAAGATATCACCTTCTTCTTTACTTTCCTTAAACATAATATATCATTCCCAAAATTTTGTCAACAATTTAAACATATACAGAGAATTTCTTAATTTCCTCAAATTTTTCTCAATTTTTTTGTAAAAAACACTTGCATTTTCTTTTGCTTTGTGTTAGAATATTAAATACTGATGTGAAAAGATGTCAAATTTATATAACGGAGGTGATATTATGCCTAATATCAAATCAGCAAAAAAGAGAGTAAAAGTTATTAAAACTAAGACACTTCAGAACCAGATGATCAAATCTCAGCTTAAAACTGCTATCAAGAAGTTTGAGGCTGCGCTTAATGAAGGCAAAGAATCTGCCTCTGTTGCTTATGCTTTTGTTGTAAAGAAGACAGACCAAGCGGTTGCGAAGGGTATTCTTCATAAGAATACTGCTGCTCGTAGAAAGAGCCAGTATGCTGCAAAGCTTAACAAAATTGCATAATTAAAACGAAATAAGCTTGGTAATACTATGTGTTATCAAGTTTTTTATTTATAAAACTTGAAAGGATTTGTTGTATATGAACGCATGGCATGATGTAGATTCCGCCCGTATAACACCCGAGGCATTTTCTGTTATAATTGAAATTCCAAAGGGAAGCAAAATTAAATACGAACTCGATAAGCGCACAGGTCTTTTGAATATGGATAGAATTCTTCATACTTCTACCCACTATCCTGCAAACTACGGATTTGTTCCGAAAACCTATGCAGACGACCACGACCCGCTTGATGTTTTAGTTCTTTGTTCCGAAACACTTTATCCGATGACACTGGTTAAGTGTTACGCAATCGGGGTTATCACAATGATAGACGACGACAGCAACGACGAAAAGATAATCGCAATTCCTTTTGACGACCCGTCTTATAATACTTATACCGATATTTCTCAGCTTCCGACACATATATTTGAAGAGATGAAACACTTCTTCAAAGTGTATAAGTCCCTTGAAAATATGGAAACTGCCGTTGATGAAGTCAAAGGCGCCGAAGAAGCAAGACAAATCATTCAGACTTCCATTAATTGCTACAAAGACCACTTTGATTCAAAATAAAAATACTAAACGCCATACAAACTGTATGGCGTTTAATTATTTATGTTCCCTTTCTGAGCTTTTGGATGGGCGTTATAATAGACATTCTTTATTCTCTGTTTTACAATTCTGTTATAAACCTGCATAGACGACAAGTTGCTGTGTCCAAGCATTTCCTGAATTGATTTTATATCTGCACCATTTTCAAGAAGATGGACTGCAAAGGAATGTCTTAATGTGTGAGGCGTTATTTCCTTTGTTATTTTCGCGCTTTCTTTATAACCTTTGATTATCTTCCAAAAGCCCTGCCTTGAAAGTCTCGTGCCGTTTCGGTTTACAAAAAGCGTACCATCATCAACCGTTGTCATAAGCGGTCTGACTTTTAAAACATAGTTCTTAAGAGCCTTTGCCGCATCTGCATAAATCGGAATAACTCTTGTTTTTCCTTTACTCTTACAGCTTATGTATCCAACTTCTATGTTAACATCATCAATATTTAAGTTGATAAGTTCTGTAACTCTCATTCCTGTTGCATAAAGGAGTTCCAGCAACGCCTTATCTCTATGACCAAGCAAGGTGTTTTCCTTTGGCTGACTTAAAAGGATTTCAACCTCGGGGCCTGTTAAAATTTCAGGAATTTTTCCCTCGCTTTTAAAATTCTTAATATTTTCAGTCGGGTCAGTATCAATCATCTTTTCTTTGAGCATAAATCCATAAAAAGACCTGATAGATGCAAGCTTTCTCATAAGAGTTGATGAAGACTGCCCTTTTTCCTGCATACTCATAACGAAGTCCAGAACATTTGTTTTGGTAGCCTTTATAAGAGTAACCGAGGACTGTGTTAAGAATTCTTCAAATCTTAAAATATCATTTTTGTACGAAGATAAAGTGTTATCTGATACTTTTTTCTTGGTTTTAAGATAAGAAAAGTAACTTTCTTTGCAATCGTTCATCGCTTTCCCTCCTTTCAATCTTAATTTATAATAGAAACAAAAAAACTTTCAAATCCTCCGAGAAATACAGAAACCAATATGATAAAAGCTATTTCAACTATCTTTATAGACAAGTATTTTTTATTTTTTACGGGTCTTATTTTCTTTGGTTTAAGAGCTTTTCTTATGGAAACAGCCGTCAGGACAATAAAAATCGGAGCAAATAAAATGTTTTTAAGTAGAGTGTTCACTGCTGAAAAAACAATTCCGTCTGCTCCTATGCTTCGCACTATAATTCCGGAGGATAATCCTCCTATAATTCCTTTTAAAATAACAATCAAAACGGAGAACGGTACCAGATAAAAGGACAAACTGCATATCCAAATCAAAAGAAATGAAATAAGATATTCCTTCGTCATTTCCTTAAACAGTGACATCCTATCAACTGTTACGGAATACGCAATAGCACCCCTTACTGTTTCGCCAATTTCTGCCAGCTTGTCCTGTTCAACTAGGCAGGACAGCATAACACCAACGGCACAACCGAAAATAAAAAGACTTGCTATGGTTATTATCGCTTTATTGTATCGTTTTCCAAAATTAACTATCTGTGGTCTTAAATTTCGCATACTATACCTCCGCTTTTGCTTCTGGTATAATATATGCTTTATTTTTTATCTTAATTACTCTGCTTGGACATTTCTTCCGCTCTTTTCACACAAGCATCAATCGCCTGATAAAGAGCAGTTTTAAATCCGCATTTTTCAAGTTCGCAAACCGCCGCGATGGTTGTTCCGCCAGGAGAACAAACATTGTCGCAGAGCGTAGATGGATGAATTCCAGTTTCCATTACCATTCTGGCAGAGCCTTCAACAGCTTTTGAAACAAGCTTTAATGCAATATCTTTCGGTATACCATACTTAACGCCACTATCTGCCATTGCGTCAATGAGCATATAGATATACGCCGGACTGCTTCCGTGAAGAGCAGTTGCCGCATTGATATATTTTTCATCCAGAACGACAGATGAGCCAACCGCATCAAATAAAGCAGAAACGATTTTCACATCGCCCTCTTTTGCGTTTTTATTGGGACAGATCACCGCCATCCCGCAATTAACCTGAGCAGGAGTGTTTGGCATAACGCGGACAATCCGCTTGTCTGTTCCGATTATCTTCTCAATATCAGAAAGCATAGTCCCTGCCGCAATTGATATAACAATCTTACCGTCTAACGCGCCCTTTGTTTCTTCAAGAACCTTGGGAAGAATGTTTGGCTTTACTGCGAAAACAACCACTTCCGCACCATCTGCAACCGCAACATTGTTATCAGTTATATGCACGCCAAGTTCCATAAAATGTGCGATTTTTTCAATATCCTTATCGCTGACGGAGACTTCCTCTCCGCATACAAACCCCGAGCTTATAAGGCCACTTATAATGGCAGATGCCATATTTCCTCCGCCTATAAATCCAAGTTTCATAAAATCACCGCCCGTATTAAGCTTCGCCGTTTATATACTTTTCGATACGGTTAAGACCTTCAACAATAGTTTCCATAGATGTTGCATATGAAAGTCTTGCATATCCGTCAATTCCAAAGCCTTCGCTCGGTACCAATGCAACCAACGCTCTTTCAAGCATATCATCACAAAGTTCCTGAGCTGTATTTATAATCTTACCGTAATGTTCCTTACCGAGAAGGTCTCTTACATTCATAAATATATAGAAAGCACCGTTAGGTTTAAGACAGCTTATTCCGTCAATGCCGTTAATTCTTTCAACCATATAGTCTCTGCGCTTTACATATTCTTCGCACATAACCCCGATTTCGCTCTGGTCACCCAAAAGAGCTTCAACCGCAGCCACCTGAGCAATAGAGTTAGGGTTAGAGGTCGCATGGCTCTGCATATTAGCCATAGCTTTTGTAAGCTTTTCGTTCGCAGCGGTATAACCAATTCTCCAACCTGTCATAGCATAAGCTTTTGCAAGGCCGTTAACGATTACAACGATATTCTTAGCCTCTTCGCTGAAAGTGGCAGGGTTAACATGTTCGCCCTCATAAATAAGCTTTTCATAAATCTCGTCAAAGATTATATAAACATTATTTTTGATGGCAATATCAGTAATTTTTTCAAGCTCTTCTCTTGAATAAACCATACCAGTTGGATTGCTTGGTGTGTTTAAAACAATAGCTTTTGTTCTGTCTGTTATTGCTTTTTCAAACTGCTCAGGAGTGAACTTAAAGCCTGTTTCTTCTGTTGTGTCAATAAACACCGGCTTGCCGTCTGCCATTTTAACCATTTCAGGATAGCTCACCCAATAAGGAGCAGGTATAATAACCTCATCCCCAGGCTCGCATATACACATAAATATATTTGTAAGAGAATGCTTTCCGCCGTTGCTTACAACAATATTGTTAATTGTATAATCAATCCCCAAGTCACGCTTAAATTTATCGCAAACCGCTTGTCTTAATTCAATTGTTCCCGCAGCAGGGGTGTACCTTGTAAACCCATCTTCTATGGCCTTAATACCTGCTTTTTTAATTCTGTCAGGAGTTTCAAAATCAGGCTCGCCTGCACCAAACCCAACAACCGGGATTCCCTGCTTCTTCATCTGCTTGAATTTAGCATCAAGGGATAGTGTCGGGGAAGGGCTTATGCACTCTGCCTTTTTAGATATGTTTAAACTCATATTAACCTCCAAATGTCAAAAAATGATATATGACAACATTTTACTACATCTTGCCGGAAATTGCAATAGTTTTAGGCAAAAATTGACCCTAAAACTCTCGAAAAATTATCAAATAACAACTTATTTATAATTTTCTCTCCATAATTCCGCTTTTTCATAAGAGAAATCAGCTTTTCTATGTCATCAATTCCTGTCATTTCCTCCGGTAAATACTCAATTCCGTCAAAGTCTGAACCGATTCCTATATTATTTTCTCCGCCCATTTCCAAAATATATTCAATGTGTTCCAAAATTTTTTCCATAGTGCATTTGCCACTGTTATCTAAAAACAGCGGATAAAAGTTAACACCTATTACTCCGTCACAATCAATTATAGCTTTTATCTGTTCATCAGAAAGATTTCTTTGATGATTGCAGAGTTTTTTAACATTGGAATGAGATGCAATAAACGGCTTTTCAGATATATTATAAACATCCCAAAAGCCTTTTTCGGATATATGGGACACATCAACCGCCATTCCAAGCTCATTCATTTCTTTCACAGCACTCTTCCCAAACGGAGTTAATCCAGTTTCATTTTCTCCTATTCCGCCTGAAATTTCGTTGTCGTAATTCCAGGTAAGTGTCATAATTCTTACACCCATATTAAAAAAATTATACAGATTATCAAGGTTTCCCTCTATCGCTTCGCCACCCTCAATTGACAAAATCGAAGAAACTCCTTCCTTTCCCAAATCATCTGCGGTTTCTATGTGAAAAATTCTACAAGAGGCCGTCTCATTCTTATACTTTTCGATAAGCTTTTTAGCATATTCTTTCGGAGTTTCTTTTATAGCTTTTTTATCGACAAAAGCCGCAAAAACCTGAGTATACCCCTCAAATTTTTTCATTCTTTCAAAATCAATGTGGCAATTATTTCTTTTGATGCTTTCACAGTTTTCATAAAGCTTACTCATAGTGTCGGCGTGTGCATCAAAAATTCTGTAACCCACTAATAATTCACTCCAAACGCATCCTCAATATGCTCAATTTTTTCAAAACAAAACCCTCCATCCTTTAAACAGCCATAAACCTCAATAACATCAAAACGAAAAGCCGTGTCAGGATCTTTCTCACTTATATATCGTGTTGCAGTTTCAATAAGTTTCTTTCTTTTTCTTGAATCAACAGCTTCCGAGGGAGCTCCGAAACTATCATTCTGCCTTGTCTTAACCTCAACAAAAACAGTAGTTTTGTCTTTTAAAGCGATTATATCTATCTCGCCCTTTCCTGCCGTAAAATTCTTCTCTAAAATCTTATATTTTTTCTTTTTAAGATAATTGCTGGCGATATCCTCACCGATATTTCCAACAAGTTTTTTGTACATATTCATTACACTTTACCCAAAACCTTATCTGTCATAAAGGACTTCCTGTGAACCTTGGTTACTCCATACTTTTGTATAGCTTCCATATGCGTCTTTGTCCCGTAACCTTTATGTTTTGCAAAACCATACTCAGGATATTCTTTATCAAGCTCAACCATAAGTCTGTCCCTGCTTACCTTTGCCAGAATAGACGCTGCCGCAATGGTCTGAGACTTTGCATCGCCTTTTACTATATATGTATATGGAATATCAAAAGGAATGTTATCGTTTCCGTCGATTAAAATATGTTCAGGGGAAGATTCAAGATTTTTAACAGCATCAGCCATAGCTTTATGTGTTGCCTGTCTTATATTGATACTGTCAATTTCCTCAGGGTAGGCAAACTGAATTGAATAAGCAATTGCCTTTGCCTTTATCTCGTCAAAAAGCAAATCTCTCTTCTTTTCAGTAAGCTTTTTTGAATCGTTTACACCCTCGATTATCAGGCCTTTCGGAAGAATAACCGCCGCCGCACAAACAGGGCCGGCAAGGGGACCTCTTCCTGCCTCGTCCACTCCTGCAATAAGGTTTTTCCCTTCTTCATAAAATTTATTTTCAAACTCTAACATAGCTTTTATCCTCCATAAAAAATGCCGACATAAGTCGGCATTTCGTTATTTATACATAGATGGTTTTTCAAGAGAAATATTGCCGATTTTTGCACTTCGAAAATCGTCTAAAACAAGGTTTGAAGCGCGTAACATATCAACTTTTCCGCCTGATACAATACAGCCTCTTTTTCTGCCGATTAATTCAAGAAGTTCATAACTTTCTATCCCGTCAAAACCATCGTCAAGCTTATATCTTTCCTGAAGATTTTCAGGATAGTTCTTTTTAAGATAATCAACAAGATAAAAAGCAAGTTCTTCAATATCCATTATTTCATCTTTTATTCCGCCGGTAAAGGCAATTCGCATAGCTGCATCCTTGTCCTCAAACTTAGGCCAGAGAATGCCGGGAGTATCCAAAAGTTCATACTTCCCTGCTATTCTTATCCATTGTTTAGCCTGAGTAACACCGGGTCTGTTTCCTGTTTTTGTTGCCGCTCTTTTGGAAAGCTTATTTATAAATGAAGATTTTCCTACATTAGGAATCCCTGCAACCATCATTTTAACGGCGTGTCTTTGAATTCCTCTTTCTTCATCCTTACGGAACTTCTCCGCAAGAACCTTTTCAATCTCACGGTCAATACCAGTTATTCCTTGTCCGCTCAGACTATTTATTTCAACAGCCGAAATTCCTTTTTGTTTAAACCAGGAGATCCATTGCTTGTTGGTTGCACTATCAGCCATATCACTTTTATTCAGAACAACAATTCTCGGCTTATTTCCAACAATTTTGTCGATTTCAGGGTTTCTTGATGATAAAGGAAGTCTTGCGTCAACAAGTTCTATAACAACATCAACAAGCTTTATGTTTTCTTTCAGCAGACGGCGAGTTTTCGCCATATGCCCCGGAAACCACTGTAATTCCATTTTTATTACCTCTAATCAAGCATTTCAATTTTATTAAAGGGCCAGAATCTGAAAACTGCGTGTCCCATAACCTCATCTTCTGTAAAGATACCGAGATTTCGGCTGTCACTGCTGTTTTCGCGATTATCTCCCATGGCGAAAATTTCGCCTTCTCCCAATTTTATTGGGTTGCTACGGCTATATGACGGGTCAGCAAAAATTTCAGCAAGTTCGCCGTAATATCCTCTTACAATACCAAGATTATCTTTTTGAACAGGCAGAACTGTCTTTCCTTTTATATAATCCTCTTCCAAAAGTTCATCGTTAACATAAACCATACCTGAAACACGGTCTATATAAATTGTATCTCCTTCTGTTGCAATAACTCTTTTAACAAGAGGGCCCTGCGGATGCTTTTCTGTGTCAATTATAACAATATCACCTTTTTCGGGAGAATAGAAAACTTTATTCACATATAATCTGTCCCCGTGGCTTAAAGTTCTTTCCATACTTGCTCCATCGACCAATGCGAGAGTAAGAACAAAATTCCTTAAAAGCAAAGCAACAACAACCGCAATAACAATAGCTTCAATCCAGTCGCGAAGTTCCTTTTTCCAACCTGATTTCCAACTGCTTACAGGCTCTTCCCGGATGATTTCTTCTGTTTCTTCCGGAATATTGTTCTCGTGCATATTATCCATCATTAATCCCTCCACAAACAATTTAAAGTTAAAAGGTGATTATGAAAACATAACCACCTTTAGAATTTCGTTATTAAATTCTTTCCTTAACCTTAGCAGCTTTACCAACTCTGTCTCTTAAGTAATAAAGCTTAGCTCTTCTTACCTTACCGCGTCTGGTAACTTCAATCTTGTCGATTTTTGGAGAATTCATCGGGAATGTTCTCTCAACACCAACGCCATAAGAAACTCTTCTTACTGTGAATGTTTCCTGAATACCGCCGTGGTTCTTCTTGATAACAGTTCCTTCAAACATCTGAATTCTTTCTCTTGAACCTTCGATAATCTTAACATATATGCGGATGGTATCACCAATGTTAAACTTAGGAAGGTCTGTTCTGATTTGTTCTTGAGTAATTTGTTCTAAAATGTTCATTTTATACATCCTTTCATCTGAGGACATTCATATAAGCTCCCAATCAGAAAGGGGCAAACAGCGGACTATCCCGTAAATAACTACTTGATTATAGCACACAACTTTTTAAAATGCAAGTCTTTTTTTGAAAAATTTTCAAATTTATCTAAACTTTTTTCAAAAAACCCTTGACAAAGGTAATAAATAATGGTATTATTTCTTGGTAAAGCAGAAGTTTTCCGCTTCTCCCCTTAGCAAAATGGTGCAAAAGGGCTCATCAATTTATTTTGATATTTTTGTGCGGAAGCTATGCTCTCGCGCTTTTTTTATGTAAAAAGGTGCTAATATTTTTTGGAGGTGTTCCGACATAGCTAAACAAGATTTAATGATTAACTCAGAAATCAAAGATGCAGAGGTCAGACTTATCGGACCTGACGGCGAACAGCTTGGTATCGTTTCCAATAAGGAAGCTCAGCAGATTGCCGAACAGCACAACCTTGACCTGGTTAAAATAGCTCCTCAGGCTAAACCGCCTGTTTGCAGAGTTATGGACTATGGTAAGCACAAGTTTGAACTTGCAAAGAAAGAAAAAGAAGCTCGTAAGAACCAGAAGGTTGTCAATATTAAGGAAGTAAGACTTAGTCCTAATATTGATGAGCACGATTTTAACACAAAGGTTAATCAGGGAATTAAATTCTTAAAGTCCGGCGACAAGGTTAAAGTTTCTGTTCGTTTCAGAGGCCGTGAAATCACTCACTCCTCTATCGGCAAAGACTTGTTACTCAGAGTTCAGGACGCCATGGCCGAGGTTGGTGTTGTTGAAAAGGGCATCAAGCTTGAAGGAAGAAATATGGCTATGTTCGTTGTACCAAAGAAAGTATAACATTCTATCGGTCAAACCGAAAACATTTACGGAAGGAGACTTATATTATGCCTAAAATTAAGACACATAAAGGGGCAGCTAAGCGTTTTGGCATTACTAAAAACGGCAAGGTTAAAAGAGGTAAGGCTTTCAGAAGTCACATTTTAAACAAGAAGACTACTAAAAGAAAAAGAAAGCTCAGAAAGCTCGGTTATTTATCAAAAGCTAACTGCGCTACTATCAAGAGTATGATACCTTACAAATAAGATTTGATTTTCAGAAAGGAGCCTTATAGATATGGCAAGAGTTAAAGGTGCTATGCACACGCGTAAAAGACGCAAGAAGATATTAAAATTGGCAAAAGGTTACAGAGGTGCCAAGAGTAAATTATATAAAACAGCCAACCAGGCCGTTATGAAGTCATTGGTATATGCTTACCGTGACAGAAAGAACAAGAAAAGAGATTTCAGAAAGCTTTGGATCGCAAGAATCAATGCTGCTACCCGTATGAATGGTATGAGTTACAGCAAGTTCATGAACGGTCTTAAAAAGAACGGTATTGAAATCAACAGAAAGATGCTTGCAGAAATTGCAGTTTCTGACCCTGCTGCATTCTCTAAGCTCGTTGAAAAAGTTAGATAATTTAATTGCTTAAAAAGTTATACCCGCACGCGTGGGTATAACTTTTTGCGATTTATCAAGCCAAAAAACGACATTAATTTATATTAAGGAAATTATTATGATTAAGTATATATCAAGTCGTGAAAACAAAATAGTCAAGCAAACCATTTCTTTACAGAAAAAGTCGTCCCGCCAGAAGCTTTCCCTCTTCGTTGCAGAAGGAAAAAGAATCTCTCAGGAAGCTCTTTTATGGGCAAAGGACAGTATTGCATATTTTCTCATCTCCGAAAGCTTCAATGCTAAAAATCCTGATTTTACCGATGGATTTGAAACATATATGCTTCCTGACGACTTATTTTCAAAGGTTTGTGAAACCGAAAACCCTCAGGGGATTTTATGTGTTATTGAATTTTTAAACGCATCCTCTTCCCTATCCTCAAATGTCTTGATTTTAGACGAAATTTCAGAGCCGGGGAATATGGGAACAATCCTTCGAACCGCAGATGCCATGGGATTTAAAAGTATTTTTATAACAAAAGGCTCCGCGGATATTTATAACTCAAAGGTAATCCGCTCAACAATGGGATCAATTTTCAGACTTAATTTCCATTTTGAAGAAGATTACAAATTTATAAACAAACTTAAAGAAAACGAATATAAGATAATATCAGCCGCACTTAAAGACTCCGTTTCCTTAGAAGAAACGCCCGTCTTTTCTAAAAATGCCATTGTTATCGGAAACGAGGCAAAGGGCATTTCCCGGGAAATACTTTCTATGTCTGATATTATTACAAAAATAGATATGATTGGCAACGCCGAGTCTCTTAACGCCGGTGTTGCCGCCGGAATTATTATGTATAAATATTCTAAGGCTAACTAACGAAAGGATTTGACGAAAAATGTCACTTCTTCACGAAATATGGCTTTGTGATGTTTGTAAATATGAACCTGAAATAATTTACAAATTCTTAGACTTCTTCGGTAGCGCCGAGGAAGCTCATAAGGCCAAGGAAAGCAAATATAAAAAATCCGAATTTTTCTCTTCCTTAACAAGAATATTAAAAGCAGACAAGTCTCTTGACTATGCAAAAAGTCTTGTAGAGGAATGCGAAAGAAAAGGAATTCATATAATGTCATACCACGACGAAGATTATCCCATTTATCTTAAAAACGGATATCTTCCTCCTCGTATTCTGTTTATAAAAGGCGAGCGTCTTAACCTTAATGACTATATTTTAATTACCATAGTCGGAAGCCGTGCGTCAACCCGTCAGGGAAGACAAATGGCAAACCAGCTTGGGAAAGACCTTGCCGAAAACGGCGTTATAGTTGTCAGCGGTATGGCCCGAGGAATTGACGCCGAGGCTCACTCAGGCGCCCTTGACGGCGGTGGCAAAACCATTGCATTTCTTGCCGGCGGAGTTGACCTTGTTTATCCGCCTGAGAACAGAAAGCTTTATGAAAACATAATTGAAAACGGTGCAGTAATTTCCGAGCGCCCACCAGGGACCCCCGGCAGAGATTATTATTATCAAAGAAGAAATCGCATAATGGCATCTCTTGCCAACGGAATTGTGGTTGTTGAAGGCACATTGCAAAGCGGTACATCCATTACCGTTAAACACGCTACCGATGCATCCCGCGATATATTCGCCGTTCCCGGTAACCCTATCCTCTCTCCATCTGAGCTTCCAAACGGCTTAATCAGGGATGGGGTAACAACCGTTTTAAGCTATGAAGATATACTCAATACATATAGAGAAACTTATCCAAAAAAGCTAGAAAACGGACTGAAACTTGTTAAACCCAAAGAAGAGTCAATCGCCGTTGACCTTGGCTATGAACTAGACGAGGATGACAAAAAGATTATAAATTATCTTAAAGATTTCGGAGAAGGTCAATATCCCGATGATATAGCGGAAAGCTGTGACCTTCCAATCCAGAAGGTTTCAAGCAAGCTTACTATGCTTATGATAGGCGGAATAGTTACGCAAGAACCTGGAAATAAATATTTACTGACAAGGAGGTAGTTATTGTGGCAGAAACAACTACAAAGAAAAAAACACTAATCATCGTTGAGTCTCCTGCTAAAGCAACAACTATTAAAAAATACTTAGGGACAAACTATAATGTTTTGGCCTCTATGGGACATCTCCGCGATTTACCAAAAAGCCAGATTGGAATTGACATTGAGAACAACTTTGAGCCTCACTATATAACTATCAGAGGAAAGGGCGACCTTATCACAAAACTAAAAAAAGAAGCGAAAAACTCTGCAAAGGTTTTCCTCGCAGCCGACCCTGACCGTGAGGGAGAAGCCATTTCCTGGCATCTTGCAAATTTATTGGACATTGACGCGAGTTCTGCTTGCCGTATAACCTTTAATGAAATCACCAAAACTGCGGTTAAAAGTGCCATTAGTGAGCCACGGTCAATCGATATGGACCTTGTTGATTCTCAGCAAGCACGCCGTGTTTTAGACCGAATTGTAGGCTATCAGATAAGCCCTCTTTTATGGAAAAAGGTTAAAAAAGGACTTAGCGCAGGACGAGTTCAGTCTGTTGTTACGAAATTAATCGTTGACCGTGAAAGAGAAATCAACGCCTTCAACGAAGAAGAATACTGGACAATTGATGTTAAACTTGCAAACAATAAAGGAAAGACTCCTTTTATAGCTAAATATCAGGGACTTGTCGGCAAAGGTAAGGCAGATATAAATGACGAAAAGACTGCTCTTGAAATTGCAAAAGAGCTTGAAACAGCCCAGTATATTGCAACCTCTATTCAGGAAAGCACAAAGCTTCGCAACCCTGCTCCTCCATTCACAACAAGTACTCTTCAACAGGAAGCTTCAAGAAAGCTCGGCTTTACAACTAAGAGAACTATGCTTGCAGCTCAACAGCTTTATGAAGGTGTTAATATTAAAGGTGCAGGCGCAGTCGGTCTTATAACCTATATGAGAACTGACTCTCTCAGAATTTCCGCTGATGCTCAGGCAGAATGCAGAAAATATATTGACTCTGCTTACGGAAGTGCGTATGTTCCAAAGGCTCCTCGTTTTTACAAGACAAAGAAAGGCGCTCAGGATGCTCACGAAGCAATAAGACCAACATCAATGCAGTTTAATCCTGAGGCAATCAAGGATTCATTAAAACCTGATATGTATAAGCTTTATAAGCTTATCTGGAACAGATTCTTAGCCAGCCAGATGTCAAGTGCAATCTATGATACAGTTAAAATTGATATAGTTGCAAATAACAAACACTCCCTTGTGGCAACCGGCTCTGCCGTTAAGTTTGACGGCTTCACTGCGTTATATATTGAGGGAAAGGATTTCGAAGAAGAAAAAGAAGGAAAAATCCCAACGGTTTCTGAAGGGGAAGTTTTATCCTTTAAAGAAGTTTCTCCAAAACAGCACTTTACTCAACCACCGCAGAGATATACAGAAGCGTCACTGGTTAAAGCTATGGAAGAAAACGGCATCGGAAGACCAAGTACCTACAATCCAACCATTATAACAATAACAAGCCGTGGCTATGTTGCCCGTGAAGGCAAGTCCTTATATCCTACTGAGCTTGGAAATATAGTTACCGACCTTATGGCAGACAACTTTGAAAATATAGTCGATGTGGGCTTTACCGCCAATATGGAAGAAAAGCTGGATAGCATTGAAGAAGGAAAATCAAAGTGGGTTAAGGTTTTAGATGATTTCTATGGCCCGTTTAAAGAGACTTTATCCAAAGCCGAAGAAAAAATCGGCAGCATCGAAATTGCCGACGAAGTTTCAGATATTCCTTGTGACAAATGCGGCAGAATGATGGTTTATAAGCAGGGCAGATTTGGAAAGTTCCTGGCTTGTCCCGGATACCCTGAATGTAAAAATACCAAGTCAATCACTCCAGAGCTTAGTGTTTCCTGCCCTAACTGTGGGGGGAAAGTTCAGGTCCGCAAATCCAAGAAGGGCGCAACATACTACGCTTGCGAAAACGGCACTTCCTGCTTTATCTCTTGGGATGAGCCGACAAATGAAAAATGTCCGGAGTGCGAAAGCATTCTTATGAAGCGCAGACCTTTCCGTGGCAGAGGACCAATCAAATATGTTTGCTTTAATGAAGAGTGCAAATATGAAACAATCCCGTCCAAAAAGAAATAGTTTTAAAACGCATCTGTAAATTACAGATGCGTTTTTTATGTGCAAAAAAATAACAGAGCATCCCTGCTCTGTTATAAGTGTAGTAATTTTTGATTTTAAAACAATCCACGAAATTTGGTTCCTAAGATTATTTCTCTTCAAGACCAAAACGCTTTCTAAATTTGTCAACACGACCACCGGTATCAACTAACTTCTGCTTACCTGTATAGAAAGGGTGACAAGCAGAGCAAATTTCGATTGAAATATTCTCCTTTGTTGAACCTGTTTCTATAACATTACCACAAGCACATCTGATAACTGTCTCTTTGTAATCTGGATGTATTCCTGCTTTCATTATTTTCACCTCTTTCTTTAGAGTGTTATTAACTGCAATAGCTTATATAGTATATCACAAAAAAATGACAATTGCAAGGGTTTTTTGAAATTTTTTAGAATTTATTTATCCTCGCAAAGAAAATCAATTGCTTCCAGATAACCTTCAAAACCATGGCCTGAAATTTGTTTAACACAAGACGCCTTAGTAACCGAGATTTTTCTGAACTCTTCCCTTTTGTTTATGTCACTTATATGCACCTCGACCGTAGGGATTGAAACTGCCGAAATTGCGTCAGCAATCGCATAACTGTAATGAGTGTACGCCCCCGGATTGATAACTATTCCGTCGTAATTTCCGTAAGCATAATGAATATAATCTATTATTTCTCCCTCAGAATTGCTTTGGAGAGAAGTTATTTCAATACCCCTTTCTTTTCCATGCTCTTCTATCATATTTTCCAAATCTGCAAAGGTTTTATTCCCGTATATCTCAGGTTCTCTGATTCCAAGCATATTAAGATTAGGTCCGTTTATTACCATTATTTTCATACTTCTTATCTCCCATCACAATATTTAAAAATTCTTCAAATCTCTCATCTTTTATTCTGGATATGCCGCATAAACGCAACTCTCCTTCGCTTCTGGAAGCTCCAATCCAAAGGGCCATAGCAAGTGAGTCACTATTCCACACATATGCGCCGTCGCCTCTTAAAACCTGTCCGCCGTGAATAATCAATCCATCTGCGGTTTGTTCTGTATAAATACCCAAATGAGAAAATTCGGAGACTATTCCTTTGAGCAAAGAAATATATTTAGTATCCTTAACGCCTGTAAGTTTGCTTTCTCCCACGCAAAAAGCACAAAGCAGAGCAATAAACGGGAGAATATCCTCATACCCCTTGCAAGAAATAGCTGCACCTTGCATTTTAGCATTTCTCTTGGCTCGTAAAAAGTTATCTCTTTCTTCTATTTCTCCGCCAACACTTTTTATAACCTCTATTATTTTAGAGCTTTTATCACCTAAAAACCCAAGATTTTGGCAGACGATTTCGTTCCCAATCGCACCTGCCACAAGGAAAAGACTGGCAAAAAAATCCTTATCTTCCTCGCTTTTAAATTTGTCAAAGTCAACAGTCTTGCAAAGCATCCCGGGATTCACTGTAAGAACATCCATTCCCTCATCTCTCCTTTTCTCAGGCTTTTTATTATTATATACCAACTGAACACAAAATGCAATATTTTAGTCTAAGTCTTTCCATTTGTTCTTGAATTTAGTATCATATTCAACCCCGCATTTGCAGACCGCATTAAATGCAAAACTTATACAGTTTTCTTCATTAACGGAGAACAACGGTGTTTCGCAGCTTTGACAAATATATTTTTCATCTTTGTTATAAAGCTCTCTGCCCAGATGGCTAAGTTTCGGGCGTTTACCTCTGTAAAGCTCAGCTTTTACAATATTTTTACACTGGCAAACAAAGGCAATCTTTATGTAAGAATAATTCATCGGCTGGATATGACCCAAAACATTATTACAGTGCTTACAGATAATATCTCCACCGCTGACCCTATTAAGCTTAACTTTATATAAATTTTTCCAGGGACCTCTCATTTTATATCCTCTTATTCTTGCTTATATCCAAAAAATATGATATACTTAATATATCACAAACAAATGCAAAAGTCCAATATTTTGTTGAAAAACCTTTTAAGGAGAAAATATTATGAAGATAAAAGTAATTGGAGCAGGCCTTGCCGGATGCGAAGCGGCATGGCAAATTGCAAAGCAAGGGGTAGAAGTTGAGCTTTGGGAAATGAAACCACAAAAATACAGCCCTGCTCACAAAAGTCCCTATTTTGCGGAGCTTGTTTGCAGTAATTCTCTTCGTGCAGACGGAATCGCAAACGCCGTTGGCCTTCTAAAAGAAGAAATGCGAAAAATCGGTTCGTTAATTATGGAATGTGCCGATGCCACGAAAGTTCCCGCAGGCGGTGCCCTCGCTGTTGACCGTGAAGGCTTTTCCAAAATGATAACCGAGAAGATTAAGGATAACCCAAAAATAACCGTAAAATCAGGGGAAATTACCGAAATTAACGAAGATGAATACACCGTAATAGCTACCGGTCCTCTTGCCTCAGACGGGATAATTCCTGAAATTAAAAGACTTACTGGACAGGAATATCTACATTTCTTTGACGCCGCCGCCCCTATCGTTTCCTATGAAAGCATTGATATGAGCAAAGCTTTCCGCGGCGCAAGATACGGAAAAGGCGGGGACGACTATATAAACTGTCCTATGGATAAAGAACAGTATCTTGCTTTTTGGAATGAACTCATACAGGCTGAGGCGGCAGCCCTTCACGAAGACATCGATAATCCTAATGTTTTTGAAGGGTGTATGCCTATTGAGATTATGGCAAGTCGCGGAGAGGACACTATGCGCTATGGTCCATTAAAGCCGGTTGGTCTTACAAATCCGCACGATGATAGCAGACCATATGCTGTTGTTCAGTTAAGACAAGATAATGCAAACGGAACTCTTTTTAATATAGTCGGCTTTCAGACTCACTTGAAATTTGGCGAACAAAAACGAGTTTTCAGTATGATTCCGGGCCTTGAAAATGCAGAATTTGTCCGCTATGGGGTTATGCACAGAAACACCTATATAAACTCTCCTGATTTGCTTACAAACACTTATTCAATGCGAAAATACCCGAAAATTTACTTTGCAGGACAAATCACCGGAGTTGAGGGATACATCGAATCAGCATCATCCGGAATGGTTGCAGGAATAAATGTCGCAAGAAAGCTTTTAGGAAAAGACGATGTTGTCTTCAGCAGCAAAACCTCCTTAGGAGCTCTTTCAAATTATATTTCAACTGGCTCTGTTGCTAATTTCCAGCCTATGAATGTTAACTTTGGAATTTTTGAAGATTTGGGAATGAGGATTAAAGACAAAAAAGAAAAAGCCTCAATGTTTGCACAAAGAAGCTTTTCCGAAATTGATAGTCTTACAATCTAAAAATAAAGCACCGCTTATGCGGTGCTTTTCCTTATTCAACTATTGCCTTGACGAACTCTTCGGCATTAAACTCCATAATGTCGTCTGCCGTTTCTCCAACGCCAACAAACTTAACAGGGATATTATATTCATTTTTAATAGGGAAAACTATTCCCCCTTTTGCCGTGCCGTCAAGCTTGGTTAATATAATTCCTGTAATGTCGGCAACCTCTTTAAAGAGCTTCGCCTGCTGAACTGCATTTTGCCCTGTGGTCGCATCCAGAACAAGCAAGACCTCCTTGGAAGAATCAGGAAGTTCTCTGTCTAAAATTCTGTAAATCTTTTTAAGCTCATCCATAAGATTTTTCTTGTTATGAAGTCTTCCTGCTGTATCACAAAGGAGAATGTCTGCCTTGCGGTTTCTTGCAGCATTTATTCCGTCATAGATAACAGCCGCCGGGTCTGCTCCCTCCTGCTGCTTAACAATTTCGGCACCTACTCGCTCCGCCCAGACATCGAGCTGTTCTATGGCCCCTGCTCTGAATGTATCAGCAGCAGCCATAATAACCTTTTTCCCTTGCTTTATATACATATTGGCAATTTTCCCGATAGAAGTTGTTTTTCCAACCCCATTAACACCAATAACCATAATAACCGCAGGAGTGCCTTTCAGGTTTATTTTATCATCGGCTCCATCAAGAATTTCTATTAATATATTCCCAAGTTCTTCTTTTAACTCATGGCTTTCCGTAAGCCTTTTCTCCTTGGCAACACCCCTTAATCTTTCGATGATTTCAAGAGATGTGTTAACGCCTATGTCGGCAGTTATCAAAACCTCTTCAAGCTCTTCAAAAAGCTCTTCGTCAATCTTTTTAAAAGATTTAAGAGTGAACTCGATTTTTTCGTTTATACTGTTTTTTGTTTTACCAAGACTTGCTTTAAGCTTGTCAAATAAAGCCATTATTTTGCCACCTCATCAATGTTTAAAGATAAAAGTTTGGAAACACCGCGTTCCTGCATTGTAACGCCGTATAAGATGTTAGCAGCTTCCATTGTTCCTCGTCTGTGAGTAACAACGATAAACTGAGATTTCTCTGAATATTTTTTGAGATAATCAGCGTATCTGTTAACATTAACATCATCAAGTGCTGCCTCAATCTCGTCAAGAATACAGAATGGTGTCGGACGCACATTTAAGATTGCGAAAAGGAGAGCAATCGCAGTGAGTGCTCTTTCTCCGCCTGATAAGAGGGAAAGTCTTTGAAGCTTCTTTCCCGGTGGTTGAGCCTCAATCTCAATTCCGCTTTCCAGTAAATCCTCAGGGTCAGCAAGACTTAGTGTTGCAAAACCACCGCCGAAAAGCTCAGCAAACACCTTGTTGAAGCTACGGTTAATAACCTCAAACTGCTGTGCAAACTGTTTCTTCATAACAGTAAGCATCTCTGTAATAATCTTTTCAAGGTCAGCCTTTGCCTTTTCCAAATCATTGGTCTGAGCAAGGAGGAAATCATATCTTTCCTTGATTTCTCTGTAACTCTCAATTGCGTCAATATTTATATTGCCCAAATTCTTGATTTTTGCTTTGAGTGACGCAATATCTTTTTCTGCATTAGTAAGGTCTGCATTCTTATCTGCAATTTCGTAAGCAGTTGAATATGTAAGTTCATATTCTTCCCAAAGTCTTGTGAAAATATTTTCAAGCTCAGTTTCACTTCCCGATTTTCTGCTCTCAATTTTAGCTTTCTGACGGCTGAGACCGAACATAATATCGTTGGTTCCGGTAATCTCTTTCTGTAAGAGTCTGGTCCTCTCTTCCGCCTTAGCTTTCTTTTCAGCAAGTTCTTTAAGGGTTTCTTCCGCTGTTTTTGTTGCAGTTTTAAGGGAATCAATCTCTCCCCTTCCGCTTTCAATTTCTTCCTTAGCTTTATTGATTTTATCAAGAAGCTCCTGCTTTTCCTTTTCGGAAAGCTCGGTTTTCTCCGCTATGGATTTAATAAGCTCTGATGCAACTAAAACCTTTTCCCTCTGGGATATAATATCTTTTTCACAGGAATTTTCTTCAATGATGATTTCAGTAAGACGGTCGTTTGCCTCTCTGGTCTTTTTAATAAGACCTTCAAAGCCTTCCTGCTCCCCTGCAACAGTTGCTTCAAGAGTTTTAATTTCTTCCTCTGTTTTTGCAATATTTTCAAGGAGCTGCATCTTTTCGTTATCAAGCTTTTCTATACTTGTATCAATAGAAGAAATCTCATTTTCAATATGAGTTTTAGCCGCAGTAACATTTCCCAAAAAGGCATTATAGTGGGTAAAGTCCGCCTGTGCCTTAATCAAATCATCGCTGGTTTCAGCAATTTCTTTATTGTCAAAATCAAGAGTTTCAGAGAGCTTCTGTATCTCTTCTGCACTCTTATTTGCTTCATCACGACAAGCAAAAAGCTTTTCTTTAAGGTCTTCAATCTGTGTTGCAAGTTCTTTAATTTCTGCATCTCTTGACAGAAATCCCGCAGTTTTGTTAAAGCTTCCGCCTGTCATAGCACCGCCGGTCTGCATAACTTCGCCTGAGAGAGTAACAATCTTGATTTTATAGTCGACAGCCTTTGCAATAAGTGTTGCATTATCAATATTATCAGCAATAACAATTGCGCCTAAAAGACTGCTTTTAATTGCTCTGTATTTCTTATCCGTCTCCACAAGATTTGATGCTATATCAATATAGCCTTTCATATCTTTGATTTTTGAAACATCAAGGGTTCTTTCTTTAACTGTTGAAACGGGGAGGAAAGTAGCTCTTCCGCTCTTCTTATTTTTAAGATATTCAATGGCGCGCTTTGCATCTTCTTCGTTTTCAACAACAATATTTTGCCCCGCATTTGAAAGCGCCGTATCAATTGCAACAGTATATTCCTTTGACACTTTAACAAGACGGGCGAACGGGCCGTAAATCTTGGCGTTTCCTATTTCGGAAGGTGAGGCATTTAAAACAGCACGGACACTTCCCGAGAAGCCTTCCAAAGATTTTTCCATATCTTCTAAGATATTTTTCTTTGAAATCTTTTTATTGAGTTCTGTGTTAACGCTTTCGGATTTTTCAAGAAGATTTGTTCTTTCTGTGCGCTTTTTCTCAATTTCTTCTGCAATAGAATCACGGTCAGCTTCAAGCTTTTCAAGTCGTTCCTTGTTCTTGTTAAGGCTTTCTTCTATCTCTTTAACATTTTTAAAAAGATTATTATAATCTTCCGCTTTTTCGCTGAGTTCATTTATAAGAGTTATTTTTCTCTCCTCAAAATTCTGTTTGAAAATCTCAGAGTTTGCGATACGCTCTTTTATCCGGTTAATTTCCGTGCTTTTTTCTATAATATCGGTCTTAATTCCCTCAACCAAAGAATTTTTGCTTTGGGTTTCCTTCTCAATTTCGGAAATAACGCTTTCCTGATTGGATTTTAAAACTCTGATTTCTTCACATTTTGTCTGGAATTTTTCAAGTTCTTCCTCTAAGAGAGCGAACTGACTTTCCGCTTCTTTTGCTTCGATTATATAACCATTAACAGTTTCTTCAAGTTTTTTTATATTCTCTTCATAGTGGCTTATATCAGCAAGCAAAACGCTTATTTTGCTGTTTGAATCGCCAATATTTTCAATAGTTCTCTTCTCTTCCTCGCGGATTTCCTCCATCTGAGCATCCCAGGAAGATATGTCAGCATAAATCTCGTTAACGAGCTTTTCATTATTTTCAACTTCACTACGGATTTTATCGATTTCCCCGTCAGTCTCCGCAAGATTTTTAGTAAGTTCCTCAATATCTGCTTTAAGCTTATCAATTTTAACAACAGATAAGTTAACCTCTATTCCTTTAAGCTCGTCGCGAATTTTGAGGTATTTTTTCGCCTTTTCCGACTGCTCAAATAAAGGTCCAATCTGGTTTTCAAGTTCCGCCATAATGTCCTTTACGCGAGTTAAGTTTTCCGTTGTATGATTAAGCTTTCTTTCAGCTTCGTTCTTTCTGTATTTATACTTAGTAATTCCCGCCGCTTCCTCAAAAATCTGTCTGCGGTCTTCGGACTTATTGCTGAGTATCTCGTCAATTTTACCCTGTCCGATAATGGAATAACCTTCACGGCCAAGACCGGTATCCATAAAGAGTTCATGGATATCTTTAAGTCTGCATCCAACACGGTTGATAAAATATTCGCCCTCGCCGCTTCTGTAAACTCGTCTTGTTACTGTTATCTCTTCGTAATCAAGAGGGAAAAACCCCTTGGAGTTATCAAGAGTCAAGGAAACCTCCGCAAACCCCATAGGCTTACGGTTCTGAGTTCCCGAGAAGATAACATCCTCCATTTTACTTCCGCGGAGAGTTTTAATACTCTGCTCACCCATAACCCAGCGTATAGCATCGGAAATGTTACTTTTACCGGAGCCGTTTGGTCCTACAATTGCTGTTATTCCGGGATTAAAGTCAAGGTAAATCTTATCTGCAAACGACTTAAATCCCTGCATTTCAACACTTTTAAGCAGCATTTTTATCTCCTTTCTAGCCTTCCGCCTCATCAGAAAGCATAGTCCATTCCTCGTAGTAGCCTTCTAAACTTTCTTTTTCTCGGTTTAAAGCTTCACATTTTTCGTTCATTAGTTCGTAATCTGAAAAAACTTCTTCTTTCGTCATCTCTTCTTCAAGATTCCTTATAAGTTCTTCGGTCTTTTCTATCAAAACTTCCAGCTCTTTAATTCGGTTTTTCCTCGCAACATCCTGCTTTCTTTGTTCTTTTGACCTATAAGAGCTTTTAGGCTTTTCAGCTATTTTTTCTATTGTCGGCGCCTCTGTTTTTGATGCCAGAAATTCTTTTCTCGCTTTATAATCTTCATATCCGCCGTCGCATACAAAAACGCCGTCCGCTTCTATTTCAACAATTTTGTCAGGCACCTTATTTAAGAGGTATCTGTCATGGGATACGAAAATCAATGTTCCTTCATATTCCGAAAGAGCCTTTTCCAAAACCTCTTTCGATGCCAAATCCAGATGGTTGGTAGGCTCGTCAAGGATAATAACATTGGCTTTTTCAAGCATTATTATGCAAAAAGCAAGTTTTGCTCTCTCTCCACCGCTTATAACCTTGACAGGTTTATAGACATCATCCTTTGTAAGAAGAACGCTTCCCAAAACCTTTCTTATATCAGTTTCACTTATATGAGGAAATCTGTCCCAAAGCTCATTAATTGCGATTTTCTCCTGATTTAAATTAAGATTTTCCTGTTCATAATAGCTGAGCGAAACATTCTTCCCCCACTCAAAAGAGCCGTTATAATGGGGAATAATATCCAGAATTGTTTTAATAAACGAGGACTTTCCTATTCCGTTATCTCCGATTATGGCAATTTTTTCGCCTTTTCTAATATGCAGATTTATGTTACTGCAAAGGACCTTCTTTTCTTCACCAACGCAAATTTCAAGGTCGTTAACCTTTAACACATCCTTATATGGCTCCCTGACAGTTTCAAATTTCAGTTTCATAACTTTAAGGTCGCTGTCAGGTTTTTCAATCAGTTCCATACTTTCCAGAGCTTTTATTCTGGATTTTGCACTGTTTGAAGTTGATGCCCTTGCAAGATTTTTATCAATATAGGTTTGCATTTTTGCAATTTCTTCCTGCTGAGTCTCATATTCCTTTTGCTGTCTTTCTCTGCGCTCTTCTTTTAGCTTTAAAAACTTGGAGTAGTTCCCCTTATATGTATAAAGCTTTCCACGCTCAATTTCGAAAACAGTATCCACTATCTTATCTAAAAAATATCTGTCATGGGAGACAACTAAAACCGCGCCCTTATATGAAATCAGATATTCTTCAAGCCAGTTAAGAGTCTTAAAATCAAGGTGATTGGTAGGCTCGTCCAGAATCAAGAGATTGGGTTCTTCAAGCAAGAGCTTGGCGATTGCAAGTCTTGTTTTCTCCCCACCGCTCAGAGTATTTATGATGGTGTTTGTATCTTTGTTTCCAAAACCCATACCGTTTAAGATTGTTGCAATCTTAACATCGATATTATAGCCGTCACGGCTGTCAATAAGCGCCTGACATTTCGAATATTCCCCCGCCACCGCTTTATATTCACTGCTTTCCTTATCTGCTATTTCCCCCATTTTCTCCCCAAGAGAAATCATTCTTTCCTGAGCTGAAATAACATCTGAGAAAGCCTTTCGCATTTCCTCAATAATAGAGCAATCCCGCTCTAATCCGCTGTTCTGCTTTAAAAAACCGATTACCGTATTATCGCTTTTATAAATGTTGCCGACTTCATATTCCAAATTCCCTAACATCACATCGAGAAGGGTCGACTTTCCTGCACCATTTACGCCAATAAGACCATAGCGACCTTTTTCCTCTATGGTCAAACTAATATTATCAAGTATTCGTCTTTCACCAAAATTTTTAGAAAGTCCGTCAATTGAAATCAGCATTAAACTTATCCTCTAACTTAAAATTCGTTCTACTTTAATTTCTCTATCATCCGCTTTTTGCACTTTTCTCAGCACCAGTAAAACCACGGCTAATGCAATCACAGAAAAAAGAGCAGACATAAGCTCGCTTTCAAAAAGCAAATATCCTAAAATTCCACCTGCGATAAGGCTTATAATCAAAAGGCCATATACCAAAAAGGACTTTTTAAGAAACTTTCTATCGTCCATTAAGACTCTGACAGTTTCTCCTGCCTTAAACCCACAGGAGTTTTCATATTCAAAAATCATCTCCGAGGAGCAGCCTTTACAATGTGCGCAATTCCCACCGCAAGCAGATTCTCTGTCTATCCTTATTTTTACTGTTTTTTCATCAGATGAAACAACATATCCGTTCTTTTCCATATCTACCTGCCGTTTTTAATAGTTTCCGCCATTTGAAGCATTTCTTCTGCACTTTTGAGAGTTGTCACGGTAACAGAAACACCGCCTATAATTCTGCCAAGCTCTTCTATTCTTCCTTCATAAGAAAGCTTTGTAACCCCTGTGTATGTTTTTTCGTCGCGTTTTTCCTTCTTTATCTGGAAATGAGTGTCCGCCATTGCCGCAATCTGAGCTAAATGAGTAACCGCAAAAACCTGACAATCTGATGAAAAACCTGCAATTTTTTCAGCGATTTTCTGTGCCGCTCTTCCGCTTACCCCAGTATCAATTTCGTCAAAAATCATTGTTTCGGATATTTCGGAATCCGCCATTACAGACTTTATGGCGAGCATAATTCTTGAAAGTTCGCCGCCCGATGCAATCTTATTCATAGGCTTTGGTTCTTCCCCTGCATTTGCAGAAATCAAAAACTCAACGCTGTCGCAACCGTTTTTATTATATTGGGCATTCTCAATAAGAACAACGAACTTAACATTTGGCATATCCAGGTCGGAGAGTTCTCTTGCTATCTTTTCTTCAAGCTCTCTTCCCGCCTTTTTACGGGCATCCGTAAGTTTTCCTGAAACCACTTCAAGCTTTGCTTCAATTTCTTTCATTTCCTGTATCAACTTTGCCGTATTCTCTTCGCTTTGGCTAAGTTTCTCATATTCGTTCTTGATTTTTTCAAGGTATGTATTTATTTCTTCAATAGTATTGCCAAATTTTCGTTTAAGGTTATTTATAACATTAAGGCGGGTTTCAACCTCGTCAAGTTCCCCTTGGGAATAATCAGCTTTACTCAAAAAACCTTTAAGTTCGCCGGTTATATCATCAATTTCAGCCATAGCAGAGCTGAGTCTTTCCGCATAAGACCTTAGATTTTCGTCATATTCTTTAACATTATCAAGGCCTTTTACGGCTTTCATAATGAGGTCATATGCCGCACTTTGATATTCTCCGCCATAGAGTTCATCATAGGCAGACTGAACACCAAAAACAATCTTTTCTGCATTTTGCAGGAAGTTTCTTCTTTCTTCAAGGGTAATATCCTCATTCGCTTTAAGCTTAGCACTTTCAATTTCGTTCATCTGAAATTCAAGCAAATCAAGGCGTCTTTCCCTTTCTTCCTTATCCCCTTTGAGCTCGTCAAGTTCGTTTAAAATACGCTTGTAATCAGCAAAAATCGCCTTATATTCATCTTTTAAAGTATCATACTTCCCATATCCGTCAAGGAAAAGAATATGGTTGCCTTTGTTCATAATTTTCTGGTTATCGTTCTGTCCGTGGATGTCAACCAGAAGTTCTCCGATTTCCTTTACGCTTGCAAGAGGAAGCATCATTCCGTTTACACGGCATACGCTTTTCCCATCCGCACTTATCTGGCGTGACACAATTACCCCATCATCTTCAAGGTCAATACCAAGTTCGTCAAGCTTTTCCTTAACCTCATTGGAGGTAACAGAAAAGGTGGCGCTTACCATAGCTTTCTCAGCACCTGTTCTTACAAGTTCTTTATTGGAACGGCTTCCGATGACCATATTTATTGCATCAATCAGGATGGACTTACCTGCGCCTGTTTCCCCTGTCAAAACATTAAAGCCTTTTTCGAAATCAATAATAGCTTCATCAATTACAGCAATGTTTTTTATGTATAATTCTTTAAGCATGGCAAATCCCCCTTCCTTTTATATTGTTCTGTCTGCAATTTTCTCTCTTATAATGTCATAAAAGTTTCGCTTATTGAGATTTATAAACTTCACTTTATACTTTGATTTTTCAACCCTGACACAGGTATTTTCCGACAAGACAAGATTTCTCTCTCCGTCAACATTTAAAACCGCATTGTTTCTGTATGGTTCTGAGAAGGAAACCTGAACAGTCTTGCTGTCAGGAACAATCATACATCTTGCCTTTAAAGTATGCGGACAAATCGGAGTTATAATTATTGCGTCAAGTTCAGGATGAACAATTGCACCCCCTGCCGACAGCGAATAAGCCGTCGAACCCGTTGCTGTTGCTATAATCACTCCGTCTGCAGGATAGTTATTGGTATTCGTCCCGTCAATATCAAGATTTATGTTCACCATTCTTGCAAACTCGCCTTTTAATACGATGTCGTTAAGGGCTGTAAATTTTTCAACCGTCTTCCCTTTTTCAACAACTTCCGCGGAGAGCATCATGCACTCTCTTATTGAATAGTTCCCTGCAAAAATGTCTTCAAACATTTCCTTAGAGAATTCTTCCGCCTGAGACAAAAATCCCAGATGGCCTAAATTTATTCCAAGAACGGGGGTGTTATCTTTCGCTACGCTTTGGGCAACTTCAAGAATTGTCCCGTCTCCGCCCAGAACAACAAGCAAGTCCGCCTTTGAAAGCTTTTCTGATTTTACCTTTTTAACTTTCTTAATATCGGGCAAATCAAGACCTTCATCAACCCAAATTTCTTTACCCAAAGACAAAAGAATATCTATAAGCTTTGTTGTTGCAACCAAGCCTTCATCCTTTTTGATATTGGGAATAATAGAAATCCGTTTCATTTTTATGCCCCCCTTTGGATTATTTATCAAGCTGATGTGAATCTTCAATAATTTTGTCTATTTCAAACATTGAGGACTCGTCATTGCTTTTTTCAACATACATTAAATATTCAATATTTCCCTCAGGCCCTTTGATTGGAGAAAAATCAAGGCCTTTAACAGAGAACCCTATCTCTTTGGTAAATTCAAGGACATTTTCAATTACCTCTTTATGTACGGCAATATCCCTTACAACGCCCTTTTTACCTACTTTTTCTCTTCCGGCTTCAAACTGAGGCTTAATAAGGCACGCCCCTCTTCCGCCGTCTTTTAAAAGGCTATACGCAACAGGCAGAACTTTTTTGAGAGAAATAAATGAAACATCAACTGAGAAAAAGTCCAAATCGTCCTCAATGTTTTCTCTTGTCACATATCGGATGTTTGTTCTTTCCATATTGACAACTCTTTCGTCCTGCCTCAATTTCCACGCAAGCTGACCATAGCCAACATCAACAGAATAAACCTTACTTGCTCCGTTTTTAAGCATACAATCGGTAAATCCGCCCGTTGATGCGCCAATATCCATACAGACACAATTATCAAGAGAAATATCAAAGCTTTTCATCGCTTTTTCAAGTTTAAGTCCGCCACGGCTTACATATTCAAGGGTCTTTCCGCGAATCTCAATTTTCTCATCGCCGCTTATCATATCCCCGGCCTTCATCGCCTTTTGATTATCAATATAGACAATACCCTCCATAATAAGAGCCTGTGCCGCACTTCGGCTTTTTGCATATCCATTTTCAAACAAATAAACATCAAGTCTGATTTTTGCCATTTAAACACCTATTTATCAAATTTTTTCAAAATTGTCTTTGCAATGCTCTCGCCGTCAAGGTTATATTTTTTCTTAATTTCCATAATCGAACCCATCTGAATTGGTTCGCACGGAAGAGAAAATCTTAAAATATCTGCATCGGAAATTTCCTTAACCGCACTGTATAACCCGCCCGTTGAAACATTTTCCTCAACAGTTGCAACAATTTTACATTTTTCAATATATCTTTGAACAAGGTCGCGGTCAAGAGGTTTTAAAAACCTCATATCAAGAACCGCCGTACTTATGCCCTTGCTTTCAAGAATTTCAGATGCCAAAAGCGCATCTTCGACGGAAGAGCCGATGGCTATCAAAGCAACATCTGTTCCATCCTTTAAAACCCTGCCTTTTCCAAACTCAATTTTCTCATCATCATTTCCGATAGTCGCCTCGCCTCTTGGGTATCTTATGGCAACAGGGCCATCAAGAGTATTTACCGCAAGTGAAAGCATCTTTTTAAGTTCGTCTCCGTTCGAAGGAGCCATAATTGTAAAATTAGGCAGCGGAGACAAGTACGAAAGGTCAAACACGCCTTGGTGGGTTTCCCCATCTCTGCCTACTATACCTGCTCTGTCAATTGCAAAAACACAGTGTAAATCCTGCAACGCAACATCATGGAGAAGTTGGTCGTAGCCTCTTTGAAGAAAAGTTGAATATACTCCGAAAACCGGCACCATTCCCCTTGTTGCAAGGCCTGCCGAAAATGTTACGGCGTGTTGCTCTGCTATACCCACATCAAAGAATCTGTCAGGATATTTTTTTGCAAAATCAGTCATTGCGGTTCCGTCAGGCATAGCCGCAGTAATTCCTACAACCTTTTCATTTTTATCTGCAAGAGAAATGAGAGCTTCTCCAAAAACCTTTGAATAGGTTATGCTTTCTTTATCCAGTGGCTGACCTGTCTCAGGGTTAAATTTTGAAATACCGTGAAAAACATCAGGGGAGTTTTCCGCATGGATATACCCTTTTCCCTTTTTTGTCTGGATATGAATAACCGTAAGCTCTTTATTCTTCTTCGCTTCATTTAAAAGAAGTTCAATTTCTTCAACATCGTGGCCGTCAGCAGGCCCCATATATTTTATTCCAAGGCTTTCAAACAAGCCGTCTTTTATAAATATTCTCTTTACTCTGTTTTTAAATTTCGAAAAGCCACGCTCAATAGATTTTCCAATAAACGGAATTTTTCTGGTTGACTTTTTAAGGCCTCGCTTAAACCTAAAATATCCGGGAGTTAATCTGAGACGATTAAGCTGTGTTGACAAAAGGCCAACACTTGGAGAAATAGCAATTCCGTTATCGTTTAAAATTATAATCATCGGGATTTTGAGGCTTCCTGCATGGTTAAGAGCTTCATAAGCCATTCCGCCTGTCATCGCACCATCGCCGATAACCGCAACCACAACCCCGTCTTCTCCCGCAAGCTTTTTCGCTGTCGCAATTCCCAACGCAGCAGAAATTGAGGTTGAGCTGTGTCCTGTATTAAAGCTGTCAGTCTCACTTTCAGAAGTTTTAGGAAAGCCTGAAAGGCCGTCCATTTTTCGAAGATTGTTAAAATCTTTTTTACGACCTGTAAAAATTTTATGAACATAAGACTGGTGTCCCACATCCCATATAATTTTATCACTTTCAAGGTTTAAAGAGCGATGCAAAGCAACAGTAAGTTCAACTGCACCAAGATTTGATGCAAGATGTCCTCCTGTTTTGGAAACCTTTTCAACTAAAAACTCTCTTACTTCTTGGCAAAGCACCTTAATTTCCGAATTATTCAGAGCTTTTAAGTCTGCCGAAGTGTTGATTTTATCAAGAATTTTCATCGCACTTTATCGCTTTCTTTTGTGTATAATCTAACTATTTTATTATAACCTATTTTTTTTATAATGTCAACAAAATAAACACCCCGAACGGAGTGTTTATTTCATATAAAATTTTGTCTTTTAGAGTAAATTTCTCTGTATTTTTCCGCTTACTGTTTTAGGGAGACTTTCCTTGAATTCAACAATTCGCGGATACTTATAAGGAGCAGTTTTCTCCTTAACATAAGTCTGGATGTCCTTTTTGAGTTCTTCTGTTGGTTCAGTTCCGTCAACAAGCACTATGCTCGCTTTAACAATCTGGCCTCTTACCTCGTCAGGAACAGGGGAAACACCACATTCCAATACATACGGAAGTTCCATGATAACGCTCTCAATTTCAAATGGTCCGATTCTGTAACCTGATGACTTGATAACATCGTCAGCACGGCCAACATACCAATAGAACCCATCCTCATCGCGCCAAGCAACATCGCCGGTATGATAATACCCGTCATGCCATACTTCTGCGGTTTTATCAGGAGCATTATAGTATCCGGTAAACAATCCGCAAGGTGCACCGTCTTTTACATTGATAACGATTTCACCGTTTTCACTGGTCTTAACAGGATTTCCGTCAGAGTCCACAAGCTCAACATTATATATTGGTGCCGGTTTACCCATAGAGCCAATCTTATGAGGCGCACCTACCATATTACCAATAATCATTGTGCTTTCCGTCTGGCCAAAGCCTTCAATAATTTGAAGCCCTGTCGCTTTTTCAAATTGTCTGTAAACCTCAGGATTTAGGGCTTCCCCAGCTGTTGACATATGCTTAACAGATGAAAAATCGTATTTAGATATATCCTGCTTAATCATCATCCTGAGCATTGTAGGCGGAGCACAGAATGTTGTTATCTGATACTTTGCAAACATTGGGAGAATGTCGGCTGCATCAAAACGGTCAAAGTCATAAACAAAGGTTGCCGCTTCGCAGAGCCATTGTCCCTAGAGCTTGCCCCACATCGCCTTAGCCCAGCCTGTGTCGGAAATCGTAAAATGAAGTCCGTCAGGGTCAACATTATGCCAATACTTTGCAGTATGGAAATGGCCTAGTGCGTACTTATAGTTGTGAGCCGCAATTTTAGGATATCCTGTTGTTCCGGATGTGAAGAACATAAGCATTAAGTCATCTCCGCCCGGAGCATTATCCTCCCTCTTATAATGAGTGCTGTAACGGGTATATTCCTCGTCAAAATCACGCCAACCTTCTCTTTGACCGCCAACTAAAAGTTTAGTTGTAAGTTCAGGGCAATTTGCCGCCGCAATATCAATTTGATTTGCTGTATCACCGTCTGCCGTACAAATTACTGCACTTACGCCGGCGCTCTTAAAGCGATACTCAAAATCGTGTTCCTGGAGCTGATTTGTTGCAGGAATTGCGATAGCGCCAAGCTTATTAAGGCCAAGCATTGCAAACCAGAACTGATAATGACGCTTTAAAACAAGCATAACCCTGTCGCCTTTTTTAATACCCAAGGTTTTAAAATAGTTAGCGCACTGGTTGGAGGCTTTTTTCATATCCTTAAAGGTAAATCTTCTTTCAACTTTATCCTTTGAAATGTGGAGCATTGCAAGTTTTTCAGGCTCTTTTTTAGCAAGAACATCAACCAAATCAAAAGCAAAGTTAAAGTTTTCTGTATTTTTAAACTGGATCGATGTAGGAGTTCCATTTTCATTTTCCTCAACATCAATATATTTTCTGTAAATTCTGTCTTTTTCGTCTTTTCTCGCTGCGATTACAGGGGTTGCAACAACACGGCTAAGCTCCTTATCTGTCATAGGCTCGCCCTTAGCATTTAATACAATTGCATAGAAATAGCAATCTTTTCCATCGACAGCAATCATACCGTGAGGGGTGCTGCTGTTATAATAAATGCTGTCCCCGGGTCCTAAAATCTCTTTGTGGTCGCCAATCTGGACCATAAGACGGCCTTCAAGAACGATATCACATTCCTGACCTTCATGTGTTGTAACCTCTATCTCCTTGCTTTGTGCTTCTTCGCTATAAACACTATGAACATAGAGTGGCTCTGCAATTCTGTTTCGGAAAGCATAAGCCATATTGTAATAGGTCATTCCGTGAGCCTTTGCAATCTGCTGACCTGAGCCTGCACGAGTTACAGTATAGGACCTGAGCTTCGGGCTGTATCCTTCAATAATATCCGTAACATTGACACGAAGAGCCGCAGCGCATCTGTATATAAACGCAAAGTTCAAATCGCTTACGCCGTTTTCACAGTTTAGATATTCTGTAGCAGAAACGCCTGTTTTACTCGCCATATCTTCAATTGAAATGTTTTCAATTTCACGAAGTTCTTTAATACGGCCGGCCATTTCCTTGATTTTCAAATCAAGACCTGTCATTTGTTCCATTTCTATCTTCTCCTTTATTAGGGACTAAAAAAACACCCGTCCCAAAGTTTTCTTTGAGACGAGTGTAAAACTTCTTCACCCGCGGTACCACTCAAATTGCGGAATTTCCGCCACTCTTGGGGTCCATCAACCCCTATGCTTTAACGCAGCAATCACGGAGAGGTTCTACTAACTAAAACGCTTTCTTCCTCTCGGCTCGGAAGCTACAAACATAAAAACTGTTCCTCAGGCTCACACCAACCGCCATCTCTCTCAAGGGCATATTTTTACGCACTCTTCGTCAATGCCTTTATACTTTTAAGATTATACCATATGAATTTTCGTTTGTCAACAAGTTTTGCGTTATTTCGCAAAAGGTCTTATCTGTTTAAGATAAGCTTTGTAAGTTCAACAGGGTCAACAATTTCGTTTCCTTTATAAACTCTCATATTACCAGAAGCAATTTCGTCAATTAAGATAACTTCATTGTTGTTGTAACCGAATTCAAACTTAATATCCCAAAGGTCAAGCCCTATCTTTTTAAGGTCGTCAGCAACAATATTTGTTATTTTAAGAGTCTGTTCCTTCATACTCTCAAACATTTCAGGTGTCATAACGCCAAGAGCAGCAAGACCTTCGCCAGTTACAAGAGGATCGCCCTTTTCGTCATTCTTAAATGTGCATTCAACATATCCGCCTTCAAGCTTTGTTCCGTCTTCAATGTATTCGCCATATCTTCTTATAAAGCTACCTGTTGCCACGAGACGACAGATAACTTCAAGGCCATGGCCAAAAACAGTTGCAGGAAGAACTTCCATTGTTGCTTCATCAATATTTGCGCTCACATAGTGAGTTTTAATTCCCGCTTCTTTGAGGAGGTCAAAATAATAAACTGATGTTTTTAAATTTTCCTTACCTATTCCGTCAATTGTTAATCCAACACTATTTTCGCCCGGGTCGAAAACGCCATCTTTACCTGTACAGTCATCCTTGAATTTAAGCATAACATTTCCATTTTCAAGTCCGTAAACATCTTTTGTTTTACCTTTGTAAATCAAATTCATTATTTTATCCTCTCCTTTTGCAGTCCGTAAAACTGCCAACTTAAAAACTAATAATATAATACATCACTTTTTTAAAAAAATCAATATAATTTCCCTAATTTTGTGATTTTTTATAATATTTTTTCAGCTTTTGACACCTGTAAAATCATTTTTCACAAATTTTAAAACAAAATAATTTCTATTCGTATATTATAATAACTCGACCAATGCCGATTTTTGCAGTTTGTGCATCGGTAAATACGCCTGCTGTCTTTCCTTTATAATTCTGCACCTGACTTATCGAGAGGCTTTTATATCCGCTTCCTGATGAATATCTGTATATTTGAACATCGTCCGAAAGTTCAACTACCGCACTGCCTATTTTAACTCTTAATCCATCAATGGCCTTAAGTTCTCCCCAACCGGCATCACGAAGAGCAAATATACTTTTAAGAGTGCCTCCATCAAGCATCATAGCAACGGGCATACCCTCATCTATACCTTTCCCGAAAGATGTGCTATAGCTTTTTTCTGTGCCATTTACGATAACCTTGTATGAACTGCCCACGCTCATTCCATTAGAGTAAACATTACAGTCAGTCAAAACTCCGTAAGTATAACCATTGTTACTTACATTTTTAAGAACAGCAAATGAAACATCGTCAAAATCTCCCGTCTTAAGAGCAAAGACAACATTGCTACTGTATATTTCGTCAAAAGCTATATCTTCTATATCTATAACTGTAGCAACCGCTGTTCCCGTATGTGAATCAGGCTCATACACGAGTTCAATTAAAGTCGCATCCGTTGTAAGATAAGTGTCCCCTATTTTACCCTTGCTTTTATCTACCTTTCCCGAAAGCTCAGTTTTGTTAGTTTCTCTGGTAAAGGTTGCAAAACCGTCCTCATCAAACTTAATTTTCCCCACGGTTCCAATATATTCGCTATAATCTTTCTTTGTTTCATAGGATACGCGTTTTCCGTCCCCTGTTAAAAGATTTATATAATATTTTTCTTCGCCCTTATCATAAATGCTATCTTCCATAGCTTCACTATAAGAAAGCAAAATTCCGTATCCGCCGTTTCCTGCTGAACTTAAATCTACAACATCAACAATTTTTCCGTCTTTCCCTATAAGAGCAGTAATTCTTGAATTAAGTTTATATGAATTAGACCTCTCACCAAGCTTATCTTTTGCGGTCTGGGTTTCAATTTCAAGAGTATTGCCCGAAATTTCCACAGATTCTACATCAGCTTTAGTTGGGTAGGCTTCTCTATATACTCCCGAAATTTTATCGCAATAAACATAAAGAGTTTTGTTGCTCTCCGATTTATATACAACATCATAAGGCTTGATATTTCCTACTGATGACGCTTTTCCGTCTCTTACGACTGTGTAATCAGCTATGTTAAGAGGCGATATTCCTAAAACAACAAGACTTGCATACGGGTCTTCGCTACTGATGACAACAGGCTCTGAATATTTAAGTCCGGATACCTTTGACAAAAGTTTTTCGTTTCTTCCATAAATCGTTTCATTTAACGCATTGTCAATAATTTTGCAGACCTGTGCCCTTGAAACAAAAGCAAAGTCATCAAGGGTAACTCCGTCTGTTATTCCTAACTCCCCTGCTTTAAGCATATAGGAATAAGGCCAGTTATCTCCCAAAACCGATGAATCATAACCTAAAAGTCTTAAAACTATGGTAACAATTTCTGCATAGGTTATATTATTGTCAGGCATAAAGTTACCGTCTGGATAACCCAGGATGTATCCAGCGTCGGCTACCGCATTTATATATCCTATGCTCCACTCTCCAAGCTCAACATCGCTGAATTTTTTAATTCCCGCTTTGGCGGATGCTTCATCGTCAATCCCACCTACCACAGCAGTAATTTTTGCAATTTCCGCCCTTGTTATACTCCCGCCCGGGTTAAAAGAGCCGTTATAACCCGATACTATTCCGTAATTACTCAAATTTTCAATTGCGCTGCCATATGCCGCCCCATCAGGAACATCTGCATACCTTCCCGCGAAAACTGTTGAAAACGGCAACAGCATTATAAAAGTTAAAACTATTGAAATTATTCTTTTCATATTCTTCTCCCATTCTTAATCTGCGTGTAGTGCATCAATTGGATTAAGCTTTGACGCCTTATTTGCCGGTGCCCATCCGAAAAATGTTCCTATTGCTGCTGAGAATAAAAACGCAATAAGTATTACAGATATTTTCGGAAAAGCGCTTATTCCCATAGAATTTCCTATCATCACAGAGGCAAGCGTCCCTATTATAATCCCGACTATTCCGCCCATAGAGCTGACGACTATTGACTCTATTAAAAACTGTGTGAGTATACTGGCTCGTTTTGCCCCTATCGCCTTTCTTATTCCGATTTCCCTTGTTCTCTCAGTTACGGATACAAGCATAATATTCATAATCCCTATACCGCCCACTACAAGAGAAATTCCTGCAATTCCAGCAGTAAGCAGCGCCATCAGATTTGTTATTTCGGAAATTGCATCCATCATTGACGCAATG
>JAZOAF010000109.1:0-3063 GCA_045595345.1 Clostridia bacterium | reverse complement strand
CTTTCTGTCCCCTTTTAAAATCTGTATGCCCGTCTGCATAACCAAAAGCTCCTCAAAGGCAAGGGAATACTTTGCCCTTTTAAAGCTGTCAAAATCCTCAGGAAAATGAATCTCCCGCACAGCTTTTTCCGTGCCCAAAAGTGCGCACTTTTTCGCTATTTTCTCCGGAACTGTATTGGGGATTTTGTCTTCAAGATTTTCAATGGCGTTTTCAATGGCAGAGCGGAGCATATATTGGGAAATTCCCGCGCTAAGAGGATAAATCGGGACAATTCTTCCCGTTTTCTTCCCACCGCCGTCATATTTTTCAACAACGGGATTTACCATTTCTGCATTTCTGCCTCTGTATGTAGCCTCCCCGAAAAATACAAATTCCCTGTCCCCTCGGAGCTGATTTTCAATATATTTTGCATTAAACCAGGTTATTTTCATAATCCCTGTTCCGTCAGAAACTGTGGCCTGAGTTACCATAAGGCCGTTTTTGCTCCTGAATGAGCGGGGAAGGGCAGTTATGCGTCCCAAAACGCACACCTTTTCCCCGTCAATAAGGTCGCAGATATTCTTAATATCCGACCTGTCCTCATAGTCTCTTGGCAGATGATAAAGCAAATCGGAGACAGTTTTAATGCCCAGTTTTTCAAAGGTTTTTGCTCTTTTCTCGCCGACACCGCGGATAAATTGAACGCTGTCCTCCATTTTCACTTTAAATCACCTCCTAAAAGTAAACGGCACAGGATTCCCCATGCCGTCAAAAATTATTCAACAGAAACAATATAATAGTATACCGGCTGACCGCCATAATAGAGGGCCACATCCATATCCTTATATTTCTCTTCAAGCTCTTCTAAAAGAGCGTTTGCGTCGTCTTCGGACACTTCCTCCCCGTAATAAACAGAGATAACTCCGCTGTCCTCAGTTACCAGACTGTCAATAAGCTCAACCGTGCAGGATGGAAGGTCGTCGCCCACAACTTCAATGCCGTTCGGGGAAAGACCCATAATGTCGCCTTCGTGGATTTCCACTCCGTCAACTTCGGTATCTCTTGCCGCAAATGTAAGCTGTCCGCAAGTAACTCCGCTTGCCATTCCCATCATATTTTCCGCATTCTCCTCAGGAGAAAGGCTCTCGTCAAAGCCCATAATAGCGGAAATTCCTGTCGGAATGTTCTTGGTTGGAAGAACAATAACATTTTTCTTTGTCAGAGCGTCAACCTGCTCTGCCGCAAGAATTATATTCTTGTTATTTGGAAGAACAAAGACATTTTCAGCATCAACTTTCTCAACGGCATCTAAAATATCCTGAGTGCTTGGGTTCATTGTCTGACCGCCTTCAACCATTGCGTCAGCACCGAGGCTTTTGAAAATTTCAGAAAGACCGTCCCCTGCCGCAACTGCAACAAAGCCGTACTTTTTAAGTTCATTTTCTTCCTCTGCCTGAGCCTCTTTTTCAGCCTTATCGTCGTGCTGATATTTCATATTATCAATTTTGAGGTTGGTAAGCTCCCCAAGTTTTATTGCCTCTTCAATAACTCTGCCGGGATGGTTTGTATGGATATGCACCTTAACGATTTCATCGTCTTCAATAACTAACATACAGTCGCCCAAGTTTTCAATTGCCGCAGTAAACTGGGTTGTTTTTCTTTCGGCTTTTTTGTTAATTAAAAACTCCGTGCAGTATAAAAATTTGATTTCAGTTTTAACCTCAGCCACGGTTTTGGAGGAAACCTGTTCTCCCTCTTCGCTTTCGATGGCTTTTCCCTCTCTGAGTGCATAAACAAGGCCCTCAAAAAGAGTCATAACACCCTGACCGCCTGCGTCAACAACCCCTGCCTGCTTTAAAACAGGGAGCATATCGGGAGTTTTCGCAAGACTCTCGTTTCCCTTTTCATAAAGGGCAAACAAGAATTCGTCAGCCTCACTGTAATTTTTGTAGCTTTCTTCCGCAAACTCTGCCATCTGGCGAACAACTGTTAAAATTGTTCCCTCAGTCGGCTTCATAACCGCGTCATAAGCGGATTTTCTTGCCATAACTGCGGCATCTTTTATAACCTCAACAGAAAGTTCCTCTGCCTCGTCAACACCTTTATAAATACCCCTTATAATCTGGGATAAAATAACGCCTGAGTTTCCTCTTGCATTTCTAAGTGCCGCCTTGGATAAAGCCTTAACCAGCGCCGAGCAAGTCTCTTCTTCAAGAGAAATACTGCCGAGCGCACCGCTGAAAGTCATGCTCATATTTGTCCCTGTATCGCCGTCGGGAACAGGGAAAATATTAAGGTCATTTATGGCCTTTTTGTTATTTTTAAGATTATTCGCGGCAGATTTTAACATAAGAGCCAAAAGCTCAGAATTTATTGTCTTCATTTACACACCTCTTATTGTTTACTCTCTGACACCCTCAATAACAACCGTAACATCTCCGACTTCCATACCGAGCGCTTCTTCAACATGATATTTAACACTGCTCTGTATGGTTTCGCCGATTGAGCGGAGATTAACACCATAGCCAACAATTATATGAAGGGAAATATTTATAACATTTTCTTCAATTCGGACCTTTATTCCCTTATCGATATTCTCTATTTTAAGAAGCTTTGCAACACCGTCTTTCCCGCTTTTCGCCGCCATTCCCACAACGCCGTAGCAAGAGGTCGCCGAAAATCCTGCAAGCTTTGCAATCACAGTGCTTGAAACACTGACTCTTCCGCGTTCATTTTCTCTTATTGCTGCCATAAAAATCACGCCTTTCAAAGATATATTAAGTGGAATTATATTCTTAGTTTCACATAAATATAATACCTTATTTTTATAGTTTGGTCAAGTATTTTCTTAAATATCCTTATTACTTCTCAGAAAGTGGTCCGTAACCCGGTTTTATATACAAAGTTTCCTCTTTATCCATAATTTCAGGCTTATATACAGTTTCCATCCATTCTGTCGGCTCATAGTCCTCAATAGCTACGGAAAAATGCTCCGCCCCTCTTCCTGTTACGCGGGTTGCTTCTTCCAGAATTTTCTGAGCAAACTCTTTCTTTTCTTCCTCTGTTCTTCCTTTGTACCATTT
>JAZOAF010000108.1:0-2943 GCA_045595345.1 Clostridia bacterium | reverse complement strand
CGTTTTCTTTATTGCATACTCTGCGGTTTTATAAGAGTTAAGTCCTTTAAGGGCAAATGAAACTCCTGCAACGGAGTTAAATTCCGTATCAACAGGACCGGGGCAAAGAACGCTGATTTTTACCTTGCTTTTCTTTCGGCGAAGCTCCTCGTAAATCCCACGGGAGAGGCTGACTACATAAGCTTTTGTTGCGTAGTAGGTTGCCATAAGCGGTCCGCCCGGCATAAGTCCTGCCGAAGATGCTACATTTAAAATGTTGCCTTTGCCTTTGCACCCAAAGTATTCCACAAAATGTTTTGTAAGAATATGAACGGATTTTATGTTAAGGTCAATCATATCAAGCTCTTTTTCGGCTTCAAGGGAGGGAAATTCTCCGAAAAGACCAAACCCTGCGTTGTTTATTGCCAAATCAAAATCTTCGTTTTCAATTTTTTTGATAAAGTTATAGCAACCCTTTTCTGTCCCTAAATCTGCGGGGATAACGGTTACATTGGTTTTAAGCTCGTCTTTAAGGGCAAGAAGACGGTCCTCTCTTCTTGCGGTTATGATTAAATCCCAACCCATTTTGGATAAAACTCTTGCCATATCAGCGCCAAGCCCTGAGGATGCACCGGTTATAATTGCCTTCATAAATATCATTCCTTTCGCTCCTTTAAGATAACATATTTTGGGGAAGGTGTCAAATAAAGAGAAGAAAAGGGAGAATAACAAAAGAAAAAGGTCAAAATGCGCAAAATTTGTTAAAATTTTTTCAAAAAGTATTTGAAATATTTTATAAAGTATGATATAATGATGTGTGGTGCAAGGCACCAGGATATAACTTTTGTAAAAATTATTAAAATATATAGTCAAGGAGGCAATAAAATGGCTAAAACATTTAAGACCATGGATGGTAACAACGCTGCCGCATATACTTCTTATGCGTTCACAGAAGTTGCTGCTATCTATCCTATCACTCCTTCTTCAACAATGGCGGAAGTTGTTGACGAAATGAGTGCAAAAGGCCAAAAGAATATTTTTGGCGAAACAGTAGATGTTGTAGAAATGCAGTCTGAGGCTGGTGCAGCAGGAGCTGTTCACGGCTCACTTCAAGCAGGTGCTTTAACAACAACATTTACAGCATCACAAGGACTTCTCCTTATGATTCCTAATATGTATAAAATCGCAGGTGAACTTCTTCCAACAGTTTTCCATGTAAGCGCAAGAGCTTTGGCGGCTCACGCTCTTAACATCTTCGGCGACCACCAGGATGTTATGGCTTGCCGTCAGACAGGCTTTGCTCTCTTAGCATCAGGAAGCGTTCAGGAAGTTATGGACCTCGGCGGTCTTGCTCATCTTGCAACTATAAAGAGCCGTGTTCCTTTCCTTCATTTCTTTGATGGTTTCAGAACTTCTCATGAAATCCAGAAGGTTGAAGTTATGGAATACGCTGACCTTGAAAGACTTCTTGATAAAGAAGCTTTAAAGGAATTCAAAGACAGAGCATTAAATCCTGAGCACCCTGTTCTTCGCGGAACAGCTCAGAACTCTGATATCTACTTCCAGGGCAGAGAAGCAGCGAATAAGTTCTATGACGCTGTTCCTGACATCGTAAATGATTACATGGTTGAAATCTCCAAGATTACAGGCAGAGAATATAAGCCATTTAACTACTACGGTGCAGCTGATGCTGAAAAAGTTATTATCGCTATGGGCAGCGTTTGCGAAGCTCTTGAAGAAACAGTTGATTATATCAACGCAAGAGGCGGAAAAGTTGGTGTTGTTAAAGTTCATCTTTATCGTCCATTCTCTGCTAAATACTTCTTCGATGTTCTTCCAAAGACAGTTAAGAAAATAGCTGTTCTTGACAGAACAAAAGAGCCAGGTTCACTTGGCGAACCGCTTTACCTTGATGTTTGTAACTTATTCACAGGTAAGGAAAACGCTCCATTAATCGTTGGCGGCAGATACGGCCTCGGTTCTAAGGACACAACTCCGACACAGCTTCTCGCTGTATTCAATAACCTTGATGCTGCTGAGCCAAAGAACAACTTCACAATCGGTATTGTGGACGATGTAACAAATCTTTCTCTCGAACTTCCTGAAAAGATTAATGCAGCTCCTGAGGGCGCTACTCGTTGTAAGTTCTGGGGATTCGGTTCTGACGGTACTGTTGGTGCTAACAAGGACGCAATCAAGATTATTGGTGACAACACAGACCTTTACGCTCAGGCATACTTTGATTATGATTCAAAGAAGTCAGGCGGCGTAACAATGTCTCATTTAAGATTTGGTAAAAAGCCGATTAAGTCAACATATCTTTTAGACGAAGCTGACTATATCGCTTGTCATAAGCCTGCTTATGTTCATCAGTACGATGTGCTCGAAGGACTCAAAAAGGGCGGTACATTCTTACTTAACTGCGTATGGAGCCCAGAAGAACTTGATGAAAAGCTCCCTGCAAAGGTTAAGAGATACTTGGCTGAAAACGACATTAACTTCTACACAATCAACGCTGTTGATGTTGCAGTTAAGGTTGGCCTTGGTCCTAACAGAATTAACATGGTAACACAGAGTGCATTCTTCAAGCTCGCTAATGTTATTCCTTTCGATGAAGCTGTTGAACTTATCAAGGGCGCAATCAAGAAGACATACGGCAAGAAGGGCGACGAAATCGTTAAGATGAACTGCGATGCAGTTGACGGCGCTATCGAAGCTCTCGTTAAGGTTGAAGTTCCTGCTGCTTGGAAAGATGCAGTTGATGCAGACACAGCTAAGAAAGATATTCCTGAATTCATCAGCAAGATTGTTGAACCTGTAAACGCTCAGGCTGGTAACAAGCTTCCTGTATCAACATTCTTAGGAATTGAAGATGGTACTTTTGAAACAGGTACATCAAGATACGAAAAGAGAGGCGTTGCAGTTAACGTTCCTGTTTGGGATATTGACAAGTGTATCCAGTGT
>JAZOAF010000107.1:0-2301 GCA_045595345.1 Clostridia bacterium | reverse complement strand
GCTATCGCAGTTGCAAAAGATAAGCCAGAACTTCTTGAAAAAATCAATAAGGCATTAGGCGAATTAATTGCTGACGGTACAGTTAAGAATATTATCGAAAAGTACATTCCAGCTGAATAATATTTAAGCTAATTAAAAGGGCTGTATCTTAATGACACAGCCCTGTTTAATTTGTTATGAAAGGAGCATGACAAAATGCCTGAATGGATTACAAAACTTATACGAGACTTTAACACAGCATTTGTGGTTGATGGCCGTTGGAAATATCTTGTTGAGGGCGTGCAAAACACGCTGATCCTTACTTTTTTTGCTCTTATTTTAGGCGTTGCCCTTGGCGTTATTGTAGCTGCAATTCGTGTTACTTACGATAAGCAATACCACCAGATGAAAAATGGCATTTCAAAATTTTTACTTTCCATTGGAAATATAATTTCCAAGATTTATCTTACAGTAATTCGTGGGACACCCGCAATGGTGCAGATTCTTATTATATTCTTTATTATAATGGCAAGTTCCAATAATAAGATGCTTTGCGGTATAATTGCCTTTGGTATAAACTCCGGTGCATATGTTGCCGAGATTATCCGAGGCGGAATTATGAGTATAGATGAAGGGCAGACGGAAGCGGGCCGTTCCTTAGGATTTAACTATGCTCAGACTATGGCTTTTATTATACTCCCACAGACATTTAAAAGCATTTTGCCTGCACTTGCAAATGAATTTATCGTGCTTTTAAAGGAAACTGCCATAGCGGGATATGTTGGTGTTACTGACCTAACCCGAGGCGCTAACATAATACGAGGCGTTACATATCAGAGCTTTTGGCCGCTTCTTGCAATTGCTGCCATTTATCTTGTTATGGTAATGTTCTTTACATGGCTTGTAGGTATTTTGGAAAGGAGGTTGCGCAAGAGTGAAAGATAATTTCATTATTCAGACAACCGACCTTTGTAAACACTACAATGGCGGCAAAATCAAGGCGTTAGACGGCGTTACAACAGGAATCTCAAAAGGCGAAGTTGTATGTATAATCGGTCCATCCGGAAGCGGAAAATCTACTTTTTTAAGGTCTCTTAATCTTTTGGAAGTTCCGACAAGCGGACAGATTATATTTGAAGGTGTTGATATTTCCGATAAAAAGGTTAATATAAATATCCACAGACAGAAAATGGGTATGGTTTTCCAGCATTTTAACCTCTTTCCGCATATGACAATTCTTCGAAATATGACTATCGCTCCTATGAAGCTTCTTGGTATGTCAAAAGCTGAGGCTGAGAAGATGGCAATGGAGTTTTTAAAGCGTGTAGGTCTTGAAGATAGAGCAAATGCTTATCCAAGTCAGCTTTCAGGCGGACAAAAGCAGAGAATTGCAATTGTTCGTGCTCTTTGTATGAAACCTCAGGTTATGCTCTTTGACGAGCCAACTTCTGCTCTTGACCCTGAAATGGTTGGAGAAGTTTTAGAGGTTATGAGAGAGCTTGCCCACGAGGGAATGACTATGGCGGTTGTTACTCACGAAATGGGCTTTGCCAAAGAAGTTGCCGACAGAGTTATCTTTATGGCAGACGGCGTTATTGTTGAAGAAGGCACTCCCGATGAGATTTTCGGCAGTCCTAAAAACCAGAGAACTATTGACTTTCTTAAAAAAGTTCTGTAAGAAAGGGTAAGCTGATGAAGAAAATAAGCAAATTGAATGAGCTTGCCTGGATTTTGGGAATTGTTCTCTGTGCTCTTGGAATTGCCTTTTATATCAAGGCAGGTTTTGGACTTTCAATGGTTGCGGCTCCGTCTTATCTTATTCATTTGAAAATGGTTAAAATGTTCCCCTGGTATACTCAGGGGACCTCTGAATATATTTTGCAGACAGCTCTTTTGGTTATTCTTTGTGTTATCATAAAAAGGGTAAAGCTTAACTTTATTTTTTCTTTCGCTACCGCAATTATATCAGGACTGGTTCTGGATTTCTGGCTGTTTGTTTTAGGCGGCGGAGAAGTCTATGATACATTGGTTATCCGTATTTTTGCTTTTGTTTTTGGCGAACTTTCGGTAAGTATGGCAATTGCATTTTTCTTCAAAACTGCATTGCCGCTTCAATCTTACGAGGTGTTTGTTAAGGAGATTGCAGGATACTTTAATGTTGAAATCAGCAAAATCAAATTAGGGTTTGATATTTCATTTTTGATGCTTTCGGTAGTTCTTGCTGTTTTCTTAAACAAAAGCCTTCAAGGAATAGGCGTAGGGACTGTTATTTTAACAATCATAAATGCACCGCTTATAAATATGTTTGGAAAGCTTTTTGAT
>JAZOAF010000106.1:0-21304 GCA_045595345.1 Clostridia bacterium | reverse complement strand
AGGTTCGGGTTTTATTATATAGCTGTGAGAAACGCCCGACACAGCGGATTAAAAAAGCGAGCAAAAACGAAGAGTTGCTCGGAAATTTTTAAGGAGGGTCTAAAATGGCAGCAGAAAAAATCAGAATCAGACTTAAAGCTTACGACCACAATCTCGTTGACCAGAGTGCAGAGAAGATTGTGGAAACTGCTAAGAGAACAGGAGCTAAGGTATCAGGTCCTATTCCGCTTCCGACAAAGAAGGAAGTTGTTACAATTTTAAGAGCAGTTCATAAGTATAAGGACAGCCGTGAGCAGTTTGAACTGAGAACTCACAAGAGACTTATCGATGTCCTTGCTCCAACAGCTAAGACAATCGATGCGCTCAAACACCTTGATTTGCCGGCTGGTGTTGATATCGAGCTCAAGATTTAATCTTGGAAGAAACGGTAAAATTTTGGTCATGTTGGCATAATGTCAACCAATAACCCGTGCGTATGTTTAGTTTAAACCGATGCGCATGAAAATTAGGAGGAAAAAATTATGAAAAAAGCAATCTTGGGCAAAAAGCTTGGTATGACACAGATTTTTGCAGAAGACGGCACACTCGTTCCTGTTACAGTTATTGAAGCAGGTCCGTGCAGCGTTGTTCAGAAGAAGACAGTTGAAATTGACGGTTACAGTGCAGTTCAGGTTGGCTTCGTGGACAAGAAAGAAAAGAAGGCTAATAAGCCGGAGAAAGGTCATTTTGCTAAGGCAGGCGTTAGCGTTAAGCGTTATGTAAAAGAATTCAAGCTTGACGGCGCAGCTGATATGAATGTTGGCGACGAAATCAAGGTTGACGCATTCGAAAGCGGAGAAATGATTGATGTTACAGGTACAAGTAAAGGTCATGGTTATGCCGGAACAATTAAGAGATGGGGAACTCACAGAGGTCCTATGACTCACGGTAGCCATTATCACAGAGGCCCTGGTTCTCTCGGTGCTTGTTCTTCACCATCAAGAGTATTCAAGGGTAAGAGACTCCCAGGACACTATGGTGTTGAAACAGTTACAATTCAGAACTTAGACTTAGTTAAAGTTGATACAGAGCGTAACTTACTTTTAGTTAAGGGAAGCGTTCCTGGCCCTAAGGGTGGTTTGCTCATTATAAAGAACGCAGTTAAGGCAAAAGCCTAAACCACAGAAAGGAGGATTTAAGATATGCCTACAGTAGCTATGTATAATATAGCCGGCGAGAAAGTCGGAGATGTAAAATTAAGCAATAAAGTGTTCGGCGCAGCTGTTAGAAGCGATGTTATGCACGAAGTAGTTGTTAACTACCTTGCAAACCAGAGACAGGGCACACAGAGCACAAAGACACGCAGCGAAGTGCGCGGCGGTGGTATTAAGCCTTGGAGACAGAAGGGTACAGGCCGTGCAAGACAGGGTAGTATCCGTGCTGCTCAGTGGGTTGGCGGAGGAATCGCTCTCGGTCCTAAGCCAAGAGATTACGGCTACGCTGTAAATAAGAAGGTAAGAAGACTCGCATTGGTGTCTGCTTTATCTTCAAAAGTTAAGGACAAGGATTTAATCGTTCTTGATGCTATGAGCTTTGAGGGAATCAAAACAAAGCAGATAGCTGATGTTTTAAAGAATTTAGGAGTTAGCGAAAAAGCTCTCTTCGTTCTTCCTGAAAACGACAAGAATGTTGTTATGTCAGCAAGAAACATTAAGGGTGTTGATACAACTTTCGTTGGTGCGATTAACACATACGAAGTTTTAAATCACACAAAATGCATTATCTTAAAGGATGCAGTAGATAAACTCGAGGAGGTGTACGCATAATGAATTTAACAGCTCACGATATTATTAAAAGACCAATTATAACAGAACAGAGCATGGAACAGGTTGCGGACAAGAAATACACCTTTGAGGTTCTTCCATCTGCAAACAAAATCCAGATTAAGAAGGCTGTTGAAGAAATTTTCAAAGTTAAGGTTGAAAAGGTTACAACTATCAACTATGACGGTAAGACCAAGAGAATGGGTGTTCATATCGGTAAAAGAGCGTCTTGGAAGAAAGCAGTAGTTAAGCTTACAGCTGACAGCAAGACAATCGAAATTTTTGAAAACTAATCAACAACGGACAGTTTAACGCAAGAGCGCGTTAAAATTGAAGATAAGGAGATGTAATCATGGGAATAAAGAAATATAATCCTACAACACCTTCGCTTCGTCAGATGACTGTTTCTACTTTTGAAGAAATCGATAAAGTGGCTCCTGAGAAATCTCTTCTCAGCCCTCTTCACAGTAAAGCAGGTCGTAACTCTTACGGTAGAATTACAGTAAGACATCGTGGCGGCGGTGCTAAAAGAAAGTATAGAATTATTGACTTTAAGAGAAACAAGGATGGTATGCCAGCTACAGTTCTTTCAATCGAATACGATCCGAACCGTAGCGCAAATATCGCTCTTTTACAGTATGAAGACGGTACAAAGACATACATCATTGCTCCAGAAGGTCTTAAAAAGGGCAACACAGTTGTATCCGGTAAGGGTGCAGACATTAAGCCCGGTAACGCAATGATGCTTGAAGACATTCCTGTTGGTACTTTAATCTACAATGTAGAATTAAATCCGGGAAAAGGCGGACAGTTAGTTCGCTCCGCAGGTAACTTTGCACAGCTTATGGCTAAGGAAAACGGATACGGACAGGTAAGACTTCCTTCCGGCGAAGTTCGTCTTATAAGACTTAACTGCCGTGCTACAATCGGTATGGTAGGTAACGGTGAACACGAAAACATCAACATCGGTAAAGCGGGCAGAAAGCGCCATATGGGATTCAGACCAACAGTCCGCGGTGTTGTAATGAACCCGAACGACCATCCGCACGGTGGTGGTGAAGGTAAGTCACCAATCGGTAGACCAAGCCCTGTTACTCCTTGGGGTAAACCGGCTCTCGGCTACAAGACAAGAGATAAGAAGAATAAGTCTAACAAGTTTATTGTTAAGAGACGAAATGCGAAGTAATTGAAAAACGATGGTTTTTCAGAAAAATAATTAAGGAGGTCACCTAATGGGTCGCAGTATTAAAAAAGGACCTTTCGTTGAAGATAGTTTAATGCGCAAGATTGTTGCAATGAACGAAAAAGGCGAAAAGGCCGTAGTTAAGACATGGTCAAGAGCATCTACAATTTTCCCTGAAATGGTAGGACATACTATTGCGGTATATGACGGAAGAAAACATGTTCCGGTATATGTAACAGAAGATATGGTAGGTCATAAGCTTGGAGAATTTGCTCCAACCAGAACCTTTAAGGGTCATGCAGGTGCTAAAACTTCTAAATAATTGAGGTTTTGATAACTCTATCAGAAAGGAGCTTAAAGCAAATGGAAGCAGTAGCTAAAGTTACTCATGTGCGTATCGCACCAAGAAAAGTACGCATAGTTATAGATTTAATCAGAAATAAGCCGGTTGGCGTTGCTCTCGGTATTTTACAGAATACACCAAAGGCAGCAAGTCCGGTTGTAGAGAAATTACTCAAATCCGCTATCGCAAATGCGGAAAACAACCACAATATGAATGTGGAAAACCTTTATGTTTCTGAGGTTTTCGCAGACCAGGGTCCAACTCTTAAAAGAGTTCAGGCCAGAGCGCAGGGTCGTGCTTTCAGAATCAATAAGAAAACAAGCCACATCACATTGAAAGTTGCAGAGAAAGAATAATACCAAGAAGGAGGTAAAATAGCATGGGTCAGAAAGTTAATCCACACGGTATTCGTGTAGGCGTTATTAAAGACTGGGATTCACGCTGGTATGCTGATAAGAAAAATTACGGCGATAATCTCGTAGAAGATTATAACCTTAGAGTTTATCTTAAGAAAAAGCTTTTCCAGGCAGGCGTTGAAAAGATTGAAATTGAAAAATTTGCAAACAAAATCCGCTTGTCTATTCATGCAGCTAAGCCGGGTATCATCATCGGTAAAGGCGGCACTGAAATAGAAAAATTAAAGAAAGAGGTTGAAAACCTCACAGGCAAAACTGTTATTTTGAATGTAATCGAAATAAAGAATGCCGATTTGAGCGCACAGCTCGTTGCAGAAAACATTGCATCACAGCTCGAAAGAAGAATTTCTTTCAGAAAAGCTATGAAACAGTGTATGACAAGAACAATGAAAATGGGTGCTAAGGGTATTAAGGCTGCCGTTTCAGGCCGTGTAGGCGGAGCTGAAATCGCAAGAACAGAACAGTACCACGAGGGAACTATCCCGCTTCAGACACTCAGAGCAGACATTGACTACGGTTTTGCTGAAGCTGATACAACTTACGGCAAGCTCGGCGTTAAGGTTTGGATTTATAAGGGCGAAGTTCTTGCAGAAAGCAAGAAAGTAAAGAAAGAAGCTCCTGCCAAAGTTAAGGAAGGAGGCAAGAAATAATGTTATCCCCAAAAAGAGTTAAATACAGAAGAGTTATGCGTGGAAGAATGAAAGGTAAAGCTTCCCGCGGTAATAAGGTTGTTTACGGAGATTTCGGTCTCCAAGCAACAAGCCCAGCTTGGATAACAAGCAACCAGATTGAGGCTGCCCGTATCGCTATGACAAGATACACAAAGAGAGGCGGTAAGGTTTGGATTAAGATATTCCCTGATAAGCCGGTAACAGAAAAACCAGCTGAAACTCGTATGGGTAGCGGTAAGGGTTCACCGGAATACTGGGTAGCAGTTGTTAAGCCAGGCAGAATTTTATTTGAAATTGGCGGCGTTAGCGAAGAAGTAGCTCGTGAAGCTATGCGTCTTGCTATGCACAAGCTTCCACTCAAGTGTAAGTTTGTAAGAAAAGCTGACCAGGAAATGGAAGGTGATAAGTAATGAAAGCAAGTGAAATCAGAAACCTTTCAGCAGAGGAAATAGTAATCAAAATTCAGGATTTGAAAGAAGAATTGTTCAATCTGCGCTTTCAGAACGCAACAAATCAGTTGGATAATCCTATGAGAATTCCTGCGGTTAAAAAGGATATTGCAAAGCTTAAAACTATTTTAAGAGAAAAAGAAATGGGCCTCGGTGCCGACATTAATTAATAGGAGGTGTGTTTAGATGAGTATAGAGCGTAACTATCGTAAAACCCGTATTGGCGAGGTTGTAAGCGATAAAATGGACAAAACAGTTGTTGTAGCTATTAAGGACAGCGTTAAGCATCCTGTTTACAGCAAGGTTATTAAGAATACTTATAAGCTTAAAGCACACGATGAGAAAAATGAATGTGGCATAGGCGATAAGGTTATGGTTATGGAAACCAGACCACTCTCTAAGGACAAGAGATGGAGAGTAGTCGAAATCGTTGAAAAGGCTAAATAATTAACCTTTTCGGTGAAAATTCAAATTAGAATGTTTTTAAGTTAGGAGGAAATCCATTATGGTACAACAGCAGACATTATTAAAAGTTGCTGACAACAGCGGTGCAAAAGAACTTATGTGTATCAGAGTTTTGGGTGGTTCTTTCAGAAGATATGGTAACATCGGTGATGTAATCGTAGCATCTGTTAAAAAAGCAACACCCGGCGGTGCTGTTAAAAAAGGTGATGTTGTTAAGGCTGTTATTGTTAGATCTGTTCAGGGCGTTAAAAGAGCTGACGGTTCTAAAATAAGATTTGATGAAAACGCTGCAGTTATCATCAAGGATGACAAGACACCAAGAGGAACTCGTATATTCGGGCCTGTTGCAAGAGAGCTTCGTGATAAGGATTATATGAAGATTTTATCTCTTGCACCGGAAGTATTATAATACTAAATAATTTTAGTAATTCCGACCGTGAAAGGAGGATAAGAATATGATTAAAATGCATGTTAAGAAAGGCGACACAGTAGTTGTTCTTTCTGGTAAAGATAAGGGTAAGCAGGGCAAAGTATTGTCAGTTGACCCAAAAACACGCAAGGTTATCGTTGAAGGCGTTTCAATGGCAACAAAGCACAAGAAACCACGCAGAATGGGTGAAGCAGGCGGTATAATCAGTCAGGAAACACCAATTTATGCAAGTAAGGTTATGAATGTATGCTCTAAATGTAAGGCAGCAACAAGAGTTGGCCGTAAGGTATTGGAAGACGGAACTCATGTTCGTTACTGCAAGAAGTGCGGAGAAACAATAGGTGAATAATTACGGAAGGAGGTACAGTTAAATGAGACTTGAAGAACGCTATACAAAAGAAATCAAAGACGCTATGATGAAAAAGTATAACTACAAGAGTGTTATGCAGATTCCAAAGCTTGACAAGGTTGTTGTTAACATCGGCGTTGGCGAAGCAAAAGAAAATTCAAAGGCTATTGACAGTGCAATTAATGACCTTGAACTTATCACAGGTCAGAAGGCTGTTGTAACAAAGGCTAGAAAGTCAGTTGCTTCCTTCAAATTAAGAGAAGGAATGAGCATCGGCTGTAAGGTTACACTCAGAGGCTCAAAGATGTATGAGTTCGTTGACAGACTTTTCAACGCAGCTCTTCCTCGTGTTCGTGACTTCAGAGGTATAAACCCGAATTCATTTGACGGTAGAGGAAACTATTCCATGGGTATTAAGGAACAGCTTATATTCCCTGAAATAGATTATGATAAGATTGATAAGCTTAGAGGCATGGATATTATTTTCGTAACAACAGCTCAGACAGACGAAGAAGCAAGAGAGCTTCTTACACTTATGGGCGCACCGTTTACAAGATAATGAATTTTGCCAAGACTCTGTAAGAATGGAGGAATTATAAAGCATGGCTAAAAAGTCAATGGTTGTAAAACAGCAGAGAAAACAAAAGTATTCTACAAGAGAATACAACAGATGCAAAATCTGCGGAAGACCTCACGCTTACCTTCGTAAGTTTGGTATTTGCAGAATCTGCTTCCGTGAATTGGCATACAAGGGTCAAATTCCGGGTGTTAAGAAAGCTTCCTGGTAAGGAAGAGGCGGCGTAGCCGCAAAAGAATATTAAGAAACTCAAAAAAGGGTTAAGTGGTTAAGATAATCAGTGCGGAAAGCCAAACTGACTCTTAAAATCCTATAAAAAGGAGGAAAAAATATGCACATTACAGATCCAATCGCAGATATGCTTACAAGAATCAGAAATGCAAATAATCAGAGACATGTAAGCGTAGATATTCCTGCGTCAAATATGAAAAAGGCAATCGCTAAGATTTTGCTTGATGAAGGATATGTTAAGAATGTTGAGTATATTGAAGACGCAACACAGGGCGTTATCAGAATAACTCTTAAATATGCTGAAAACAAGCAGAAGGTTATTACAGGCCTTAAAAGAGTAAGTAAGCCGGGTCTCAGAATTTATGCTTCTTGCGAAGAACTCCCAAGAGTATTAAAGGGCCTTGGTATTGCCATTATCTCTACATCAAAGGGTATCATGACAGATAAGGAAGCTCGCCGTAACAATGTTGGCGGTGAAGTTTTAGCATTTATTTGGTAAGAAAGGAGGAATATTAAATGTCTCGTATAGGTAAGATGCCTATCGAAATCCCGGCAGGGGTTGAAGTTAAAGTAGGCGCAAACAACGAAGTTACTGTAAAAGGTGCTATGGGCACTTTAACACAGGAATTAAGCAGCGATATGATTATTAAGGTAGACGGAAATGTAATCACTGTTGAAAGACCAAGTGAAAAGAAAGAACACAAGTCTTTACACGGATTAACCCGTACACTTATCGCAAATATGATTACAGGCGCGAGTCAGGGCTTTAAGAAGGAGCTTGAAATCAACGGCGTTGGTTACAGAGCTGCAAAGCAGGGCAATAAGCTTGTAATGAACCTTGGTTATTCTCATCAGGTTGAAATGGAAGAAATCGATGGCATAAAAATTGATGTTCCTCAGCCTAACCAGATTATAATCTCAGGTCCTGATAAGCAGAAGGTAGGTCAGTTCGCTGCTAATGTAAGAGAAAAGAGACCACCGGAACCTTATAAGGGTAAAGGTATCAAGTATATTGATGAAACTATCAGAAGAAAAGAAGGTAAAACAGGTTCTAAGAAGAAATAATCTTATTTTTAGGATTGATTTTATACTTCTATACCTAAACCGCAAGGAGGTGCGATTTTAATGATTAAAAGAAAGAACAGCGAGGCAGCCAGAAAGGCCCGTCACGCAAGAGTTCGCAGAAAAATATCCGGAACAGAGGCTTGTCCAAGACTCTGCGTATATAGAAGTCTTAAAAACATCTATGCTCAGATTATAGATGATACAACTGGCAAGACTTTGGTATCAGCTTCAACTCTCGATGCTGAGCTTAAAGCAAACTACGGCGGAAACTGCAACGCAGCTAAGGCAGTAGGTGAGCTTATCGCAAAGAAAGCAGCAGAGAAGAACATTAAAGAAGTTGTATTTGACAGAGGCGGATATTTATATCACGGCCGTGTTGCAGAACTTGCAGCAGGTGCTCGTGAAGGTGGCCTTGAATTCTAAGTTAAAAGAGGTGAAAAGATAAATGGCAGAAAGAGTAGAAAGAACAAGAAAACAGGAGCGTGTAGACGCAAGCGTTCTTGATATAAAAGAAACAGTAGTAACTCTTAACCGTGTTGCCAAGGTTGTAAAAGGTGGTAGAACCTTCCGTTTCAGCGCATTAGTTGTTGTTGGTGACGAGAACGGCCATGTTGGATACGGTATGGGTAAGGCTGCTGAAATTTCTGATGCTATTAGAAAGGGTATTGATGACGCAAAGAAGAACATGATTACTGTTCCTATGGTTGGAACAACAATTCCTCACGAAGTAATCGGTGAATATGGTGCAGGAAGAGTTCTTTTAAAGCCTGCTTCTGAAGGTACAGGCGTTATCGCAGGCGGCCCGGTTCGTGCGGTGCTTGAGCTTGCAGGTATCAGAGATATCAGAACAAAATGTTTAAGAAGCAACAACCCTAAAAATGTTGTTTCTGCAACAGTTGAAGCTTTGGCAGCACTCAAGAGCATTGAAGAAGTTGCTGAGCTCAGAGGCAGAAAGCCTGAAGAAATTTTAGGTTAAGCCTTATATAAATGAGATTGGAGGTTTATAACCTATGGCTAAAACATTAAAGGTTACACTTACAAAGAGCACAATCGGATGTAAGAAAGACCAGATTGCAACAGTTGAAGCACTCGGTTTAAGAAAGCTTCATCAGTGCGTAGAGAAACCTGACAACGCTCAGATAAGAGGTATGATTTTTAAGGTTTCTCACCTTGTAAAGGTAGAAGAGGCGTAATATAGCGCCCAAAGAGAATAAATCAAAACTGTAAGAGGAGGTGTACTCAATATGAAACTTCATGAATTATCTCCGAGCGAAGGCTCAAAAAAGGATTATTTCAGAGTAGGTAGAGGCCACGGAAGCGGTAACGGTAAGACAAGCGGACGCGGACATAAGGGTCAGAATGCTAGAAGCGGTGGCGGTGTTCGTCCTGGCTTTGAAGGTGGTCAGATGCCTATTTACAGAAGACTTCCAAAGCGTGGTTTCACAAATATTTTCGCAAAGGAATATGTTTCTGTTAATGTTGAAGCATTAAATAAACTTAAAAACGGAACTGAAGTAACAGCAGAAGTTTTAAAGGAAAACGGCATTATTTCTAAGATTTGTGACGGCGTTGTTATCTTAGGAAGAGGCGAAATCACAAAGTCTTTAACTGTTAAGGCTAAGAGATTTAGCAAGACAGCAGAAGAAAAGATTGTTGCTGCCGGTGGAAAGGTTGAGGTGGTATAAGATGTTAGAAACCATTAAGAACGCATGGAAGATTGCTGATCTTAGAAAAAGAATCTTATATACACTTCTTATGATTGTAATTTTTCGTTTAGGGTCAGTTATCCCTGTTCCACTTCTTCAAGGCGATGTAATGGCTGAAATTTTTGCAAACAAAGAGAACACACTTTTCGGATTCATCAACATGGTATCCGGTGGTGCGTTCCAGAATGCAACAATTTTCGCGATGAGTATTACACCATACATTAACTCATCAATCATTATGCAGCTTCTTTGTGTTGCAATCCCAGCTCTTGAAAGATTGCAGAAAGAAGGAGAAGAAGGAAGAAAGAAAATTGCTCAGCTCATGAGATACGGAACAGTTGTTTTGGCTCTTATCCAGGCAATCGGTCTCTATTTCATGTTAAGGAGTGCAGTTGTTAACCCAGGCTTTTTAAGCGCTTTTGTAATTGTTATAACATTTACAGCAGGTACAGCATTCCTTATGTGGCTCGGCGAACAGATTACTGACAAAGGAATCGGTAACGGTATTTCCCTTATCATCTTTGCAGGTATCGTATCCCGTGGTCCACAGCTCGTTATGTCTCTCTGGAACTATGCAACAGCAGGCAACTACGGATGGATTGGCGTTTTAGCAATCATCATTGTTGCAATCGTTGTTATCGGTTTTGTCGTAACATTCAACGAAGCTGAAAGACGAATTCCTGTTCAGTATGCAAAGAGAGTAGTGGGCAGAAAAATGTACGGCGGTCAGAGCACTCATATTCCGATTAAGGTTACATCATCCGGTGTTATGCCTATCATTTTTGCTATGTCAATTATGGCATTCCCCGGAACAATTTGTTCCTTCTTCGGTGTTACAGCAAACTCTGAAGGCTTCTGGGGCTGGATGCTCAGAAATGTGTTTAACACAACAACAGTAACTTATGGAGTATTCTACTTCATTCTTATTTTGTTCTTCACATATTTCTATACAGCAATTCAGTTCAACCCAATTGAAATTGCTAACAATATGAAGCAGAACGGAGGTTTCGTTCCTGGCATCCGTCCGGGCAGACCAACATCTGATTTCGTTAGCAGAGTTTTATCAAAAATCACATTGGTTGGTGCTATATTCTTAGGACTTATTGCAGTTCTTCCGATTTTCTTAAACACAGTTGTCGGAATGGCTGGTTTTGCAATAGGTGGAACATCAATCCTTATCGTAGTTGGTGTTGCTCTTGAAACTGTTAAGCAGCTCGAGTCCCAGATGATTATGCGTCACTACAAGGGATTTTTAGAATAAAAAAATAAAGTTCTTAAACAGGGGATTGCCTCATAATCTGATTTTGAGGCAAACCCCTTGTGGAGTTTTATCGGGATTTTGTAAATTTCACAAAATAATGGGGAAAAGATTGTAAATTCGAAAGGATTGGCGTTGTTATGAAACTTATTATTTTGGCGGCCCCCGGGGCAGGTAAAGGCACACAGGCGGAGCTGCTTTCAAAACATTTTAACATACCAACCATATCCACCGGCGCAATTCTTAGAAAGAATATCAGCGATGGAACAAGACTTGGTGAAATTGCCGGCAAATATATCAACGACGGAAGATTCGTTCCTGATGAGGTTATGATAGAGGTTGTTTCAGACCGTCTTAGTAAAGAAGATTGCAAAAACGGTTTTATCCTGGATGGCTTCCCAAGAAACCTTGCTCAGGCAGAAGCACTTGATAAATCTGACATTGAAATTGATATGGTTTTAACCATTGAAGTTGCCGATGAGACTATTATTGAAAGACTCGGCGGAAGGCTTGAATGTAAAAACTGTGGAAGCACCTATCATAAGATACACAGGGTCCCAAAGGTGGAGGGCGTTTGCGATAATTGTGGCGGAAATCTGGTTGCAAGAGCGGACGATAAGCCTGAAACCGTTAAAGAGCGTCTTAACACATACCATAACCAGACAGAACCTCTTAAAAAGTATTATGAGGAAAAAGGTATGCTTAAAACTGCTTATGGCAAGGAGAATATTTCCGATACAGCCGATGAGGTTTTAAAGGTTCTCGGAGAGTAGAGATATGATAAATATTAAATCAAAATCTGAAATAGAGCTGATGAAAATTGCAGGCAGAGTAACAGGCGAAGCTCTTAAAAGAGTTGAAGAAGCGGTTAAAGTCGGGGTTACAACGGCTCAGCTTAATGATATTGCTGATAAGTATATCAGAAGTCAGGGCTGCATCCCTTCCTTTAAAAACTATAACGGCTTCCCTGCAAGTGTCTGTGCCAGCGTGAACGATGTTATCATTCACGGCTTCCCGAATAACAAGCCTCTCTTAGAGGGGGACATTGTCAGCATAGATGTGGGTGCCTGTTATAAAGGCTATCACGGCGATGCGGCAAGAACTTTTGGCGTAGGGAAAATCAGCAGTGAGGCCCAGCGCCTTATTGATGTAACGAAAGAAAGTTTCTTTAAAGGGGCAGAACTTGCAAAAGAAGGTTTCCGCATAAGAGATATTTCCTCTGCAATCCAAGGCTATGTCGAAGAAAACGGTTTTAGTGTTCTTCGAGACTATTGCGGACACGGAATCGGCGCTCATCTCCATGAGGAGCCGGATATTCCGAACTATGTATGCTTAAACAGAGGCCCAAGGCTTAAAGCCGGAATGGCTATTGCTGTTGAACCCATGGTTAATCAGGGAGAAAAGGAATACCTTGTTGCCGATGATGGCTGGGCAGTTTTAACTGCGGACAGAAAACTATCCGCCCATTACGAAAATACCATTTTGATAACAGACGGTGAGCCCGTTTTACTTACATTTGTTGACTGATATGGAGGGCAAAATGAATAACCCGGTTAAGTTTTCTCTCGGAGATATTGTAAAGTCTGTGTCGGGAAGAGATAAAGACAGGTTTTTTATTGTTATGTCTTTTGAAAATAATCTGGCGGGAATTTGCGATGGCAAGCTCCGGAAGATGGATAAAATCAAAAAGAAAAACCCGAAGCATATAAAGCTTTCGGGAGAAGCTACAAAAGAATTTAAAGAAATGCTTGAAAAGGGCGAAAAAATTACAAATGCCCGGGTAAAGCAGGAGATAAAAAGTTTTGAGAGCAAATAAGGAAAGGAGGGAATGCTTGTGGCAAAGGAAGATGTTTTGGAAGTAGAAGGTAAAGTATTGGAAGCTCTGCCAAATGCAATGTTTCAGGTTGAACTTGAAAACGGACACAAAATTTTAGCACACATTTCCGGCAAACTCAGAATGCATTATATAAGAATTTTGCCAGGAGATACAGTAACAGTTGAAATCTCGCCTTATGATTTAACAAAAGGTAGAATTACTTGGCGTGCTAAGTAAAAAAACTTAGGAAAATAGCGAAAAAGCATTGACAAAACGATACTTTGTTGGTATAATAGTTAGGTTAGCAATGCCCTCTGGGCAGGAACTAATAATTTCTATAGGAGGTGAAGGAAAATGAAAGTAAGCCCTTCAGTAAAACCTATCTGTGAAAAGTGTAAAATAATTAGAAGAAAAGGTAAGGTAATGGTTATCTGTGAAAATCCTCGTCATAAGCAGAAGCAGGGTTAATCAGAGGACAAACCTTAAATTTTCAAGAGCAGGGTTAGGCTTATGAACCACTTTGAAATGTTTCTAAGAAAACTTTCGTATAAGCTGATGTTCCGAAGGAGGAAAAGCCTTCGGAGATAAGTGAAATTCTGCTCCATACTTTTCAAAAAATAATAATTTATGGAGGTGAATTGGAGTATGGCACGTATAGCAGGTGTTGACTTACCAAACGAAAAGAGAGTTGAAATCGGATTAACTTATATATTCGGTATCGGTCTTTCTACATCAAAGAAAATCTTGGCAGCAACAGGAATTAATCCTGACACAAGAGTTCGTGATTTAACAGAAGATGAAGTTTCTGCCCTCAGAGCAGAAATCGACAATTACAGCGTTGAAGGTGACCTTCGTCGCGATGTAGCTCTCGACATTAAGCGTCTTATTGAAATCAACTGTTACAGAGGGCTTCGTCACAGAAAGAGCTTACCAGTTAGAGGACAGCGTTCAAAGACAAATGCGAGAACCAGAAAAGGCCCTAGAAAAACAATGGCCAACAAAAAGAAATAATACTTTTTTATTGAATATGGAATTTGCGTTTTAGCGCATCTTCAGGAGGTGAATTAACTATGGCAAAGGCAGTAAAGAAGACCAGACGTCGTAGAGAGAAGAAAAATATAGAACGCGGTGCTGCTCATATCAAGTCTACATTTAACAATACAATTGTTACAATTACAGACACAGAAGGTAATGCACTTTCTTGGGCAAGTGCCGGTGGCTTGGGCTTTAGAGGTTCAAGAAAAAGCACACCATTCGCAGCGCAGATGGCTGCAGAAACAGCGGCAAAGGCTGCTATGGAACACGGCCTTAAATATGTTGAAGTATATGTTAAGGGACCAGGTAGCGGTAGAGAAGCTGCGATTCGTGCGCTTCAGGTTGCAGGACTTGAAGTTAATATGATTAAGGATGTTACACCTATTCCTCACAATGGTTGTAGACCACCTAAGAGAAGAAGGGTATAATTACAGGAGGTGAATTGTAAATGGCAAGATATACTGAATCAGTTTGCAGAATATGCAGACGAGAAGGACAGAAGTTATTCTTAAAGGGTGACAGATGTTACACAGACAAGTGCGCTATCACAAGACGCGCATACGCTCCGGGCCAGCACGGTCAGGGTCGTCGCAAGCTCTCCGGTTACGGTATGCAGCTTCGTGAAAAGCAGAAGGTTAGACGCGCTTATGGTATTTTAGAAAAGCAGTTTGCTCATTATTTTGAGCTTGCTAATAAAAAGCAGGGTGTTACAGGTGAAAACCTCTTAACACTTATTGAAAGAAGACTTGACAATGTTGTTTACAGACTCGGTCTTGCAGTTTCAAGACCGGAAGCTAGACAGCTCGTATCTCATGCTCATTTCTTAGTAAACGGCAAGAAGGTTAACATTCCTTCTTATCTCGTTAAGGTTGGCGATGTTATCACAGTTGCTGAGACAAGCCGTAAGAGCGCTAAGTTTGATACAGTTCTCGCTTCAACAGAAGGAAGAGCTGTTCCGAAGTGGCTTGATATGAACAAGGATACTTTAGAAGGTAAAGTAGTTGCATTTGCAGAAAGAGATGATATCGATCTTCCAATCGAAGAACACCTTATCGTCGAACTTTACAGCAAATAATCTGCATAGCATGGGATTTATCCTTTGCTACGGCCCTAAATGGTACCTTTGGTACAAAGTAGAAACAATTAGAAAATAGGAGGGCTAAATATGATAGAAATCGAAAAACCAAAAGTAGAGTGCGTTTCCATTTCTGAGGACGAAAAATACGGAAAATTTGTTGTTGACCCCCTTGAAAGAGGCTACGGTATAACACTTGGTAACTCACTTAGAAGAATTCTTCTTTCATCTCTTCCGGGCGCTGCGGTAACTTCTGTTAAGATTGAGAATGTTAACCATGAATTCTCAACTATCCCAGGCGTTAAGGAAGATGTTACGGAAATTATACTTAACATTAAGTCCCTTGCTGTTAAGCTTCACGCTGACGGACCTAAGACGGTTTATATTAACCACGAAGGTGCAGGCGAGATTTGCGCAAGAGATATTAAATGTGACTCTGATGTTGAAATCGTAAACGGCGATTTACACATTGCAACACTTAACGAAGATGCAAAGCTCTTTATGGAGCTTACTCTTGATAAGGGCAGAGGATATGTTTCCGCTGACAAGAACAAGCAGATGCTTCAGCCTATCGTTGGCTTAATCCCGGTAGATTCTATCTACACACCGGTTGAAAAGGTTAACTATACGGTTGAAAATACAAGAGTTGGTCAGATTACAGATTATGACAAGCTCATCTTAGAAGTCTGGACAAACGGAACAATTAATCCGCCGGACGCTGTATCCCTCGGCGCTAAGATAATGAATGAACACTTAAATCTGTTCATCGACTTATCAGACAGAGCTAAGGAAACAGAATTTTTGGTTGAAAAGGGCGAAAACAAGATTGTTAAAGTCCTTGAAACAACCATTGAAGAACTCGACTTATCAGTTCGTTCTTACAACTGTTTAAAGAGAGCAGGTATTAACACTGTTCAGGATTTAACAGCTCGTAGCGAAAACGATATGATGAAGGTTAGAAATCTCGGACGCAAATCTTTGGAAGAAGTTATTGCAAAACTTGCTTCTATGGGACTTGCTCTTGCAAATGACGAAGAATAGTTGTTTGCGCTAGTTTCACTTTTAAAAAGTGAAGAATTATTTGAAAGAGGTGAATAGTATGGCAATCCAAAGAAAATTAGGAAGACCTACAGATCAGAGAAAAGCGATGCTCAGAAACCTTACAACTTCTTTCCTTGAAAACGGTAAGATTGAAACAACAGTTACTCGTGCTAAGGAAGTACAGAAGTTGGCTGATAAAATGATTACTCTTGGTAAGAAAAATACTCTTCATACAAGACGCCAGGCTCTTGCTTGGATTACAAAAGAGGATGTTGTTACAAAGTTATTTGCGGAAATCGCTCCGAAATATGCTGAGCGTAACGGCGGTTACACAAGAGTTATAAAGATTGGCCCAAGACGCGGTGATGCCGCTGAGGTTGCAGTATTGGAACTCGTTTAATCAAAAACAAAACCCACAGGTATTTGCCTGTGGGTTTTTGGTTGTAAGCTGATAAAATGTGTTTACTTTTAGAAGATAATATGATATAATCGTTTTGTAAAATTTTAGTGCGGAGGCATAAAAATGGAAATTATAGAAATGCTTATTGAAAATCTGTCTGCTATTTCCTGGCAGATGATTGTTATGTGGATAATCGGCGGAATTCTCATTTATCTTGCCATTAAGAAGGATATGGAGCCAACTCTCCTTCTCCCTATGGGTTTTGGCGCAATTCTGGTTAACCTTCCTTTTGGAAGCGTTATCGCAGAGGAAGGTGTTTTAACAACTCTCTTTAATGCAGGCATCGCAAATGAGCTTTTCCCCCTTATTTTGTTTATAGGAATCGGCGCCATGATTGACTTTGGCCCTCTTCTTTCCAACCCGAAGCTTATGATTTTCGGTGCGGCAGCGCAGTTCGGTATCTTCTTAACCCTTTGCACAGCGTCCATCTTCTTTGATATAAACGATGCGGCATCAATTGCGGTTATCGGTGCGGCTGACGGCCCCACATCAATCTTCGTTGCAGGAAAGCTCGGCTCGAAATATTTAGGGGCTATAATGGTTGCGGCATATTCTTATATGGCTCTTGTGCCAATTATTCAGCCACCTGTCATTAAGCTTTTAACCACTAAGAAAGAGCGTAAAATTAAGATGGAATATCAGGGAAAAGAGGTTTCAAAGACTACCAAAATTCTCTTCCCTATTATCATAACAGTTGTTGCAGGTATCGTTGCTCCTGAGTCAGTTTCCTTGGTAGGCTTTTTGATGTTCGGTAACTTAATTCGCGAATGCGGAGTGCTAAATTCTCTTTCTGAAACAGCCCAGAAGGTTCTTGCAAACCTTGTAACCATTTTCTTAGGTATCACGGTTGCAAGTCAGATGGCAGCGGATAAGTTCTTACAGGTAGACACATTGATTATTATGGGTCTTGGACTTTTCGCATTTATTTTCGATACAGCAGGCGGAGTTTTGTTTGCAAAATTCATCAACCTTTTCACAAAGAAGAAGATAAACCCAATGATTGGGGCGGCAGGAATTTCTGCTTTCCCGATGTCAGGCCGAGTTGTTCACAAGATGGGTCTTGCGGAAGACCCGCAGAACTTCTTGCTTATGCACTCAATGGGCGTTAATGTGTCAGGCCAGATTGCATCAGTTATCGCAGGGGGCCTTATACTGAATTTCTTCTTATAAGAAAGGGAGGTTTTTATGAATATAAATTTATGGAATTTTGTTGCAAATCTTAAATATATGGGTATGGGAATGCTTGGCATAATTGCCGTTATCGGAGTAATAATTCTCATAACCGTAATTCTTTCAAAAGCAACACAGGAAAAACAAGATTAAAATTTATCCCCCAAAAAAATTTTTTGGGGGATAAATTTTTCCGAAGGGGCAAAAACGGAAGATATTGTGGCTCAGAATAACGAAAAATATCATATTTTGTATGTTGTATAAAATGTAGAAAAAACCGCGCAGTTTTTGGTCTTTTTGGGGGTTGAAATTATTCCAAAAAGCTGGTATTATAGAGTATGTTAAAAGATAAAGGATATAATAGGGGGGTTGTCCCCTCAAGGAGAGGAGTTAAAAGCGAAATGGAGCTTACAGAGATTTGGGAGAAAGCTGTTGCTTTGCTTGCCGATGAGATTTCGGCAGTGTCCTTTAATTCCTGGATTAAACCTATTAAAGCGGTTAGTATGACAGACACAAAGATTGTTCTTTGTGTTCCTTTTGGTGTAAACAGAAATATGATAATGACTAAATATTTCTCTCTCATTGAAAGCTGTCTTGAAATGGTTACATCTAAAAAGAGAACCATTGAAGTTATTGTCAGCGAGGATATGACAGAGGAAAATGATGACCCGCTCCAAAAAGAAAGTACGCTTAATCCAAGATATAATTTTGATAACTTCATTAAGGGGAAAAGTAACGAGATGGCATATGTTGCCGCTCTTGCCGTTGCAGAGACAGACAGTCCATCAAAGGCATATAATCCGCTTTTCTTGTATGGCGGAAGCGGACTTGGCAAAACACATATGCTCCACGCAATAGGCAACTATTATCTTGAAAATTATCCAAAACGCAAGGTTTTATATACAACAAGTGAGAAGTTTACATATGAGCTTGTTACAGCTATCAGAGAAAAAACGAATCAGGAATTTCGGAATAAATACCGTAAGGTTGACCTTCTTTTAATCGACGATGTTCAGTTCTTTGCAGGCCGTGAACTTGCTCAGGAAGAACTTTTCCATACATTCAATGCACTTTATGACAGCGATAAGCAAATCGTTTTAACAAGTGACAGACTTCCCACTGACATTCCGCAGATTGAAGAAAGAATCAGAACAAGATTCAGCAGCGGTTTATCCGTTGATGTCCAGCCACCTGAATATGAAACAAGAATGGCTATTCTTAAAAGCAAGCTTCAAGCGGAGTATTTGCAGGTGGACGATGATATTGTTGCATTCATTGCAGAGAATGTTAAGTCCAATGTCCGTGAGCTTGAAGGTGCGGTTAAGAGAATCGTTCTTTATGCAGGAATTAAGAGGACAAGTCTTATAACAATGGACCTTGTTGCAGAGGCAATTGCTGACCTTATGAAAAATCAGCAAAAGAGAAGAATAACTCCTCAGGTTATTATCAGCGAGGTTGAAAAGTATTATATGCTCCCTGCTGGCTCATTGGTTTCTAAGAAAAGGTCAAACGATGTTGTTCTTCCGAGACAGGTGGCGATGTATATCTGCCGTGAAATTCTTGACGACCCGTCTTTCCCGAAAATCGGCGAAAGCTTTAAGAGAGACCATTCAACAGCTATGCACGGTGTTGGCAAGGTTAAGAAAGAGCTTGATGAAAATTCAGATTTGCGCTCTGTTATAGACGAAATTATAACCAATATTAAAAGAGATTAGTTATGAAATTTTTTGATACTATATGTGCTATCGCAACCCCTGTGGGAAGCGGTGGAATTGCAATCATAAGAATAAGCGGAGAAGATGCAACGGCTTCTATGGATAAAATCGCCTTTCCCATTTCGGGAAAGGTGTTTTCCTCGATTGGGAGCCATAAGATGACTCTTTGCACCATTAAAGACAGAGAGGGAAGAACGATTGACGAGGCCCTCGTTGTTTCTATGCGTGCGCCTAAGTCCTACACGGGCGAGGATGTCGTTGAAATTCAATGCCATGGCGGAACAATGACCGCAAGACTTATAATGGATGAGCTTCAATATTTGGGTATCCGTCACGCCGAGGCAGGGGAGTTTACCCGTCGAGCATTCATAAACGGCAAGGTTGACCTTTCCGGCGCAGAAGCGGTTATGGATATAATTGATGCCAAGTCAAAGCTTGGTGTTTACGATGCGGCTTCTTCTCTTACGGGAAAGCTTGGGAGTAAAATAAAAGCTCTCAGAGAAGAGGTTTTATCTCTTGCGGCAAGGCTCAGTGCTACTGCCGATTTCCCTGACGAGATTGAGGAAATGGAAGACAGCGAATTTTTAGATAAGGTCGGAGTAATAAACACCGAGATTAAAAAGCTTATAGATAGCTTCGAAAAGGGCAGATTTGTCCGTGACGGAGTTAAGGCGTCTATTGTCGGCAGACCGAATGTCGGAAAATCTTCTTTGTTAAACGCTCTTCTGGGCGAGGACAGAGCGATAGTCACCGACATTCCCGGCACAACAAGAGACACAGTTGAAGAGTATATAAATATGGGTGGACTTGCCATTCATTTGACGGACACAGCGGGAATAAGAGAAAGCGAAGATGCTGTGGAAAAAATAGGTATTGAGAGGGCGAAGAAGAGTTTAGAAGAAGCCGATTTGGTGTTATTTGTTCTTGATTCCTCGGAAGAGCTTTCGGAAGAAGATAAAGAAATTTCAAAAAGCCTTGACGGGAAAAATGTTATGGCTGTTCTAAATAAGCAGGACAAAACCCCAAGGCTTACCATAGAGGAAATTGAAAAGGAACTGGGAATTAAAAAAGAGGATATAATACCTCTTGCTGTTCCTCAAAATAGTGAAAAAATCGGCCTTGAAGCTTTGGAGAAGAGAATATGCGACAAGTTTGTCCAAAGAGGAGACAAAGAGGACGAAATAAGCATTTCCAACCGCAGACACCGTGACGCTCTTGTTGCGGCGGAGAAGGCGCTTATTAATCTTAAAGAGGGAATAGATATGGGAATTCCGTATGACCTTTTATATATCGACCTTGAAGATGCGGCGGCAGGCCTTGGGGAAATTACAGGGGAAACCGTTCAGGAAGAAATTGTTAATGCAGTGTTTGAAAAATTCTGCGTAGGAAAATAGGAAAATGATTGTTTAAAGGGAGGTGAAAATATGGCTGAAAAATTCGAGCTTGGCTTTGAGTTTGTTGAGAAGTGGGGAAGATTTGCAAAACCTGAATATTTTCGGATTTATGTCTATATCTTAGCTATGTATAAAAAGGAAAATACAGTTTTCTCTTTTGAAGAACTGGCGGACATTCTTGATATAAAAGCTCATAAAGTTAAAGGCGCCATTGAATATTGGCAGGCGGAAGGCTTTTTAATAATAGAAGGCGACAGCTATGTTTTCACTGAAAAACCTTCCAAAGAGGAGAAGAAAGACGAGATAAGAGCAAGAGTTTCATCCCGTCCTTCCTATACTCATACGGAAATTGACAGAACTCTTTCCAAAAACAAGGATATGTCCTATCTGTTTTCCCAGGCAGAAAAGCTTATGGGAAAACTACTGAGCAGTAACGATATGGAGATTTTATATTCCTTTGTGGACTGGCTCTCCCTGCCCGTTGAGGTTGTTATAATGATAATCAACTATGCGGTAAGCCAGGGGAAAGGGACAATGCGCTATATTGAAAAGGTGGCAATCGACTGGGCGGATCGCGAGATAAACACCTATGAAAGAGCCGAGGAATATATAAAAGAGCTTGAAGCAATCGGCTCAAAGGCGAGAAAAATCTG
>JAZOAF010000105.1:0-5986 GCA_045595345.1 Clostridia bacterium | reverse complement strand
GACTTTATTAAAATCGGTATCGGCGGAGGCTCTATCTGTATTACCCGTGAACAAAAGGGTATAGGCAGAGGTCAGGCAACAGCCGTTCAGGAGGTTGCTAAGGCAAGAGATGAATACTTTAAGGAAACAGGTATTTATATCCCGATTTGTGCCGACGGCGGTATCGTTCAGGATTATCATATAACATTAGCTCTTGCTATGGGTGCTGATTTCGTTATGCTTGGAAGATACTTTGCAAGATTTGACGAAAGCCCATCCAACAAGGTAAGCATTAACGGAAACTATATGAAAGAATATTGGGGCGAAGGCTCAGCCAGAGCAAGAAACTGGCAGAGATACGATATGGGCGGAGCAAGCAAGCTTTCCTTTGAAGAGGGAGTTGACTCCTATGTTCCGTATGCAGGAAGCCTTAGAGACAATGTAAGACTCAGTCTTAATAAGGTTCGCTCAACTATGTGTAACTGTGGCGCGCTCTCTATTCCTGAGCTTCAGGAAAAGGCGAAAATCACTCTGGTTAGTGCAACAAGTATCATAGAGGGCGGAGCTCACGATGTACTTTTAAAGGAGAACAATTCTTATATTGTTAACAGATAAAAGAAACCGAGTTGAAATGTTTTGAGAAACAAAAGATATAAGGGCATAAGAAAAACAAGGAGAAGGGCTTATCATAAGCCTTTCTCCTTGTGTGCTTTTTTGGATAAATATGTCATAATTTCAAAGCAAAACTACGGGTTTCGGCGGAAAGAAACAAAATTCCGCATTTTAGGAATTGTTTTGTCGTCTATCCTCCCGATTTATGTATATCTTCTGACCGAATATTTCCATTTTAAAAGTATGGGAAGACTATTTGATTTTATAGGCGAAAACGGCGGAGCGGTTGTTTTTTCTCTTATAGCTCTTTATGGTCTCTATACTGTACTGTATCTGATTTTCAAAAGAGGTGCTCTGGCGGGCAGTGCATTTTCTGTAATCTGCCTGTCCCTCGGCGTTGCAAATTATTATAAACTTGCCCTTCGGAGCGAGAATATTTACCCTTGGGAAACCTTTACCCAGATTGGAAATATAGGGGCGCTTTCGGACTTTGTCAAGGTGGGATTTCCCCTTTGGTACAGTCTTTTAATTGCCCTCGGTGTAGGAATGCTGGTTATCTTGTTTATCTCAAAAACAGCTCTTCCCATTAAGGCAGGCCCAAGATTTATCCTTGCAGGAGTTATTGCCCTTTCTATGTATGTAAGCGTCTGCAATCAGTGGATGATTGAGAGGACCTTGGAGACTTATAATATGTCCGTTGCCCAGACGGCAAATCAGGATAAAAACCACAGCGAAAACGGTTTTGTTGGTGGATTTTTACTCAATATGCTGACTATGGATATGGAAGCTCCGGAGGAATATTCCAAAGAGAGCATAAAGGAAACAATGGATAAGTATGACGGAGAGAAAGGGGAAAACTTCTCCTCACCTGATATAATTGTTGTACTTTCGGAAAGCTTCTGGGACCCGAAGCTTCTACCAGGCACAACCTTTTCCAAAAACCCCATAGGAAATTTTGATGAGATTGCATCAAGAGAAAATGCAATTTCGGGATATATGTATCAGACTGCCTTTGCAGGCGGAACGGTAAGAACGGAGTTTGAGGTTATAACAGGTCTTTCCTGCGACGAAATTCCCGCAGGGGCGGTGCCGTGGCAGTATGTGGATGAGGAAATTCCAACCTATGCCTCAGCCTTTAAAAAGTTGGGGTATAGCACAACATTTCTGCATACATATACCTCAGATTTTTATTTGAGGGAAGACACATATCCGCTTCTTGGCTTTGACAAGGCGTACTTTGAGGACGATTTAGAGAAAATCAATGAAGTGCCGAGAAAATACAGCGGTTTTTATATTTCCGATAATTCCTTTGCTGAATATATAAAGTATACCCTCGATGAAAATGCAGATAAGCCAAACTTTATTTTCGGAATAAGTATGGAAAATCATCAGCCTTATACCAGCAAATACAGCTCCTTTGAAGTGGAGGTTAAAAACCCGAAAATAAGCGAAGGGACGATGGAAGAAATAAAGCATTATGCAACGGGAGTTTATAATTCTGACAAAGCCTTAGGCAAACTTGCCGACTTTGTTGATAACCGCAGGAAAGAAACTATTTTAATTTTCTTCGGCGACCATCTTCCAAACCTTGGGGAAGATAAAGGGGCATATCGAGACAGCGGATTTATCGAAAAGGGCGAAATGAGTGATGAGGACTGGGAAAAGATTTTAAGAACACCATTTCTCATTTACAGCAATTTCCCGCTTAATGAGAGTGAAATCTTAAAAACAGGAAAAGATAACCTCATTTCCTCATACAGTCTCTTAGCTGGCGCCAGCGAGCTTATAGGAGCGCCAAAAACACCGTTTATGGAGTTTTTAAGCGACTATAACGAGGCAATCCCGTATTATAACGCAAGACTTAAAATCGCACCGAATAAAATTCAAAAGAGGTATATAAACGGGCATAAGCTTATAACTTATGACTTAATCCACGGCGAAAAATATATAAAAGAGTTTGAATAATCAAGCTCTTTTTTCTTTTAAAATTATTTCGCTCCGCTTATATTCTGCCGGGGTTACTCCCATATACTGCTTAAAAAGTCGATATCCATATGATATATTATTTATGGCAACATGACGACAAGCATCCTCAAAGAAAGCGCCGTTTTTTTGCATCATCTCGGCAACCTTTAAGACCTTTTCCCTGCCGACATATCTGGCAATAGTTATCCCGTTAACTTGTCTAAAACAAGAGTTTATATAATTGGGCGTCTTACCAAGACTCTCGGCAATATCTTCCAGAGAAATTTTTTCGCATATATGCTCTTCGATATAGTTTTTAGCCTGTCTGCTCATTTTTTCAGATGAAGGACTGCAATGGATTTCTTTTCTGTAATTTCGGGCATAATCATTCATTTTCTGCAAAATCCCGAGAACCCTTAAAGAAGTGGCGAAAGTGTTTAACTCCGAAGACCTTTCCAGCTCTGTTATGATAGAAATAAGCTCTTTGCGAATTTCCTCAGCCTCACTTCCGGGCTGTACAACAAGAGGAAGAATAATTCCCTCTTTGTCAGGGGGCGGATTTATATCTTTAATAATATCAAGTTCATATTCCATACCCACCTGAATTGTAAAGCACTCGTTGTTTTTGCCCATCCCGTGTAAGCGGACGGGAATACCACGGAATATAAGAAAAATACAGCCCTCTCTTATGGGATAGATACGATCATAAAGTTCCATCTGATAGTTTCCCCGTATATTGCAAACAATTTCAAAGCTTCTTTTCTGCCCATTATAATAGGCAGAATATTCTTCTGAACTGAAATGGTGGGCAAAGCCTATCTGAGGTATGGAATCAAATTGAAGAAAACTATAATACATTTTTTTCACTCCCTTTTTTTCATTATAACACATAATTGTTGTTTTGTACAGTATAAGTTGTTTTGTATATTGAATAGAAAAACAATGAGTGTTAAAATGAGGGTAAAATAAAGTGTGCTCACTTAAAAAGGAGAGAAAAATATGAAAAAGGCGTATTTTTATATCGATGATGTTATCTGGTGTTTAAGAGATTTGGCAAGGAATAAACCTGCATCTCTGTTTGATATTCCATTCTTTAAAATGCTTAAAAAAGCGAATGGCAGATACGGGGTAAAGACACAGCTCAATCTTTTTTATCGCACAGATTATGCCTATGGTTATGACGAATTTACACTTGCGGAAGTTCCTGATACATATAAAAAGGAGTGGGAAGGGGCTTCCGACTGGCTCAAGCTTTCATTCCACGCGAAACAGGAATTTCCTGACTATCCTCATATTAATGCAAGCTATGAAGATGTTAAAAGATTATTTGAAGATACCCAAAGGGAAGTATTCCGCTTTGCAGGAGAAAAATCTTTTACATATGGTATAACCCCTCATTGGCTCCCTGTAAGTAAAGCTGGGGTAAAGGCACTTCGCGACTGCGGTGTAAAACTTATGAATGCAACTTTTGGAGGTCAAGCAAAAGAATTTAATGGAGATGTTTCGTCTCTTCCTTATGGTCACGCGTTCAGACTTTTGCAGAACCGTCAGCCTGAAACCAAGGTGTTTATACGAGACAGCAGGGACACAGCGATTACAAATTCTATTTGTGGTTATAACCATGTTCCTGACGGCCATCCTGCTGAGTGGGGCGTTGACTTTTCTATGTATTATGATGAGGAAACAGATATGAACTTTAAACATTTTACGAGCGTTTGCCTCAATCTTATTCCATATGAAGAGATTGAATCTGATTTTGCCCCATACATAGGAAACGAGTTTTTCTGTGCAGGAGACCACGAGGAATATTTCTTTGAGGACTATTTTGCATACCAGAGCGACTATGCTGAGAAGATTTACAAGATGAGTGAGATTTTAAAAGAAAACGGATATGAATTTTTCTTTATTGACGAACTGGTGAGATAGGTGTTTTATGATAGAGGTTTTTTTAGGTTCTCTCGGACCAATGATGACTATGCTTTTGTTTATGGCAATCGGATTCTTCATGGGAAAAAAGAAGCTACTCCCCGAAAATTCAGGGATGGTTCTTTCTAAACTGGAAACTACTTTGCTGATACCGGTTATGATATTTTCAACTATGCTGGAATATGGAACGATGGAAGTATATATTGCCAAATTTTCAATCATTGTTTACGGCTTGGTTGCTATCGCTTTCGGTGTGGCTTTTGCAATTATTATGGCTCCGTTATTTGAACGGAAAGATTTGTATAAAAAGAAAATTTATCGCTATGCATTGACTTTTGCAAATGCTGCCCATGCATATCCTGTAATACCATTAATATTAGGCGGGGATGAGGCTCTTTTCTACTTTTGCCTTTTCCTTCTTCCAACATATTTTATGACATATTGCTATGGGATACCTATGCTTATTCCTAAAGAATATAAAAGTAAGAGCCCTATTGTGAATCTTTTAAATCCGACTATTGTGGCGCTCTTTTTGGGCTTTGCTCTGTCATTAACAGGGGGCAAAGCGTATATTCCCGATTTTGCATTATCTGTGGTTTCGTCTTTGAAAAGCTGTGCAGGACCGCTTCTTATGTTTTTAACAGGGTTTATTATAGCGGGATTTGATTTTCGGGAAATTCTCTTTAATAAAAAAATTTATTTTGCAACCCTTTTCCGACTGTTTTTAATCCCGTCTGTTATAATGGTAATTCTATATCTTTTGGGAGCGGAAAAGGATGTTCTTGCAAACGCACTGTTTGCCTTTGGCTGTCCTCTTGGAGTATTCACGGTCGTCGTTCCCGCATCTTACGAAAAGGATGCCCGTATAGGAAGTGGTATGGCGGCAATATCCTGTACCTTGTCGACAATTTCCCTGCCAATTATGTACGCACTGCTTAATATTATTTTATAAATTAAAAGAGCTTAACGAGAGTTAAGCTCTTTTTCTTTTTGAGGCTCAGTTGGAATCTGCATTCCGCTATGGTCGATTGTATAGTTGTCTTTTAAGATAAGCTCGGATATTGGAACGATTTTATATCCGTCTTTCTGGAGCTTTTCCAAAATAGTCGGGAGCGCCTCTGGGGTATTTTTCGCAGCGTTATGGAAAAGGACAATGGAGCCAGGCTTAACCTTGCTTACAACCCTTTCGGTAATCTCCTCTGCGGAGAGGTTTTTCCAGTCCAGACTGTCAACATCCCATTGAATTGTATAATGCCCGCTCTCCCGCATTGCACCGATAACGGCATTATCGTAATCTCCGTAAGGCGCTCGGAATAAAGTCGGCTTTTTCCCCGTTATCTTCTTGATTTTTTCGTCGCATTTAGTAACCTCTTCAATCATCTGTTCTTTGGAAAGAGAGGTCATATGGGGATGGGAGTTGGAATGGTTCATAATTTCGTGCCCTGCGTCGGAAAGCTGCTTCACAGACTCGGGGTATTTATCAACCCAGCTTCCCACCACGAAA
>JAZOAF010000104.1:0-2633 GCA_045595345.1 Clostridia bacterium | reverse complement strand
AAGAGAAATTTTAGGCTCAACAACAAAGGTGCCAAGATGGGCGGTTGCCTATAAATTCCCTGCGGAAATCAAGGAAACAAAGGTCCTTGATATTATCGTTCAGGTGGGAAGAACAGGGGTTGTAACCCCTAATGCGGTGTTCTCTCCCGTTAAAGTGGCAGGCTCAACAGTAAGCCGTGCAACCCTCCATAACGAGGACTATATCAAGGAAAAGGATATAAGAATAGGCGACACAGTAAGAATAAGAAAAGCGGGGGATATTATCCCCGAAGTTGTTGAGGTTGTGTTTGATGCCCGCAACGAAACAAGTGTCCCTTATGAAATGCCAAAGGTATGTCCTGCCTGCGGAGAAAAGCTTGTAAGGGAAGAGGGCGAGGCAGCCGTAAGATGTATAAGTCAGGAATGCCCTGCACAGACCGTAAGACAGATTATCCATTTCGCATCTCGAGACGCTATGGATATTGAGGGCCTTGGCAGCGAAATCGTTGAACAGCTAATTGACGAAAAGCTTATAAAAGATATTGCGGATTTATTTGAGCTTAAATTTGAGCAGGTGGTAGAGCTTGACAGATTTGCCACAAAGTCTGCTCAAAACCTCATTGATGCAATCGAAAAGGTTAAAGTCAATAATTTGGACAAGCTCCTTTTCGGTCTCGGCATTCGTCATATAGGGGTAAAAGCCGCAAAAAGCCTTGCCAAGAACTTTAAAAATATTGACGCAATAATCGACGCAAGTGTTGGAAAAATCGCGGAAATTGAAGATTTTGGCGAGATTATGGCGAAAAGTGTCAAAGCGTATTTTGAAAAGGAAACTAATCTTGAAATTATAGAAAGGCTCAAAGCCTTAGGGGTTAATACCGAGTATGAAAGCGATGCAGTTTCTGAAATTTTCAAAGGCAAAACTTTCGTTTTAACGGGAACTCTCCCTACTCTTAAACGAAGCGAAGCCCAGAAAATTATTGAAGAAAACGGCGGAAAGGCCTCAGGAAGTGTTTCTGCCAAAACCGACTTCGTTGTTGCAGGGGAAGAGGCAGGAAGTAAACTCAAAAAGGCCAACGACCTTGGAATTAAAGTTATTACCGAAGAAGAATTTTTGGCAATGCTTAAATAGTTGCTTTCTGATTTTGGCTGTGGTATAATTGCATTATGACAGAAATATTTATAGAAAAGACAGTCATTTAATTAAGAGGTGAATTATGAATATTTGTGTGTATGGCGCATCAAGTAAAACAATTGATAAAAGTTATATAGAAGACGGCGAAAGACTTGGCGAGGAAATGGGTAAAAGAGGTCACGGCTTAGTTTTCGGCGGCGGAACAAACGGACTTATGGGTGCCGTTGCAAGAGGTGTTTATAAGGCAGGCGGGAAAATAATCGGAGTTGCCCCTAAGTTTTTCAATGTTGACGGGATTTTATTTGAACATTGTGACGAGCTTTTAAGGCCCGACACTATGCGTGAGAGAAAACAGCTTATGGAAGACAACGCCGACGGCTTTATAATAACTCCCGGCGGTATAGGAACTTTCGAAGAGTTTTTTGAAATACTCACATTAAAACAGCTTGGCAGACATAATAAACCAATTGCTATACTCAATACAAATGGTTATTATGATAAAATGGCAGAGTTTATGGAAAACGCTATCCAGGGCGAGTTCTTAAACGAAGAGGCAAAGCTTCTTTATGAGTTTGTGGATAACGCAAAAGAAGCTCTTGACTACATAGAAGGCTACAATCAGGAACAGATAGAAATAACAAAGCTTAAAAACATTTAAGCAGGGCAGGTGAAACCAATGAAGAAGCTATTGATTAAATACAAGCCTCAGCTTTTATATATGTTTTTCGGATTTTTCACAATGGTAATAGATGTTGGTGTTTACCAGCTGTGTTTTTCCACCCTCTATGTCCCTAATATTCTGAGTAATCTTATCTCGTGGGGACTATCCGTTGCCTTTTCTTTTATAACCAATAAAATCTGGGTTTACGGAAGCAAAAGTATGGAAGCTAAAACCCTTTTAAAAGAAGGCTTTGCGTACTTTACGGGCAGAGGAATATCTCTTATTGTGGGAACAGCAATGATGGTATTTGGCGTTGATATTATGCAGTGGGATTCTTTCGTTATGAAGCTTGTTTCAACTGTGATTATTATAATAATTAACTATGGATTTGGTTTCTTTGTGTTCAAAAAACTCGAAGAAGGAATACAGGAAGATTAAAAAAAGAGTGGCGAAAGCCACTCTTTTAGTTTTGTTTTCTCACTATTGTATACTCGTCTCCCGGACGAAAATATGGGCAGACCTTTTTGGGTGAATATGAAAACCTTGCTATTTCGTCCTCGTCCATATCAATAATGCAGGAATAACATTCAAACTCCTCGTCATATTCAAAGTTGATACAGCTTTCACAAAGACTATCCATTTATTTCCGCCTCCTTTTTTGATGGAAGCTGGGTTAAGATTATTGCGATAAACATTAAGATACAACCAAAAATTTCTTTCGGAAGCATTATCTCATTAAGAAGAAGCATTCCTGCAAGAACGGCAAAAACCGATTCCAAACTTAAAAGAATTGATGCAACGGTTGGGTTCATATCCTTTTGCCCAACGATTTGAAGTGTGTATGCAACCCCCGATGAC
>JAZOAF010000103.1:0-9474 GCA_045595345.1 Clostridia bacterium | reverse complement strand
GCAGGCGGTTATGACCACAACTGGGTTTGCGACGATTATACAGGTCTTGTACGCAAGGTTGCAGTCCTCAAAAACACAGACGAAACAAGAACAATGGAGGTTTATACCGACCTTCCGGGCATTCAGTTCTATGCAGGAAATATGATGGACGGCGAAATCGGTAAAGGCGGTGCATCTTACAAGAAAAACGGCGCTGTTGCCCTTGAAACACAGTTCTATCCGGACAGCGTTAATAAGCCTCACTTCCCATCTGCAATCTTCGGGCCAAAGAGACCGTTTAAATCAACAACAATTTATAAGTTTATTTAAAATAAAAGCAGGACGAGAGTCCTGCTTTTATTTTGATTCATTAAACATATCTTCAATAAATATTCCGTAGCCACGGGTTGGGTCGTTTATAAAAACATGGGTTACGGCGCCGATAAGCCGTCCGCTCTGGACAATGGGGCTGCCGCTCATTCCACGGACAATCCCTCCTGTTTTATCTATAAGCTTTTTATCCGTTATTTTAATTTCCATCCCTTTGGTTAAATCTCCTGTAAATGCAGGAATACGGCTTATTTCAATCTCAAATTTTTCAGTTTTATTATCTTCAACATTCGCAAGGATATAGGCTTTCCCCAGCCTTACATCTTCTCTCTTGCCCACTTTTATGCTCTGAGCTTTATCAATTTCATTTTCAGGAAGGTTCATTTTTCCGAATACTCCGCAAGAAGTGTTCTTGCTTACCGTCCCTATCTTCTCGCTGTCTTCCCCTAAAACTCCGTTAAGCTCGCCCGGTTTGCCCTTCTCCCCTTTTTCAAGGGAAACGATGTGTGAGGATAAAACCTCTCCGCCGTCAATTTCAACTAAGGCACCACTTACCGAATCGGTTATTCCGTGCCCTAATGCTCCGAAATCATTAGTTTCCGGGTCGTAATAGGTCATCGTTCCGATTCCTGCGGAGGAGTCTTTTACCCAAAGTCCAAGGCGATACTCTCCGTCATGAGAGAGAACGGGTTTGAGCTTTAAGGTTATAATTGCGCCGCCTCGGTTTACTTTGACAAATATTTCTTTTCCTTTGCTTTTTTGCAAAATCTTCTGTAAATCAGTGACCGAAGTTACTTCTTCCCCGTCTGCCATAACTATAATATCGCCTTTCTCAATTCCGCCGTCCTTGGCAGGACTTGCGGGATTGTTTTCGCTATCATCTATCTGCGCCGTCTGGCTTACTATGGCACCTCTGGAATTTAAGGTAATCCCTATTCCCCTGCCTGTTATCAGGACTTCTTTGGTCTGGGCGAGAACAGGAGTTGTCAGAAGCATCGCAAAAACCGCACAAAAGCTCAGACTTTTTTTAAATTTCATTAAGCCTTTTTCACCTCCCGCTTTTAAATTTTTTAACAGCAAAACATATTGCTCTTTATTATTGTTTACAATATGACCTCATTTAATATGTAGTAATTTAATAAAAAAGGACCTAAAATAGGTCCTTTTTTATTAAAATAACTGAATCGGTAAAATTAGTCGTTTTTTCTGTTTTCGTTCTTATTGTTCTTGTTTTCGTTATTGTTTTTGTTTTCGTTTTTGTTCTGGTTGTTCTTGTTGTTTTTGTTGTCTGACATAGTTTTTTCACTCCTTAAAAATTTTGTCTTCATAGAATAAATGTCTTATTCTATGACTTATTATCTCTTTTTTAAAAATTTTTATTCAAATTTTTGTTTCAAAAAGCGCCGCAGTGCATATTGTGTTATATGGAGGTGCATTATTTATGCGATATTACGGAATGTCAAACAGTGGCCAGACTGCGCCCGTTCTTGATGCAGAGGAAAAGAGACCGGTTTCTCCCGCCAATAATCAACCCACAACGCCAGCTCAGATGCCTGAGCCTGACCGTACATTTAACCGCCCGCAAAACCAGACGGGAATTTATAACGGACAGCTTGCCCAAAATGTTACCGATGTTATGCCAAATACCCTTTATGAGAACCAGCAAAGTCCCACCGTTTATCAGTATCCGGCAGGTCAGACTCCTTCTCAGAAGCCTTTAAAATGCGATACCGAGATGGAATTTAAAACCCATCTTTGTTCTCATTTGGGGGATTATCTTTATATCGAGCTTGCACACGGCGGAGAGAAAAACGGAATGCTCTCGTCGGTTGGAGAAAACTTTTTAACCCTTCGGGACGGCGCAAACCATATTATGTGTCCCCTTATGGCAATAAATTCAATAACTGTTTATAACTACTCCAAATAATTACAAATAATTCTTGCATTTTTTAAAGATTTGTGGTATCCTATTACTATATTAGATTTTGATTTTTGAACTATATCTGAAAGGAGAGTTATTATGGCTCCCAAGAAAAACGATGATATTTTGACCTATAACGGAAAAATGCTCCTTAGAAAAGGGAATGAGATTTATTATGGCTCACCTGACGGTAAGTATATGGTAATCTTTAAGATTTTAGAGAGCGAAAAGCTTAAAGACCTTGATATTGCCACAAAGGTTATTGTTGAGCTTCGCACAAATGAAAAGGAAAATTCTCAGCTTATGCGTCAGGCAGAACGCGACAGCCTTTATAAAGCATTTGATATCGGATTTTATTGGCTTGATGACGCTTTGGCAAACTATTAATAATTAAGAAAACGGCAACGAGAAACCGATTGGGGTTTTCTCGTTGTTTTTCCGCTTTTGGTAGATTTGCGCCTGTAGCTCAGCGGATAGAGCACTGGCCTCCGACGCCAGGTTTGCGCTGGTTCAATTCCAGTCAGGCGTACCATTTTCGGCAAGCTCGAAACAGTTTGCCGTTTTTTATGCAGTTTCTTCAAATTATAGCTTTAATTTTTCTCAAAATCCACAAAATAATACAAAAATTTTTCAATTTTTCTCTAAACTCTTGAAAAATCCATTATTTTGGTATATACTATATATTGTGGAAGTATCCCATATCAAAAACACAATACCGTGTGTTTTTGCATAATCAGCAAAGGAGGACTTTATTATGATTAGCGCTTGGAAAGACTTTAATAAAAGCATTTGGATTGACTCAATTGATGTCAGGGATTTTATCCAGTCCAACTATACCCCTTATGAGGGAGATTCCTCCTTTTTGTGTGGCCCGACAGAAAGGACTTTAAAGCTTAACGACAAGTATAACGAGCTTCGTAAGATTGAGCTTGATAAGGGCGGAGTTTTGGATATTGACACCGAAACAGTTTCAACCATAACAGGATATGCACCGGGCTATCTTGATAAGGCTAACGAAATTATTGTTGGTCTTCAAACCTCAAAGCCCCTTCAAAGAAGTGTTAATCCATTCGGCGGAATAAGAATGGTTCAGCAGGCATGCAAGGCATACGGCTATGAGGTTTCCCCGAAGATTTTAGACCAGTTTAAAAATCGGACAACCCATAATGACGGCGTTTTCAAGGCATACTCTTCTGAAATGAGAAAGGTTCGCCACGCCCACATTTTAACAGGACTTCCTGACGCATACGGCAGAGGCAGAATTATCGGCGACTACCGCCGTGTTGCCCTTTACGGAACTGACCGTCTTATTGAGGCAAAGAAAGAGGATTATACTCGTCTTTCAAATCGTGATATGAGTGAGGAGGCAATCCGCAAGAGCGAAGAAATCACAAATCAGATTAAGGCGCTCTCTGACCTTCACGAGATGGCAATGAGCTATGGAATTGATATTTCAAAGCCTGCCACAAACGCAAAAGAGGCTGTTCAGTGGACCTATTTTGCTTATCTTGCAGCGATTAAAGAGCAAAACGGTGCGGCTATGTCAATCGGCAGGGTCAGCACATTCTTTGATATATACATTGAAAGAGACATTAAAAACGGCATTTTAACCGAAGAAGAAGCTCAGGAAATTATTGACGATTTCGTTCTTAAAATCCGTATGACAAGACAACTCCGTACCCCTGATTATAACGAGCTTTTCGCAGGGGACCCGAACTGGGCAACCGAGTCAATCGGTGGTGTGGGCCGTGACGGAAGAACTCTCGTTACAAAGACTTCTTTCAGAACTCTTCAAACTCTCTATAACTTAGAGGCAGCTCCTGAGCCAAACCTCACTGTTCTCTGGTCAAAGAGACTTCCTGAAAATTTCAAGAAATTCTGTGCTCAGGTTTCTATTGACACAGACTCTATCCAATACGAAAACGACGACATTATGAGAGATAAATTTGGCGACGACTACGGAATTGCTTGTTGTGTTTCCGCAACCGAGCTTGGAAAGCAGATGCAGTTCTTCGGGGCAAGAGCAAACCTTCCAAAAACTCTTCTTATGGCAATCAACGGCGGTAAGGAAGAGCTTGACGGAGAGCAAATCGGCCCAGTTTCCGAGCCTCTTGATGGTGTACTCGATTACGATACCGTAATGGAAAAATTCAAGCAGTATATGGCGTGGCTTGCCCGTCTTTATGTCAACACAATGAATGTTATTCATTTTATGCACGACAAATATGCTTACGAAAAAATCCAGATGGCACTTATCGACAGCAATATGCGTCGAGTCATGGCTTTTGGTATAGCAGGTTTTTCAGTTGTTGTTGACTCCCTTTCTGCTATTAAATATGCGAAGGTAACTCCTGTCCGTGACGAGAGAGGAATCGCAACCTCCTTCCGCATTGAAGGGGACTTCCCTAAATACGGAAACGACGATGACAGGGTTGACGACATCGCAGTTGAACTTTGCCATATGTTCTCAAACGAGCTTAAAAATACTCCTACATACAGAAGAGCAGAGCATACTCTCTCCATCCTTACAATAACATCAAATGTTATGTACGGAAAATATACAGGAGCAACTCCTGACGGCAGAGCGGCAAATCAGGCATTTGCACCGGGGGCAAACCCGATGCACGGGCGTGACACAATGGGAGCTCTCGCTTCCCTTAACTCTGTTGCAAAGCTTCCTTACGAGAAATGCCTTGACGGTATTTCAAATACATTTACCGTTACTCCGACAGCCCTCGGAAACAGCAAGGATGAGCAGATGACAAACCTTGTTAACCTTATGGACGGATATTTCGCTCAGGGGGCACATCACTTAAATGTTAATGTTTTCACCCGTGAGCTTTTAATGGATGCCTTCAAGCACCCTGAAAACTATCCTAACCTTACCATAAGAGTTTCAGGCTATGCTGTGCACTTTACCCGTCTTACAAGGGATAAACAGCTTGAAGTTATTTCAAGAACATTCCACGACAAGGTATAAAAAATGCTTAAAGGAAGAATTCATTCTATTGAAACAATGGCGGCAGTTGACGGTCCGGGACTTCGCTTTGCGGTGTTTTTCCAAGGGTGCCCTCAACGGTGTATCTACTGCCACAATCCTGACACCTGGAATGCTTTTTCGGGAGAGGAAATGACCGCAGAGGAAATCGTAAAAAAAGCACTCCGATATAAGCCTTATTTCGGTGAAACGGGCGGCGTTACGGTCTCTGGCGGAGAGCCTTTTATGCAAAGCGAATTTCTTATTGAGCTTCTTAAAAAGTGCAAGGAAGAAAACATCCATACGGCTGTTGATACCTGCGGGTTTTATCTTGATGATAAAGTGAAAGAAGCTCTTTTATATACAGATTTGGTTATGCTTGATATCAAGCATACGAATGCGGATATGTTCAAGAAAATTACTAAGCAGGATATATCCCGTCCTCTTGCATTCTTAGATTATATGAAGGAAATTCAAAAACCTATCTGGATAAGGCAGGTCATCGTCCCAACTCTTACGGACAGCGAGGAGCAAATTCTCAACCTTTTAAAGCTTACAGAAGGAGCGAATATTAAAAAAACCGAGCTTCTTCCCTATCACACTCTGGGAACTTCCAAATGGGAAAAGCTTGGCCTTACATACGAGCTCCCCGATGTTAAGCCTCCTGCGGAGGAAATAATGACAAGACTTCGGGAGATTGTCAGAAATAATTTTAAACATTAAAAAAGACCGCATCTGCGGTCTTTTTATTTTGCGTCAAAGCGACTTTTTACGCCGTTCTCTCTTTTTCCAGTCGTCTTATTTCGCGTATCAAATATTGTTCTAAAACCTGCTGAGACCTTATCTGGTAGATATAAAAATCCATAAGACCCTCCTCGGTTACATGGTTATAATTATTCATTGCAATTTCAAGCTCTTCACGAACTTTGCTTCTCTCGGCATAAAGCCTTTTAAGTTCTTTTTGAAACTCCTTGTCGTCTTCTGTCTTGCTCTTTAAAAACTTCTGCAAAAATCCTAAATTCAGCGCTTCTGTCAAGTTTATTCCTCCTTTGCTTTTATTAAAATTATATTCCGTTTTTTCCTTATTTATTCCTTAATATTTTTTACCCAATTCTCTTGTAACTTCAACCATTTTATGGTATACTAATTATGATTAGACTCTTTGGGAGGTTCAACATGAGCATTAAGAGTATTATTGAAAAATTTATCGGCACATACAGTGACCGTGAACTTAAAAGAATTACGCCTGTCATGGAGCAGGTTTTAGCCTTGGAAAGCAAGATGGCATCTCTTTCAGATGCAGAGCTTACGGCTATGACCCCTGCCTTCAAAGAAAGAATAAATAATGGAGAAACCTTAGACGATATTCTTCCTGAGGCCTTTGCCGTTGTCCGCGAGGCGTCCTGGCGTGTCCTTGGAATGAAACACTTCCCCGTTCAGATTATCGGCGGTATCGTTTTGCATCAGGGCAGAATTGCGGAAATGAAAACAGGCGAGGGTAAAACCTTGGTTGCAACTCTCCCTGCCTACCTTAACGCTCTCAGCGGAAAAGGCGTTCATATCGTAACTGTTAACGATTACCTTGCAAAGCGTGACAGCGAATGGATGGGTAAATTATATAACTTCTTAGGGCTCAGCGTCGGTCTTATCATCCACGAAAAAGACAACGAAGAGCGCAAAAACGCTTACGCCTGCGACATTACTTACGGAACAAACAACGAGATGGGCTTTGACTATCTCCGTGACAATATGGTTATTTATAAGGAGCGCCGTGTTCAGAGAGGTCACTCCTTTGCAATCGTTGACGAGGTGGACAGCATCTTAATCGACGAGGCAAGAACCCCTCTCATTATTTCAGGAATGGGGGATAAATCCACCGCCCTTTACCAGCAGGCAGACCTTTTCGTTAAAGGTCTTAAATGCAAAAAGGTTACCGAAACCGATGCAAAGCAGGAATTTGAGGAGCTTTATGCAGAGTTTGACTATGTTGTTGACGAAAAGGCAAGAACTGCAACTCTTACACCTCAGGGCGTTAAAAAAGCAGAAACCGCTTTTAACCTTGAAAATCTTACCGACCCCTCTAATATGACAATTTCGCATCATATAAATCAGGCATTAAAGGCTCACGGAACTATGTGCCGTGACATTGACTATGTGGTTAAAGACGGGCAGGTTATAATTGTTGACGAATTCACAGGCCGAATGATGCTTGGCCGTCGTTACAGCGACGGACTTCATCAGGCAATCGAGGCAAAGGAAGGCGTTACGGTTGAAAACGAGAGCAAGACTCTCGCTACCATAACTTTCCAGAACTTCTTCCGCCTCTATGATAAGCTTTCCGGTATGACAGGAACAGCTCAGACCGAAGAGGACGAGTTTCAGGAGATTTATAAGCTTGATGTTGTTGTTATTCCAACAAACAAGCCTCTTATGAGAGAAGACCTTCCTGACCTTATCTATATGACAGAAAAGGCAAAGTTTGACGCCGTTGTGGAGGAAACCTTAGAGGCAAACAAAAAGGGACAGCCTGTTCTTATCGGAACAATTTCCATTGAAAAATCAGAAGCTCTTTCCGCTCTTCTTCGCAAAAAGGGAATAAAACATAATGTCCTAAACGCCAAGCACCACGAAAAGGAAGCCGAAATCGTTGCTCAGGCAGGCCAGAAAGGTGCTGTTACAATCGCAACAAATATGGCTGGGCGAGGCACAGACATTGTTCTTGGGGGAAACTCTGAGTTTATGGCAAAGAGCGAAATGGCAAGGCTTGGCTACTCGGAAGAATTAATCGGCGAGGCAACCGCTTTCGGCGAAACAGATAACCAAGAAATAATCGAAGCAAGAAATAAATTCCGCGAGCTTAACGAAAAATATAAAGCCGAAATCGCGCCTCTTCAAAAGGAAGTTTTAGAGGCAGGCGGACTTTATATTATGGGAACAGAGCGTCACGAGAGCCGTCGAATTGACAACCAGCTCCGAGGCAGAAGCGGTCGTCAGGGGGACAAAGGTAAATCAAGATTTTATCTTTCCTTAGAGGACGACCTTATGAGGCTCTTCGCTTCCGACAGAATTGAGAGAGTTATGTCTATGGTTGGCTTTGAGGAAAACGAAGCAATTGAAAGCCGTATGGTTACGGGCGCAATCGAAACCGCTCAGGCCCGTGTTGAAGGAAGAAACTTTGACATAAGAAAGCATGTCCTTCAATATGACGATGTTAACAACCAGCAGAGAGAAATGATTTATACTCAGCGCAACGAGGTTTTGGACGGCATTGATATAAGCGAAAGCATCCGCCGTATGGTTGTTTCCACTTTATCTAAAACTATTGATACTTTCACAGCAGGTGAAGATTCTGCCTATAACTGGGATATGAACGCTCTTTACGAAGGGCTTTGCGGAGTATTCGGAGAAATCGACAAGAAAGCTCTTGAATTTGACGAGTTCACTCTTGACAGAATGACAAGAGAAGGTCTTGCAGAACAGCTTCTTCCATTTATTGAAGAAAAATACGCCGAGAAAGAAAGTCTTTTCGGCGAGAATATGCGTGAAGTTGAAAGGGTTATCCTCCTCCGCGTTGTTGATGCAAAATGGATGGACCATATTGATAATATGGAACAGCTTCGTCAGGGCATCACCCTCCGTGCCTATGCTCAGCGTGACCCGGTTGTTGAATATAAGTTCGAGGCAATGGATATGTTTGAGGAAATGATTGACGCAATCAAAGAAGAAACCGTCCGTCATTTATTCCATATTGTTCCGCAGACCAAGATTGAGCGCAAAGAGGTTGCAAAACCGGTAGCTGAAAATTTAGGCTCTGATGGAACGGTCCGGAAAAAACCGGTTGTAAAAAAAGACAAGGTGGGCAGAAACGACCCTTGTCCTTGCGGCAGCGGAAAGAAATATAAAAATTGTTGCCTTGGCAAAGAAGACTAAACTAACCGAACATTTTTAAAGGATGTGAGATTGTGATACAGTTTGATGAATACAGACTCAAACTTACGGGAATGGAAAAATCTATCACAGAATTGAGGGTGGAGCGTTAATAAAATATGCCGGTGGCATATTTTTAGCGGAAAGCAGGTGGCGGACTGCCACCGACTAATCAAAGAAAACCCGATGGTTTTCTACACTAATATCCCGAAAATCGGGAGCTAAGGATGTGAGATTGTGATACAGTTTGATGAATACAGACTCAAACTTACGGGAATGGAAAAATCTATCACAGAATTGAGGGTGGAGCGTTAATAAAATATGCCGGTGGCATATTTTT
>JAZOAF010000102.1:0-2945 GCA_045595345.1 Clostridia bacterium | reverse complement strand
ATACTTTAAGGAAAACAATTTTGCAATACTTTTTATTATTGCAAAATCTCTCATATTGTGTTATACTTGATTTAATGTGGAGGGCAGAAAAATGGAAGATAAAATATACGGAAGAAACCCTGTCATCGAGGCGCTGACCTCAGGGAGAGAGATAGATAAAATATTTTTTCAGGATGGCTTAACCCACAGCCTTATTTCAAAAATAACGGCTATGGCGAAGGAGAAAAGAATTCCTTATAAGTTTGTTAACCGTAAGAAGCTTGACGAGCTATCAGACGGCGGAAACCATCAGGGCGTAGTGGCGTTTGCTGCTATGCAGTCTTATGCAACCGTTGAAGATATTTTAGAGAAAGCAAAAGAAAAAGGAGAGCCTCCTTTTATTCTTATTGCAGACGGACTTTCTGACCCTCATAATTTGGGAAGCATTATAAGAACTGCCAATGCGGCAGGGATGCACGGAATAATTATCCCGAAGAACCGAAGCGTGAGCCTTAATGCCGTTGTTGCTAAGGTTAGCGCAGGTGCTATTGAGCATATTCCCGTTGCCAAGGTTGCAAATATTGCCCAGACTATTGAAAAGCTCAAAAAAGAGGGCGTCTGGGTGGCAGGAACAGACCTTAGCGCAAGCGGTTATCATTATGACGCCGACCTTAAAGGTCCTCTTGCAATCGTTATAGGAAGTGAGGGCGAGGGCATCGGCAGACTTGTTAAAGAAAAATGCGACTTTCTAGTTAAAATCCCTATGATTGGAGAAATTGAATCTCTTAACGCAGCTGTTGCGGCAGGGGTACTTATATACGAAGCTATAAGACAAAGGAGTTAATCTATGCTTGCAAAGGTTAAAAGCTCAGCGCTAAACGGAATAGACGGCTTTATCGTTGAGGTTGAGGTTGATATAACAAACGCTCTTCCCTCTTTCGAGATTGTGGGACTTCCCGATGCGGCAGTTAAAGAGTCAAAGGAGCGTATCCGCTCTGCCATAAAAAATACAGGCCTTTATATGCCTGCAAAAAAGATTGTTGTAAACCTTGCCCCTGCAAGTGTGAAAAAAGCGGGAGCTTTATATGACCTGCCTATTTCTCTTGCTGTCCTTATGGCGTCAGACCAGCTTAAAACTAAAAACATAGACGAATATATCCTCTTAGGAGAACTTGCCTTGGACGGAAGTCTTCGGTCTATAAGAGGAATTCTCCCAATGGTAATTTCCGCTTACCAGAGCGGATATAAAAAGGTTATTCTCCCAAAAGGCAACGCCAAAGAGGCGGCGATAATCGAGGGAATGGAGGTTTTTGGTGCGGAAAATCTTCGTCAGGTGGCGGAGCATATTTCCGGGGAAAACCCAATCGAAAAGACAACTGTAAATAGCGAAGAGCTGTTTGCAAAGAGAAACGAATATGATTTTGACTTTGCTGATGTAAAGGGTCTTGAAAGCATTAAGAGGGCTCTTTTAATTGCGGCGGCTGGGGGCCATAATGTTGCACTTTCGGGCCCGCCGGGGTCAGGTAAGACAATGCTTGCCAAAAGGCTTCCGGGTATTCTCCCTGATTTGAGCTTTGAAGAGGCATTAGAGGCAACAAAAATCCACAGTATTTCAGGTCTTCTTCCTGAGGATGTTCCTATGATTGTGAATCGTCCGTTCAGAAGTCCGCATCATACGGTTTCTGCGGTAGGTCTTTCAGGGGGTGGAACGAACCCGAAACCGGGTGAAGTCAGCCTTGCCCATAACGGAGTTCTGTTTTTGGACGAGCTTCCCGAATTTCGCAGAGACGCTCTTGAAATTTTAAGACAGCCTCTTGAAGACAGAGAAATAACCATAACAAGAACAGGCGGAACAAATACATATCCCTGTAATTTTATGCTGGTTGCCGCCTATAACCCGTGTCCCTGCGGATATTTAGGAGATAAAAACCACGATTGTTTCTGCACAGAGGGACAGATTTCAAAATATATGAGCCGTATAAGCGGACCCCTTCTTGACAGAATTGATATTCTGGTTAAAGTTCCTGCCGTAAGCTTTGAGGAGCTTGAAGGGAAAAAGAGCGGAGAAACCTCCGCGCAAATAAGAGAAAGAGTGAATAAAGCGAGAAAAATTCAACTTGAAAGATATAAGGGGACAAATATTTTTTCAAACAGCCAGCTCACTCCTGAGCTTATGGAAAGATATTGTGCTCTTGATAGTGCAGGAAGCAATATCTTAAAGTTTGCTTTTGAGAAAATGGGGCTTTCGGGAAGAGCCTATAACCGAATTTTAAAGGTGGCAAGAACGATAGCAGACCTTGAAAATTCCGAGAATATTCTTCCTGAGCATATAACAGAGGCGATTCAGTATCGAAACGCCGACACAGATAAGGTATAGTTGAAAGGACAAAGAAATGAGACTGCATATAGTTTTGGTTGAGCCTGAGATTCCCTCAAACACGGGGAATATTTCAAGAACCTGCTCGGTTATTGATGCCTCTTTGCACCTTGTTCATCCCCTCGGCTTTGATATAAGCGAAAAGGCGGTAAGACGGGCGGGGCTTGACTATTGGGACGACCTTGATTTGCACGAATATCAAAGCATCAACGAGGTTTTTGAAAAGTATCCTCAGGGCGACTTTTATTTCTGCACAACCAAAGGTAAAAAGACCCACAGCGAGATGGACTATAAAAATAACGGCGGAAAAGATGTTTTTTTGGTTTTCGGCAAGGAAACAAAAGGACTTCCCGAGAAATTACTTAACGAACATATCGAAAAGTGCATAAGAATACCGATGCTTAAAGATAAAAGGTCACTTAATCTTTCACACTCCGTTGCAATTATAGCATATGAGGTGCTTCGCCAATGGGACTTTGAGAACTTAGAAAAAGAGGGCTTTTTGCCCGAAGTTTAGAGGATGGGATTTTATGTTTTTAGAAAAGGAAGAAATGAAGTTCATCGTACTTTATGCCCTGAAACAGTATAA
>JAZOAF010000101.1:0-35957 GCA_045595345.1 Clostridia bacterium | reverse complement strand
CAGGCAATAACCAGAACGGAAACTGCGTTTATGATTGAGCGGGAAATGTCTCCCGAAAAGATAAGCCAGAGGATAAAGGTTAAAAGTGCGATAAGCAGAATAGAGGGAACAAAAATTGCGGAAATTTTATCCGCAAGGCGCGGGATTGGAGCTTTGTTTCCCTGAGCATCCCTGACAAGCTTTATAATATGGGAAAGAGCAGTGTCCTCTCCCGTTGCAATAACTTCAATTCTGAAAGCTCCTGAAACATTTTGGGTCCCGCCGTAGACCTTATCGCCGATTTCCTTAAAAACGGGAAGACTTTCCCCTGTCAGCATTGACTCGTCAGTATCCGTTTCGCCGAAAACAATTTTTCCGTCAAGAGGGATTTTTTCTCCCGGTTTAACCAAAAGAATGTCGCCAACCTTAATTGTATCTATTGGAACCTCCAAGATTTCTCCGTCCTTATATAAATGGGCCTCCTTTGCTTTAAGGCTAAGGAGTTTATCAATTGCGGAAGAGGTTTTTGCCTTTGCTTTTTCTTCCAGATATTTGCCTAAAAGAATGAGGGTTATAATGGTCATTGATGACTCAAAATAAAGACCATCCATTCCGCTGACATTTCCGCTTAAAACATTATATAGGCTGTAAAAATAAGCAGTAAGAGTGCCCAAAGACACTAAAACATCCATATTAGGACTTTTCCCTTTAAGGGATTTAAATGCCCCCTTGTAGAACGGAATGGCAATAACAAACTGAACGGGCGTTGCTATAATCAGCTGGAAATACTGATTATGCAAGAATGCGAGATTATGAACACCTGCCCAATGGAAAATCATTCCTAAAATAAGAGGGAGGGTAAGGATTGCGGAAACTATAAGGGAAATAAGACGGCGCTTTCCTGCTTGTCTTTCTTTTTCCTTTTCCTTTTCCAAGTTAACCTCTTCCAGTGGCACGGCGTCAAAGCCAAGTGCCTTGATTTTTTCCATAATAAAAACATCTGTAACCGCACCCTCATATACCACATGGGCAGTCCCTGTGGCAAGATTTACTGAAACAGATGTTACGCCGTCGATTGAGGAAACGGTGCGCTCAACATTGCTGCTGCAACCGGCGCAACGCATTCCTGTAATTTTAATTGATTTCTCCAATTTGGTCCACTTCCTTTTTGAAAGAAATAAGCTGGCTGCCGTAAGCAAAAGCAGAGAACAGTACGGAAGCTACGAGAATGAGAAGAAGAAACATATTTACGAAATATGGCATACCCTTGAAGATAACAAGGAGAAGCATAACAATATAGAAAATAACTGTTGTCATTTTTCCATACCAGCTTGCCTGAACAATAATCTTTTTAAGATATAAGATAAGTCCGACCAAAATCATTATAAGCTCTTTTGCAATAATGATTGAAATGCACCAAACGGGAACAAACCCGCGAACAGATAAAGCAAAAAGAGCAGTTATCTGCATAAGCTTATCAACGAGAGGGTCATAAACTTTTCCCGTATCGGTAATCATATTGAATTTTCTCGCAATAATTCCGTCGATAATATCAGAAAGTGCTGAAATAACAAGCACCGTACAAGCTCCCCAGAGGTTGTCCGCAATAAGCATAAGATATGCAAATATAGGAACCAAGAAGAGTCTGAAAGTCGTTATGATATTGGGAATCATAAAATATCCTCCTAAAAATTAGTCTGTTTGAATAACGCCGTGGTCTGTGTAGATTTTTGCCTTGCCTCTGACTTTTATGGCAGAGGTAATCTCTGTAAACTGAGCGATATAAGCTTCGCCCTTGTCAAGTTTTTCTGTGTGATGGAATTTAGTATCTCTGCCTCTTGTAAGACCGATAATCATAACCCCGTCTTCTTCGGCAACGATGCTTATATATTGACCTGCTAAACATTCGTTCATAGCTTCAAGTCCTCTCTTTATAATATTATCTTATTATACTATATTTTAACAAAAAATGCAAGAAGTATAAGAAAAATTTTCCGCAGCAAGACTATTCTTCGGTTTTCTTACGGTAAAAAATGTATCCCACCAAGGATAAAATTGACAGAAGAACAATGACAACCACAGATGCAATAAACTGAGGCGAGCGGATGTTGTCAAGATTTGAACCGATGTTTGTTACGGCAATAATTCTTATAACCGAGCCTAAAACGCTTCCCAAGACATATTTAAAATATGAGCCTGAAAGAGTTCCTAAATAAACGCTTACAAGGTCGTTGGGAAGAAACCCGATAAGCCTTAAAATAAGGGATGGAACAAAAACGCCTCTTTCTTTACGGCTCAGGAATTTTTCAAGCCTGGGGAATTTTGCAAAAAGTTTGCTGTCCTCACTTTTTCCTGCCTTTTTTCCGATAAAATATGGGATGGTAAATGCGACAATTATCCCCAAAATGTTGATTAAAAGAGCAGGAAGAGGCTCGAAAAGAGAACCCGTAAAAAGCTCGAGGGCAACAATCGGGATAAAAATTGTTACGCTTTTTATGGAGTAAAGAAGAAGAACGAAAATCGCAGAAGCTATCGGCGTGAAAGCGCTTTTGGATAAAGCGTCTTGGAGGGCGTGGTTTCGCATATCTCTGAAAATATAAAAGGCTATAACGAATAAAAGCACGACCATAACTATGCGCCCTGCAAGAATAAGTTTTTTATTTGATAAAAGATTCTTCACTGTAAATCACCTGACTTTGAAATAGAATTTTACCACATTAGAAAGTTTATGTCAATAATGGGGATAATATTAGAAATATTACTATTGCAAAATCCAACAGATATGATATAATATATACTGGAAATGTAGAGTCTGGTTTACACAAGGCTTTTTGCGGATATATCAGTTTAAAGAAAGGACAAAAGGAAATGAGAAAAACTAAAATCGTGTGCACCCTCGGTCCTGCCTCTAAAAGTGAGCAGGTTATAGAGGAAATGCTTAAAAGCGGAATGAGTGTAGGAAGAATAAACTTTTCCCATGGCACCCACGAGGAACACAAAAAGACAATTGACACTTTCAGGAAAGTAAGAGACAGATTGGGTGTTCCTGCCGCTGTTATGCTTGACACAAAGGGCCCCGAAATAAGAATAGGAACCTTTAAAGATGGGAAAATCAATCTCTCAGACGGAGCAAAATTCACTCTCACAACAAAGGAAATTGTTGGGGATGAAAACATTGTTTCCATTACCTATAAAGAGCTTCCCACACAGGTCGCTTGTGGCAATAAGATTTTAATTGACGACGGAAGAATAGAGCTTGAAATCACAAAAGTTACGGAAGATGAAATTGAATGCGTTGTTAAAAACGGCGGAGAAATCTCAAACCGAAAAGGTGTTAATGTTCCTAATATCCACCTTGACTATCCTTATATAAGCAAAAAGGATGAGGAGGATTTAATATTCGGCGTGGAGATGGATGTTGACTTTGTTGCGGCGTCCTTTGTGCGCTCAAAGGAAGATGTTATTGCCATAAGAAATTTCCTTGATTATCACGGCGGATATAGCATAAAAATCATTTCAAAAATTGAAAATATTGAGGGTGTTGACAACTTCGACGATATACTCAAATATTCCGACGGAATTATGGTTGCCCGTGGGGATATGGGTGTTGAAATTGAGTTTGAAAAGCTTCCGGGCTTGCAGAAAAAGTTTATTAAAAAGTGTTACAGTCAGGGTAAAATGATTATAACCGCAACCCAGATGCTTGAATCAATGATTCATAACTTAACCCCTACAAGAGCGGAAATAACAGATGTTGCAAATGCTGTTTTTGACGGAACATCAGGAATTATGCTTTCAGGAGAGACTGCAATCGGCGAGCATCCTGCCCATGTTGTAAGAACTATGGCGAAGATTGCGGAGCAGGCGGAGAGCGATGCCTTTGATATGGACATTTATAAGGATATGCAGTATGTAAACGACAGCGAGGATACAACAAATGCAATCTGTGACGCAGCCTGCACAACGGCAAACGATATAAAGGCAACCGCCATAATCGCCGTAACAAAATCAGGCTATACCGCAAGAAGAGTTTCAAAGTTCAGACCAAGGCAGTCTATTGTTGCAACAACTCCCGATGAAAAGACCTTTCATCAGCTTGCACTGAGCTGGGGCGTTTATCCCGTAAAGGCAATTTACCAGCCCGACGCCAATGTGCTTTTTGACCACAGCGTTGCCTGTGCAAAAAGATACGGTCTCGTTAAAGAAGGAGATACTGTTGTAATAACCGCTGGGGCAAATGAAGAAACAAATATCTTAACAGTTTATACCGTTAAAAGCGGAACGAGATAAAATAAGGGACTTGCATTTTGCAAGTCCCTTTTTTTAATTTTCGCTATATATTACTGTGACATCAGGATGAAGCTGAAGAATTGAAGCAGGAACAAAAGGAGTAATCGGTCCGTATAAGGACTTTTCAAGAATTTCCTTTTTGTTAGCTCCGTTGGCGATTAATAGAACTTTTTTCGCCTGCATAATGGCTTTCATACCCATTGTTATAGCCTTGCGAGGAACATCATCAATTGATTCAAAAAATCTTGCGTTTGCATCAATTGTTGACTGGTCAAGAGTAACTGCGTGGGTTGGACCTGTGAAAACATCCTCAGGCTCGTTAAAGCCGATATGACCGTCAAGACCGATTCCGAGGAGCTGAATATCAATTCCGCCAAGGCTGTCGATAAGCTCGTCATAGCGTTTTCCCTCTTCTTCAAGGTCAGCGGCACATCCGTTCGGAACATTTGTTTTGCCCATAGGAACATTTATCTTTGAGAAAAGATTTGTATTCATAAAATAACGATAGCTCTGGTCGTTGTCTTCTGTAAGACCAACATATTCGTCAAGGTTAACTGTTGTAACAGAAGAAAAATCAAGCTTACCCTCTTCGTAATCTTTGATAAGATTTGCATAAGTTCCCAGAGGGGAAGAACCAGTTGCAAGACCTAAGATACTGTCTGGTTTATTTTTAACCTGCTCTGCAATAATATCTGCTGCAAGACGGCTGAGCTCGTCGTAACTGTTAGCTTTAATAAATTTCATAAGAAACTCCTCCAAAAATTAAATTCTTCTTTCCACGATGTTATCCATACTCTTAACGATGCACCCACTTGGGAAAACTCCGCGAAGAGAGTTAAGAGGATAAACCGAGGTGGCCTTCCCGATTACAGTTCCGGGATTTAAGATACATCCGCAACCAATATCTGCCCCATCCCCTAAAATACCGCCGATTTTCCTAAGACCGGTTTCGTATTCAATGTCTCCGTGAATAACAACAGCCTTACCGTCAGTTTTGAGGTTTGAACAGATTGAACCAGCCCCCATATGAGCAAGGTTTCCGAGAACCGAATCTCCTACATAATTATAATGCGGAACCTGCGCTTTGTCAAGCAAAATGCAGTTTTTAAGCTCGGTGGAATTTCCCAGAACGCAGTTTCGTCCTGTTATAACATTTCCCCTTAAAAATGCCCCCGGGCGAATTTCTGTCCCTGCGCCTATTATGGCAGGCGGGATAATGGTAGCTGTTGGGTCGATTTTAACATTTTCTCCAACGAAAACACCCTCTTTAATCTCTTTAAAGCCGTCAAGACCTTCTTCGGTTAAGGCTTTTATATGCTCCTTGATTTTAGGAAGCATATCCCAAGGGTATTCGCTCTCGTCAAAAAGACTTTTAAGGTATGGAACAGCGCAGTCAAAAAGCTCTTTTGTCTTAACTTTTTTATTCACTTTTGTGTCCCCTTTCAATTGCTTTATTTATAATTCTGTCAGCGTATTCAACACATTTTTCATAGCTTTCGCTTTCAATCATAACACGGATAACAGGCTCAGTTCCGCTCTGGCGAAGAAGAACTCTGCCGTTTCCGCCGATAAGCTTTTCAATTTCTTCTTTTTCTTTTAAAACTTCCTTGTCGGAAAGAACTGCTTCCTTGTCTTTAACCCTTAAATTCTTAGTGAACTGAGGGTAAAGTGTAACCCCTTCGCAAAGCTTTGAGAGGGTTGACTTTTTGTCACAAGCCTCTTCTGTAAGCATTATTGCTGTAAGGAGACCGTCCCCTGTTGTAGCATATTTTTTAAGAATAATATGACCTGACTGCTCTCCGCCTAAGGTAAAATCGTTGTCCTGCATACATTCGTAGACAAAACGGTCTCCCACCTTGGTCTGTGCACATTTTATGCCGATTTTATCAAGGCTCTTAACGAAACCGCTGTTTGACATAACTGTTGCAACAACTGTGTTTCCGTTAAGGATTCCGCGGTCTTTAAGACGCTGACCTAAAATATAGAGCATAGCGTCTCCGTCAACAACATTCCCTTTTTCGTCAACGGCTATACATCTGTCTGCATCTCCGTCAAAAGCAAAGCCCATATCAAGATGCTTTTCTTTAACAAGACGGCATAGGTTTTCAATGTGAGTTGATCCGCAATTTTCATTAACATTAAGACCGTCAGGACTCGCTCCGACAACAAAGGTCTGAGCTCCCAGAGCTCCGAAAAGAGCACTTGCAAGCATCCAGGATGCTCCGTTTGCACAGTCAAGACCTATTCTCAGGTCTTTATATGAATGGGATGCTATTGAAATAAGATAGCCAAGGTAACGGTTTCTTCCTGAGGAATAGTCAACAATACATCCGATTTTTTCCCGACGGGCAAAAGGAAGGTCCTCCCCCATGATGCCGAGAGACTTTAAGTCTCCGTCTATATATCTCTCAATGAGGGAGGTTGTTTTATCATCAAGCTTTTCACCGTAACGGTTTATGACCTTTATTCCGTTGTCGTAATAAGGGTTGTGGGACGCAGTTATCATAATTCCGCAGTCAAACTCGTCCTGGCGGGTTACATAAGAAACGCTCGGTGTCGTGGTAACATGAAGCATATAAGCGTCTGCTCCTGACGCAGTTATTCCGGCAACGAGAGAATATTCAAGCATATAGCTTGAACGGCGTGTATCTTTTCCTACAACAATTTTCGGGCGATAGTTCGCCTTTGTGTTGCCTGAAAGAGAAGAGGAATAGTACCAACCTAAAAATCTTCCTACTTTATATGCGTGAATAGAGGTAAGAACTGTGTTTGCCTCTCCTCGGAAACCGTCTGTTCCGAAATATTTATTTGGAGTGTCTTCGTATGTCGGTGCTTTACTGAGAGTAATCTGGTCTTTTAAAAGCTCATCTGCTGAAACATTGAAGAGGTCGCAAAGAAGCAAAACTTTATCAATCTGCGGAAGAGCCTGGTCCATTTCCCACTTGGAAACAGACTGTCTTGAAACATCAATCTTGTCGGCAAGTTGTTCCTGAGAAAGCCCCATCTGGCCTCTTAAATGTGCGATTTTTTCACCTATGGTCATAGTAAAATCAATTCCTTTCATAAAACACAACGCAAGGTTGCTATATTAACAATTATATAAGAGTATATGCAAAAAGTCTATAAACTATCGTTTGAATTTTTTGCAACCGTAGGTTGCGAAAACGGACAAAAGGGAGTATTTTCGTTGAAAAATCACGAAAAAACAAGCGAAATATGCAATCTTTAATTGGCGAAAATAAATAGATAAAAACATTGACAAAACAATGAGAAAAAAGTAAAATTTATGTAAGGAGGAGAAAAATATGAAGCTTGTATTATTAACAGCTCTGGGCGTTGGAGGAGCTACCGCTTTCGGAGCCGTGTTAGGATTTATATTCAAAAAAATTTCCCATAAGTTTGAGGATACAATAATAGGCTTTGCGGCAGGGGTAATGCTTGCGGCGGCTCTTATGGGACTTATTATTCCTGCCCTTGAAACAGGCGGAATTTTAAAAACAGTTGTGGGTATATTTTTGGGCGCTGTTTTTCTCAATCTTATGGATGCTTTTATTCCTCACAGTCATCAGAGCGTGGGGCAGGATTTAGGAAATAAAGCCACAGAAAAACGAAAAAGCGATAAGGTTATGCTTTTCGTTCTTGCTATTGCCATTCATAATTTTCCCGAAGGAATTGCGGCAGGCGTAGGCTTTGGAACAGGCGAAATCGGAAAAGCTCTTACTGTTGCTGGGGGCATAGCACTTCAAAACATACCTGAGGGTATGATTATAATAGGTCCTATGCTTGCAACGGGAATGGGAAAGAAAAAGACTTTCCTTATTGCTCTTGCAACAGGGCTGGTTGAAGTTGTTGGAACTTTCGTTGGCTATTTTGCGGTTAATTTATCAACTGCAATTTTGCCCATTGCCCTCGCTTTTGCAGGTGGAACAATGCTGTATATCATAAGTGACGAGATGATTCCCGAAACCCATGCCCATGGTAACGAAAGAGGCGCAACCTATGCCCTCCTTGCAGGGTTCTGCCTTATGCTTTTCGTAGACTTTTATCTGGGATAATAAAAAGAATACCAAAAAGACCGCTTTCGGCGGTCTTTTATATTGACCTTTATTGGTATTTATGGTAAAATAATGTCGGTTTAAAAGATAATAAGAATTTTGGAGGATATATGAAAATTTTTCAGCCTAAAATTACACAGCTTAAAAAAGGATATGCGAAAAAACAATTGCTCCCTGATATTGTTGCAGGGCTTATTGTTGCAATTATTGCTCTTCCCCTTTCAATTGCCCTTGCAATTGCCTCAGGAGTTTCTCCTGAAAAGGGACTATATACCGCAATTGTTGCAGGGTTTGTTATTGCTTTCTTAGGGGGAAGCAATGTTAATATCTCAGGACCTACTGCTGCCTTTGCAACCATTGTTGCAGGAATTGTGGCAACCTTTGGGACGAGCGGTCTTATTGTTGCAACAATTATGGCGGGCATACTCCTGATATTAATGGGAATATTCAAATTCGGCTCTCTTATAAAATTCATTCCTCATACAATAACAACAGGCTTTACGGCTGGAATTGCCGTAACAATCCTAATCGGGCAGATTAAGGACTTTTTCGGGATGTCTTACCCGAAAGGCGCTCATACAGTTGAGACAATGGATAAGCTCAGCGCACTTTTAAAGTCGCTTGAAACATTTAATTACTGGGCGCTTTTGGTTGGCGGAATTGGTCTTTTGATATTGATTGTGTGGCCGAAAATAAGCAAGAAAATCCCAGGCTCGCTCATTGCGGTCATCGTTGGTATCGCTATTGTTAAATTATTTAAAATTCCTGTAAACACTATCGGGGATTTATATGAGATTTCAAACGAAGCGCCGAAATTTGCGCTTCCTCAGGTTAACTTTGATATGATAAGACAGCTTCTTCCGAGCGCCTTTACTATCGCTGTTTTAGCGGCTATTGAATCTCTTTTATCCTGCGTTGTTTCGGATAATATGATAAATGATAAGCATAACTCAAATACAGAGCTTATCGCCCTTGGAACGGGAAATATTTTCTCAGGGTTATTCGGCGGAATTCCTGCAACGGGCGCAATTGCAAGAACTGCGGCAAATGTTAAAAACGGAGGAAGAACCCCGGTTTCAGGAATGGTCCATGCCGTAATCTTGCTTCTTATTTTGGTTATTTTAATGCCTTATGCGGCTCTTATTCCAATGCCGATTATCGCGGCAATATTATTTATGGTTGCATATAATATGAGCGAGTGGCGCCAGTTTGTTAAAATCTGCAAAACCGCTCCGAAAAGCGATATAACTGTTTTGGTTATAACCTTTGTTTTAACAGTTGTTTTTGATTTGGTTGTTGCAATTGAATTCGGTCTTATTGCGGCGGCGTGTCTCTTTATCAAGAGAATGGTTGAGGTAACCCATATCCGCCCTTGGACAAAAGGCGACGAGGAATCAGAAACCGACGGCGGCAACCTTAAAAAGATTCCGCCAAAGACAGAGGTTTTTGAAATAAGCGGACCGCTGTTCTTTGCCAATTCTGATGCAGTTTCTTCAATTCCTATTAAGGACGGAGCAAAAGTTATAATACTTAGAATGAGAAATGTGACTTCTCTTGATGTAACCGCTCTTCGCGAGATTGCAACAGTTTATGATATTTGCAAAAACCGTGGAATTAAGGTTCTTTTCTCCCATGTTAACAGACAGCCGATGTCTGTTATGAAAAAGGCGGGATTTTATGATTTGGCAGGAAAAGACAGCTTTACAAAGGATATTGATTCTGCTCTTTTAAAGGCGGAAGAACTTACAAAATAAGGATTTAGAAGATGAAAGAAAACAACAGCTTTTTAAAAGGAATAATTGACGGCTTGCCGATTTGCTTCGGATATCTTTCCGTTTCCTTTGCCTTTGGCATTTTTGCAACGGGACAGGGCCTTTCCATTCTGGAAGCGGTAATGATGTCTATGACTAATCTGACTTCGGCAGGTCAGCTTGCGGCTGTGCCTATAATTGCAACGGGCGGAGGACTTATTGAACTTGCCCTGACTCAGTTTATTATTAATATAAGGTATTCCCTTATGTCCGTCTCCCTTTCCCAAAAGCTTGGGAAAAGCGTAAGGCTCTTAGACAGATTTTTAATAGCTTTCGGCAACACAGACGAGGTTTTTGCTGTTGCATCGGGCAAAAAGGGAACTGTCGGTAAGCGCTATCTCTATGGTCTTATTATGACTCCTTTTTTGGGGTGGAGTCTTGGAACCCTTCTTGGTGCGGCGGCAGGGAATATACTGCCTCAGATAGTTATTTCTTCTCTCGGGGTGGCAATCTACGGGATGTTTATAGCCATTGTTGTTCCTGTTATAAGAGAAGAAAAAAGCACAGCGCTCTGCGTTGCTTTGGCAATAGCCCTAAGCTGTATTTTCTATTATATGCCACTGCTTAAAGGAATCCCAAGCGGTTTTGTTATTATAATCTGCTCAGTCGTTGCAAGTGCTGTTTTTGCATATTTTGCACCTGTCAAGCAAGAGGAGGTAGATTATGAATAGCTTCTGGATATATCTTTTGGTTATGGCTCTTGTAACCTACCTTGTAAGAATGATACCTCTCGTTCTTGTAAAGAAAAAGATTAAGAATAAGTTTATCTGTTCGTTTTTATATTATATCCCCTATGCAGTACTCAGCGTTATGACAATTCCTGCAATTTTCTATGCGGTGGATAACAGAATTTCTGCATTTTTCGGGTTTTTGGTTGCAATGATTTTTGCCTTTTTCAAAAAAAGCCTTGTAACTGTTGCGTCCTTTGCCTGCCTTGCGGTGTTCATATCGGAAATTATTATACATATAATCTAAGGAGCGCTATATAAGCGCTCTTTTTGCATATATATGTGTATACAGGGAGAGAATATGAGGGTTGAAAAATTTTACATAAAATGTTAAAATAATAGTGTCGGAAGTGAGGTGCTTTTATGAAAATAGCGTTTTACGGTGCAGCCCATGAGGTAACAGGCTCTTGCACGGTGGTTTATGCAAACGGAAAGACAATAATGATTGACTGCGGAATGGAGCAAGGCCCTGACATTTATGAAAACTGTGATATTCCGATTTCTCCGGCGGAGATAGACTGTTTACTTTTAACTCACGCACATATTGACCATTCAGGAAAAATTCCTGCCCTTACGGCGAGAGGCTTTAAGGGGAGCATCTATTCAACTCTTGCAACAATGTCTCTTTGCAGAATTATGCTTCTTGACTCGGCATACATTCAGGAGAATGAGGCAAAGTGGCGTAATAAGAAAGCGCAAAGGTCAGGGGGGGAAGAGTATGCGCCTATGTATACGGTGGAGGATGCAAAATATTCTTTGGAACAGTTTGTCCCCTGCGATTATGAAAAGGAGTATGAGCTTTTCGATGGTATAAAAATCCGTTTCACTGATGCAGGACACCTTTTAGGCTCGTCAAGCATAAGTCTTACGGTTACGGAAAATAACGAAACACGGACGATAGTCTTTTCAGGGGATTTGGGTAATCATTCAAGACCTTTGATAAGGGACCCTCAAAACCCGAAAGAGGCGGATTTGCTGATTATTGAATCCACTTATGGAACAAGACTCCACGGGGAAAGAGAAGATTATGTAGCTCAGCTTACTGAAATTATTCAGACTACTCTCGACAGAGGCGGAAATCTTATAATACCGTCTTTTGCAGTGGGGAGAACGCAGGAGCTTCTTTATCTTATAAGGATAATTAAGGAAAAAGGTCTTATAAAAGGCCACGAAAATTTCCCCGTTTATGTGGATAGTCCTCTTGCTGTTGAGGCAACGGAAATTTACAGTCAAAACCTTATCGATTATTTTGATGAAGAGGCACTAAGTCTGCTTGGTAAAGGGATAAACCCCATTAAATTTGACGGACTTATGCTTTCTGTAACAAGCGAGGACTCCGTTAATATAAACACAGATAAAACCCCTAAAATTATTATCTCTGCCAGCGGAATGTGTGAGGCGGGAAGAATAAGGCATCATTTAAAGCATAACCTTTGGAGAGAGGAAAGCACGGTTTTATTCGTAGGCTATCAGTCAGAGGGAACTTTGGGCAGAATTATATTAGAGGGCAAGGAGGAAATAAAAATATTCGGGGAGAATGTTTTAGTTCGTGCGGAGATACGGCAGCTTAAAGGAATAAGCTCCCACGCCGACAGGAATATGCTCCTTGAATGGATTAAAGGCTTTGAAAAAAAGCCGAGTAAGATTTTTGTAAATCACGGCTCAGACGAGGTTTGCGATGAGTTTGCAAGGCTTGTAGAGACAGAAACAGGAATATGGGCAACGGCTCCATACAGCGGAGCGGAATATGACCTGCTTTCAGGAGATTGCCTTGAAAGAGGAAACATAAGAAAAATTGAAAAAGCCGTTTATACTGCGGGAAAGAAAGAGCCTTTGGCTTTTAAACAACTTATGGAGTCAGGAAGGCGTCTTCTCCGTATTATCGAAAATTACAGAGGTGGAGCCAATAAAGATATGGCAAAGCTTTCAAGACAGATAAACGCATTATGCGATAAATGGGAAAAATAAATCAGGAGGGTTAGAAATGAAAATATGTGTGTTTGGCGCAGCCAGTTACGAAATTGATAAGGAATATATAGAAAAGGTTGAAGCTCTTGGCGAAATGATGGCGAAACGAGGCCACGACCTTGTGTTTGGCGCGGGTGGTAACGGTCTTATGGGCGCTGCCGCAAGAGGTGTTCATAAAGGCGGCGGAAAAATTTACGGCGTTATCCCTAAGTTCTTTAAAGAAGAGAATGTTGAGGAAATTTTCGATAAATGCACCGAACTTATTTTTACAGAAACAATGGCAGAGCGAAAAGCAAAAATGGAAGATATAGCCGACGCCTTTATAATCGTTCCGGGCGGAATAGGTACCTTTGAGGAGTTCTTCGAAGTCCTTACCTTAAAACAGCTTGGCAGGCATAAAAAAGCCATCGCTATTTACGATGTTCGGGACTATTATGCAAAGCTTGGCGAGTTTATGGAAATTACCTATGACGAAAAGTTCGTAAAAGAAAACTGTAAAGACCTTTATTTTTACAGCAAAAGCGAAGAAGAGGTTTTAAGCTATATCGAAAACGAAGAACAAATCGAAAGAAATGTCCACGACTTAAAAATAGGATAAAAAAAGGAGAGCGTTTGCTCTCCTTTATATTTTTAATAAAAATGAATCAGGGGTTAGTTTTTGCATTTCTTTATAGGCGGTTTCGGCTTTAAACAGGTCATCAAAAATGCCGAAAACTGTTGGGCCGCTTCCGCTCATCATAGAAAGCTCTGCCCCCATATCCCTAAGAATATTTTTATATTCCGTAATTATTGGATATTCTTTCTCTGTAACGGTTTCCAAAACATTTGCGGTGCTTTTTGCAAGGGAGGAAAGGCCCTCTTTTTCAATGGCGAAAATAACTGCCTCTGTGTCGGGATGACGGGAAACATTCTCCATTTTAAAGTTTTGATAAACCCAGGCGGTTGAAACCTCAAACTGAGGCTTTGCAATAAGGATATATGCGTTTTTAAGGGGTGTTATGGGTGTTAAAATTTCCCCAATACCCTCAGAAATTGCACATCCGCCCATATAACAAAAGGGAACATCTGCCCCGATTTTAAGACAAAGCTCTAAGATTTCTTCCTCTGATAAGGGGTAGTCAAAAAGCTGATTTAAGCCTTTTAAAACTGCCGCCGCATCTGTGCTTCCCCCTGCCATACCTGCCGCCGCAGGTATTTTTTTATCAAGAGTTATGCTGATTTTTGAAGAAATGTTTGTCTTTTCAAGAAACAGTTTTGCACCTTTATAAGCGCTGTTTCTCCCGTCTGTGGGGACGCCCTCTTTGTCGCAGAAAATTTCAATTCCCTCTCCATCAGAAACCTCGATTTTAACAGTATCGCAAAGGGGGATGGTCTGCATAATCATTTTAACGCTGTGATATCCGTTTGGGAGTTTACCCAAGATGTCAAGGCTTAAATTGATTTTGGCAGGCGCGTCTAAACTAATACTTTTCATAATTATTCTTCGCTTTCTGAAGAAGTCTCCTCTTTTGGCTCAACAAAAAGTGCCTCAAATTCATCAGCGTCAATCTTTTCTTTGTCAATTAAGAGCTGAGAGAGCTGATTGAGCTTGTTCATATTATCTTTAAGGATAGTTTCGCATCGGTTGTAGCACTCGTCGATAATAGCCTTGATTTCCGCATCAATTTCAGCGGCAACACTTTCGCTGTAATCCTTTGTATGACCGAAATCTCTGCCGATGAAAACTTCGTCGTTTGTATCGCCGAAAACTCTTGTTCCAAGTTTTTCGCTCATACCGTATTTAACAACCATATTTCTTGCGATAACGGTTGCGCGTTCAATATCGTTAGACGCTCCCGTGCTTATATCTCCAAGCATAAGGCTCTCTGCAATTCGTCCGCCGAGAAGAACAATGATTTCTTCAATCATCTCAGTTTTAGAGGTATAGGAGGCATCGTCCTTTGGAAGAGAAAGGGTATATCCGCCGGCTCTTCCGCGAGGGATGATGGAAACCTGATGAACTCTGTCCTGAGTTGGAAGGAACTTGGAAACGATTGCGTGACCTGCCTCGTGAACTGCGGTTAAGCGTTTTTCTTTTTCCGTAACCATTCTTGTCTTCTTTTCAGGGCCAGCGATAACCTTCATAATGGATTCTTCAAGGTCCTGCATAGAAATCTTTTCTTTGTTTTCCTTTGCCGCTTTAAGAGCCGCCTCATTTGTAAGGTTTTCAAGGTCTGCTCCCGTAAAGCCGACAGTTGTTTTTGCAAGAACATCAAGCTTAACATTATCGTCAAGTGGTTTTTTCTTTGTGTGAACTTTAAGGATTGCCTCTCTGCCCTTAACATCAGGAGTGTCAACAAGCACCTGACGGTCAAATCTGCCCGGACGGAGAAGAGCTCGGTCTAATATATCAGGGCGGTTTGTTGCGGCGATAATAATAACGCCTTCGTTAACGCCAAATCCGTCCATTTCAACAAGCAACTGATTTAAAGTCTGCTCTCTTTCGTCGTGTCCGCCACCAAGACCTGCGCCTCTCTGACGGCCAACGGCGTCAATTTCGTCAATGAAAACTATACAAGGTGCATTCTTCTTCGCCTGCTCGAAAAGGTCACGAACACGGGAAGCACCAACACCAACGAACATTTCAACGAAGTCAGAACCTGAGATAGAGAAGAAAGGAACATGAGCCTCTCCTGCAACAGCCTTTGCAAGAAGAGTTTTACCTGTTCCCGGAGGGCCAACTAAAAGTACGCCCTTTGGAATTCTTGCCCCAAGCTTCTGGAACTTTCCGGGGTTTTTAAGGAACTCAACAATCTCTTGAAGCTCTGCCTTTTCTTCGTCTGCCCCTGCAACATCCTCGAAGGTATTTTTAGGGTGGTTGTCAGACATTTTCGCTTTGGTTTTGCCAAAGGACATAACACCTCTGCCGCCGCCACCGCCCTGGGACTGATTCATAAAAATAAACCAGAAAACGAAGATAATGATAATCATTCCAAGAGACGGAAGCATACTAACCCACCACGGAATTTCCGCAGGCTTAGGAGTGCTTACGCTGAGAGTTTTATTCTCAATCTGAGCGGTCATTTCCTCGCCGCAAGCCTCAAAAAGAGCGTTATAGCTTGGGATGTCAACCTCGATTTTTGTTCCGTTTTTAAGGGTTGCCGAAGCTGTATTTTCAACAACTTCAAGCTCTTTTATGCTTTCGCTTTTGATTGCTCCGACAAGGTCGGAAAACTTATAGTTAACCGCATTATCCCCTGTTGAAACCATTGAATATATCATAATAATTACAATGAGTAATATTATATAAAATCCAAAACCTTTAAAATGTTTCTTCAACTGAATCCCTCCGTAAAGATTAGAAATTGTCTTAAATTTTATATTACCATATTATTCTAAAAAATACAAGTCCTTTAAGGTAATTTCATAAAAAATTCACAGTAATAGTATTGACAAAAATCAGAGGGTAAATTACAATATAAAAAGGTATTATTTTTGGAGGGAATTATGGCTAAAACAAGACAACAAAAAAGACAGGAATTAAGAAAAGGAAAAGGTCAGACAAAAGACCAGAGCCTTTGGATATGGGCGCTTGTTGCGGTTGTTTTAACAGTTGCAATCGGGGTTGGCGTTTTCTTGGGAACAAAGCCTGAAACTGTGACAGAAACAACAGAGAGCGAATTTACTTCTCAAAACGGACAAGAAACACCTGAGGTTTTGGAAGAAGAGCAGGAGGATAATGAAGTAAGCGAAACACCTGCGAAAGAGACAATGGCAGAGTTTACAATGTCAAACGGGGAAAAGTTTACAATTGAGCTTTATCCGCAGTATGCACCGCAGACAGTTGCCAATTTTGTTAAGCTGGTAAAGGAAGGCTTTTATGACGGTCTCACTTTCCACAGAGTTGTTGATGGTTTTATGGCTCAGGGCGGCGACCCGCAGGGAACAGGACTGGGCGGAAGTGCCCAGACAATCAAGGGCGAATTTGCCTCAAACGGCTTTACACAAAATACCCTTTCCCACCAGAGAGGCGTAATCTCAATGGCGAGGTCAAGCGCTCCTGACAGCGCAAGTTCTCAGTTCTTTATCTGCTATGGCGACGCATCATTCCTTGACGGAAACTATGCGGCATTCGGTAAGGTTATTGAGGGCATGGCCACGGTTGATAACTTTTTAAAGGTTGAAAGAGGCTATAACGAAATGGGAGAAATGGCAGTGCCGAAGACTCCGATTGTTATTAAAAAAGCGGTTATAAAATAAGGAGAAATTAAAATGGAAAATACAAAAGTTAAAGTAACAATGGAAAACGGCGGAGAGTTCATAATTGAGCTTTACCCTGAATTTGCACCTGAAACAGTTGAAAACTTTATTGATTTGGTGGAGAACGAATTCTATGACGGAACACCGTTCCATAGAGTTGTTGAAGGCTTTATGGCTCAGGGCGGAGACCCGACAGGAACAGGAATGGGCGGAAGCGAAAGAAAAATCAAAGGCGAATTTGCCGCAAACGGATTTTTCGATAACACACTCTCTCACGAAAGAGGAGTTATCTCAATGGCAAGGTCAATGGACCCAAACAGCGCAAGTTCCCAGTTCTTTATCTGCTATGACGACGCATCTTTCCTTGACGGAAATTATGCGGCATTCGGAAAAGTTGTAGAGGGAATGGAAGTTGTTGACGCATTTTTGGACATTCCGAGAATGCCGAACTCAATGGGGGAAATGGCAAGTCCGACAGAGCCTATTGTAATTCAAAGCGCACAAATAATCGATTAAGAAAAAGGTTCTGCCGAGAGCAGAACCTTTTTTTAAAAATCTATTGTATTTTTAAGAGAAATATAGTAAAATATCTTTGAAGGCGGTGAGAAATGTGAAACGGATGATGTTTATATTTAACCCGATATCAGGTAAAGCAAGAATAAAGACTCAGCTTTTTAATATTGTGAACAGTTTTGTAAGTGAGGGGTGGAATGTCCGCGTTCATCCGACACAAGCGCAAAACGACGCCTATGAACAGATTAAAACCTATGGCAAGAAATACGATATGATTGTCGTTTCAGGCGGAGACGGAACCTTGCAGGAAGCAATTGACGGCCTTATGGAAATTGAAAAAGAAAAAAGACCTTCCTTTGGCTATATTCCGTCAGGAACGGTCAACGATTTCGCAACAGCTCTTGGTATTCCCAAAACTGTTAAAAAAGCCGTACAAAAGATTACGGACGGCGGAGCAACTGCCATTGACATCGGCAAAGGAAATGAAAAATATTTCTCCTATGTTGCCGCTTTCGGTCTCTTTACAGAGGTTTCCTATGAAACTTCCCAGAATGCCAAAAATGCTCTTGGTAAGGCGGCGTATTTCTTTGCAGGAATGAAGAGCCTTGCCAATATAAAGACATATAAAATGACTGTAAAATGGGACGGGCATGAAGAAAAGGGCGAGTTTATCTTGGGCCTTGTAACAAATGTCGACCATGTTGCAGGAATGAAAACAAAATACCATCATAATTCACAGATAAATGACGGTCTTTTCGAGGCAGTTCTTGTAAGAAAACCGAAAAATATGGCTCAGCTTTCAATTCTGACAGCGGAAATGATGTCTGGTAAGCTGAGTGAAGAGAATTTCCTCAAATTTTCTGCAAAAGAAATGTCTTTTGAAAGCAAAGAGAAGATAAAATGGACCTTTGACGGCGAATTTGGCGGAGAGACTGAAAATATGGAAATCAAAGTGCTTGAAAAAGCCATAGATATTATTTTATAGCGGAGGCGGAAAGTGGATATTTCTGCAATGAACAAAAGGGAGCTTACTGAGCTTATTAAACTTAATAAAGATAAAACCGATAAAGCCTTAATTGACAAGGCTTTTTCCCTTAGAAAGAAGTATTATGGGGATAAAGTCTATTTAAGAGGCTTAATTGAGGTTTCAAACTTTTGCAAAAATGATTGCTTTTATTGCGGAATACGCTGCGCCAACCAAAAGGTAAACCGCTACCGCCTGAGCCACGAGGAGATTATGTCCTGTTGCAAAAGAGGATATGAACTTGGCTTTCATACTTTCGTTCTGCAAGGTGGCGAGGATGACTTCTTCGATGACGAAACTATGTGCAGAATTATTGGGAAAATTAAAGAAAACTATCCCGATTGTGCAATAACACTCTCCTTTGGAGAAAAGACCAAGGAAACTTATAAAAAATATAAAGATGCAGGGGCGGACAGATATCTTCTCCGCCACGAGAGCGCCACAGAGGAGCATTATAAAAAGCTCCATCCAAGCAGTCTTTCCTTAAAAAACAGAAAAAGGTGCCTCTATGATTTAAAAGATTTAGGCTTTCAAACTGGGGCAGGTTTTATGGTTGGCTCTCCCTTCCAGAATGAGGAGAATTTAGCAGAAGATTTGCTCTTTTTAAAGGAGCTTTCCCCCGAAATGGTGGGCATCGGCCCGTTTATTCCTCACTGTGACACGCCATTTAAGGATTATGAGGCAGGAGATTTAAATCTTACAATAACAATGCTTGCCTTAACAAGAATAATTCTTCCCAAAAGCTTAATCCCTGCAACAACTGCCCTTGGAACGATTTCAAAGGACGGTAGGGAGATGGGACTTATGGCAGGAGCGAATGTTATTATGCCAAACCTCTCTCCTCTCGATTTCCGTAAGGATTATTCCCTTTATAATGATAAAGCCTATACGGGGGATGAGGCGGCAGAAAGCATCAAAAAAATTCAGGAAAAGGTCTTGGAGCTGGGACTTAAAGTTGATTTTTCAAGAGGCGACAATATAGATTTTCAGAAGGAGAAACAACAATGATAAAGCTTTGCGTATTTGATTTAGACGGAACAATTGCGGATACTATAACAACTATTGCATATTACGGTAACAATGCCCTAAACGAATACGGTCTCCCATCTATTGACAAGGAGAGATATAAGATTTTGGTAGGCGACGGCGCCGTTACTTTGGTTGAAAGAATGCTCAGTGAAGCAGGCTCAACCGATAAAGAAACCTTTGGTAAGGTTTATAATAAATATATAAAGGACTATGACGACGATTTTATGTATTTGACAGAGGTTTATGAAGGGGTAACCGAGCTTATAGACGAGCTTATAAAGAGAGGAATAAAGGTTGCGGTCTTTACAAATAAGCCTGAATTTACGGCTCTTAAAGTTATTGATATTCTCTTAGGAGACAGAGTTGACCTGATAATCGGAAATTCAGAGGGCAGACCGAAAAAGCCTGACCCCACAGGTCTTTTTGAAATTCTAGATACCTTTAATGTAAGCGGAGATGAGTGCCTTTACATAGGAGATACCTCAACAGATATGAAAACGGGAAACGGCGGAGGATGTCACACCGTCGGCGTTTTGTGGGGCTTCCGCGAAAAGGCAGAGCTAGTGGAAAACGGAGCGGAATTTATCATTGAAAAGCCTGATGAAATGATTGAAATTATAGATAGTTTTAAATAAAAAAGACGCCCGATGGGCGTCTTAATTTTTTAGATTTTATATTTTGCTTTATACTGGTGGTATTGAGATGCAAACTCGTTATCGCCGTTTCTCTTTAAGTTGCGGAAATATTCGTGAGCATCAATTGAGTCGTCTGCAATTTGAAGAAGTGCAACACCGATGTTAGAGCAGTGGTCAGCAACTCTTTCATAGTTTGATAAAAGGTCGGAGAATACGAAACCGAGTTCAATGGTACATTTTCCGTTTTGAAGTCTTGCAAAATGACGATTTTTAAGCTTGTGTTTGAGAGAGTCGATTGTCTGTTCAAGCGGCTCAATATGTTTTGCAAGCTCAATGTCATTCTTTTTAAGAGCAGTCATTGTTATATCCATAATCTCGCAAACGGCAGCTGTGATAACCTTGATTTCCTCAGTTGCTTCGTCGGAAAACCTGATTTTCTTTTCATAAATTTCTGTTGCAACCTTAACAACATTTTCTGCGTGGTCGCCGATTCTCTCAACATCGCCGATTATATGAAGAAGCTTTGTTGTGGTTTCGCTGTTATCGTGAGAAAGGTTCTGACCTGCAATTTTAACCAGGTATGAGCTGATTTTATCTTCGTAAGTGTCAATTTTCTTTTCGCCTTCGTGAATTTCCTTAACGACATCTTCATTAAAATTCTTGACAAGCTTTGTTGCTTTAATGAAGGATTCCCTCGCTGTATTTGCCATATCAACAACTAAGTTACGGCTGAGTTCAAGTGCGTAAGACGGGTATTCAACAAATCTGTCATCAAGAGTATCAAGAGCACTTGGCGCGTTTTCTTCTTCCTTACCTTTAATGATTTTGCAAACAACTTTTTCAATATGCTTAGTAAACGGAATAAGGATTATTGTTGAAATGATATTAAATACAGTATGGATAATAGCAATACTTGTAAAGCTTGCATTTGTCTCCATAAATCCAAAGGGGAAGAACGCGTTTAAAATACAGAATGCGCCATATACGATTACAACCCCGAGAGCCTTTATAAAGAGGCAGGCAAAAGCAACTCTCTTTGAATCTCTGTTACCGTTGATTGAAGATAAAATAGGAGTTATGGTTGTTCCTATGTTCTGACCTAAAATAATCGGAAGGGCAACGGCGTGAGGAATAATACCTGTTGCAGAAAGAGCCTGCAAGATGCCGACGGATGCTGATGAGCTCTGGATAATTGCTGTAAGAATTGTTCCGCAAAGGATAGCTAAAATTGGGTTTTTAAATGCAATAAGAATTTGTTTAAAAACTTCGCTTTCCCCAAGCCCTGACATAGAATCGCTCATAGCGTCCATACCGAACATTAAAACGGCAAAACCTAAAAGAAGAGCCCCTATATCTTTTTTTCGTTCTTTCTCGAACATTGTCATAACAACACCGATAAGGGCTAAAATAGGAGTAAAGGAAGTAGGCTTAAACAATTTAATAACAAAACCTGCTTCCGGACTTATATCGGATAAGCTGATAATCCAGGAGGTAACCGTTGTTCCGATGTTAGCACCCATAATGGTCGGGATTGTCTGACCAAGGCGCATAATACCTGAGTTAACAAAACCAACAAGCATAACGGTTGTTGCCGATGAACTCTGAATAATTGCAGTAACAAAAAGACCAAGCATAAGACCGTTAAAGCGGTTTGATGTAAGTCTTTCAAGAATTGATTCGAGCTTGCCGCCTGAAATCTTTTTGAGGCTGTCCCCCATAACATCCATTCCGTAAAGGAAGAGGGCGAGTCCGCCTACGAGGCTGAGAATTGAGAAAAAGTCCATAGCTTCCTCCTTAAATATATTCTGTTTTTAACTTTGCCCTATTTTTATCCAGTATACCATAATAATATAATAATTTTTTTCAAAAAGCAATATATTTAGTCCAATTTTGTACAAAATACCAAAAGAAAAAATGGGGAAAAATATATGGTTTGACACAAAAGACATAGTGTGCTAAAATGAATTTGTCAAGCATTTAATACTATATAGGAGGGATTTTTTATGATACCGGCTATAGTACTTTTTGCGATAACTTATGTTCTTATTCTTGCCTTTGGCAAATACAGAAATTATATTGCCCTTTTTTCAGGGCTGTTATTTATCCTGTCAGGGATGCTTCCCTTTTCAGATATTTTATCCTCAATTGATTTTAATGTTCTTTTAATGATTGTAGGAACAATGGGGCTTGTTTCTCTCTTTACGGAAAGCAAAATGCCCATGATGCTTGCGGATATGGTTATGGAGAAGGTTCCTGATGTTAAGTGGGCGGTAGTTGCCCTTGCCCTCTTTGCAGGGATAATCTCGGCATTTGTCGATAATGTTGCAACTGTTTTAATGGTTGCACCCATTGGTCTTGCAATATGCAAGAAACTTGATACCAACCCCGTCCCTTTTATTATTGCCATTGCGGTTTCATCTAATCTTCAAGGGGCTGCAACTTTGGTTGGAGACACAACGGCAATTATGCTTGGCTCCGCTCTTGATATGAGCTTTCTGGACTTTTTCTGGTATAAGGGAAGACCGAGTATCTTCTTCGCGGTAGAGCTTGGAGCTGTCCTCTCAGCACTTATCTTGCTTTTTTTGTTCAGAAAAGAAACATCTGCAATTCCAAAAAGGGATGAGCGAACAAAGGTAGAGGATTATGTTCCCACAATTCTGCTTGTTATGGTGCTTGTCCTTTTGATTGCGGCATCCTTTATTCCAAATAAACCTGATATAACAAACGGACTTATTTGTTGCGCTTTGCTTATAATCGGTCTTGTTTATACTGTAATAAAAAAGAAAAAGTTTTCTGCGGTTGTACCTGCCCTTAAAGAAATTGATTTTAACACAATAGGAATTTTAGTGGGAATATTCCTTATGATTGGCGGAATTTCCAATATGGGCTTTATTGATGCCCTGGCATCCCTCCTTGCAAAAACAGGAGGCGGAAATGTTTTTGTTTTGTATACGGTTATAGTTGCGGCGTCCGTTATAATTTCGGCATTTATCGATAACATTCCTTATGTTGCAACAATGATTCCCGTTATAGCAGGGATTGCAACGACGCTTAATATTGATGCAACCCCTCTTTATTTCGGTCTGCTTTCAGGAGCAACCCTTGGGGGAAACTGTACTCCCGTCGGAGCTTCTGCCAATATTACGGGTATCGGAATTTTAAAAAAAGCAGGGTATACAGTTAAAAACGCTGACTTTTTCAAAATCGGAATACCGTTTACAATTGCGGCGATTGTCCCTGCGTATATCTATATCTGGTTAATGTACGGAATTTAAATTTTCAGGTGATAAAATGAGTTTAATCGGTAAGAAAATAATAAGAATTGAAGAGACTCCGTCCACTAACGACCTTGCCAAAGAATATGCAAAAAAGGGCGAGGAAGAGGGGACGGTTATAGTTGCGGAGTATCAGACCCGCGGTAAGGGCAGGCTGGGAAGAAGCTTTTTCTCCCCTCAGGGTGCAGGACTTTATATGTCCGTAATTTTAAGACCGACTGACAACAAAAACGGACTCCTCATAACCTCTTTTGCAGCGGTTGCGGTTTGCCGTGTCATTAAAAAGGTCTGCGGTGCTTCCCCGAAGATAAAATGGGTTAACGATGTATATCTTGGCGGCAAAAAGGTTTGCGGAATTTTAACGGAAAGCCTTATCTCCGAGGGAAAGGCAGAATACATAATCTTAGGCATTGGCATTAATGTAAACGGAGCGGACTTTCCTGATGATATAAAAGATATCGCAACCTCAGTTGAAAAGGAAACTCTTAAAAAGCAGGACAAGGAAACCCTTTTAAGAGAAATATTAAAGGAACTTGACGAGCTTTATGAAACCTATGAAAGCGGAGAGTTTTTAGAGGAAAGCAAAGAACTGTCCTGCGTTTTGGGGAAAGAGGTTAAGGTTATAAGAGGAAGCGAAACATACTTCGCAAAAGCCGTGGACATTGACAAACTCGGCGGACTTATTATAGAAAGAGGCGGCAAAAAAGAAACCTTAAACTCAGGCGAAGTGAGTATAAGGCTTTAATATATCAGAATATTTAACTGTTATTCCATAGTCTAAAAGAGCGGACAAAATCTGCTCTTCGCTGAGGGCGGCAATGATTTTGCCGTCCTTTGTTATGTTTACGGTGGTGTAATAATCGTAGGAAATATGCCGAAGAATTTTCCGCGCATATTCAGTTTGCGAAACTGTATAGGTTTTCGTTCTTTTAAGATGGTCCGCCTTGTGAGGATTTTTAAGAATTTCTTTAAGTGTTACGAGGGTTATGCACTTTTGCTCGCTGTAAATATTCCCTAATAGAAAAGCGGTTATTAAAACATAGGAGAAATTGAATTTGGTTATGTATAAAACTATAAAAGAAACGGGAATAAGGAGAGCGATTAGAATTTTACCGAACTTTAAGGAAATGTTATAAGCCCGAAGAATTCCCATTTTGTAGGTAAGCATTGACTTTACCATTCGTCCCCCGTCAAGAGGAAGGGCGGGAAGAAGATTTATTGCGCAAATCAAGAGGTTGACACAGAAAAAATAGTCCCTTTGAGGAAAGGGTATAATGATAGAAAGGGCAACTAAAAAGAGGCTTATAAACGGCCCCGTAAAAGCAATTAAAAACTCTTTCTCGGAATTGTTTATGTATCCCTCTTTTAAAATTCCGCAGACGCCAAAAGGACGGATTTCGATTTTGGAAATTTCAACCCCTAAAAAACGGGCGCAGACAATGTGCCCGAATTCATGGATTAAAACAGACAAAAAGGAGAGTAAAAACATTGATGAATAGCCGAATAAAAATGCGAATATGACTGTCGGGAAAAATAAAAGGTCAATGGAAACATTGAAAATATCAAGAGTGGGAAGCTTTTTCATATCAGATAAACAACCCCATAGTGAAATCTTTTATGGTTTCTGCCGTCATTTCATAGCCAACCGCACCTTTTATAAAACTGCAAATGTTTTTCGAAAAGGGCATTTCGGAAATCTTAATCCCGTAAAGCATGGCGAAAAGCATGGCGGAGAAAACGCACTGCTTTGTCATAAGTGAAAAAAGTCCGCCCCAGAAGCCTTCCTGCCTTTTTGGTTTTCTGATTTTCCGTCTGTCAGGCTTTATCGCTGTGGCCTCTTGCGTGTTTTGTGTGAGTGCCTTGTTTTCGTCCATGACATGACCTCCTTTTTTATTATGTATATTTCGAAAAAAGTATATTTATGCTTGAAAAAAAGGGCAATTTGTTGTATAGTTAAATATAGCAAAAGAAGTTAGGAGAAATTTATGAGTATATACGATGCAAAATACGAAAAACTTCTGAAAAAAGTTCAAAAACCGTCAAGATATACGGGGAATGAGTTTAACAGCGTACATAAAAAAGTTGAGGGCGATATGATGACCTTCGCTTTCTGTTTCCCTGATGTATATGAGGTGGGAATGTCCCATCTGGGAATGAAAATTCTCTATCATATGCTAAACGACAGAGAGGACACTTTCTGCGAAAGAGTTTTTGCTCCCTGGCCTGATATGGAAGATTTAATGAGGGAGAATGGGATCCCTCTCCTTTCTATGGAAAGCCATACCCCTCTTTCAGAGTTTGATATGGTAGGATTTACTCTCCAATATGAAATGAGTTACAGCAATATTGTAAATATGCTTGATTTAGGCAATATCCCATTAAAGTCCAAGGACAGAGGGGAAGACGACCCCTTTGTTTGTGCAGGAGGCCCTTGTGCATATAACGGAGAGCCTATCGCCGACATAATCGATTTCTTCATCTTGGGCGAAGGGGAAGAAGTCAACAATGAGATTATGGACGAATATAAAAAATGGCAGAAAACTGGCGGAACAAGAGAAGACTATCTTAAAGCCGTTGCCAAAATTGAAGGTATCTATGTCCCGTCCTTTTATGATGTAACATATAACGAAGACGGAACGGTAAAGGAAGTTACCCCAAACAGAGAGGGAGTTCCCAAAACCATAAGAAAAAGAATAATAGCTGACCTTGACAACTGCTATATCCCTGAAAAACTGATTGTTCCGTTTATGGATGTTGTTCACGACAGAATTATGCTTGAAATTTTCCGCGGATGTATAAGAGGCTGTCGCTTCTGTCAGGCAGGTTATTTATACCGCCCCGTAAGAGAAAGAAGTGTAGATAAGCTTACTGAGGTTGCAGGGAACTGCATCAAAAATACGGGATACGAGGAAATGTCTCTGTCTTCCCTCAGCACAAGCGATTACAGGGAATTACAGAAGCTTATTGACAACCTCCTCGAAATAACAGTTGACAAGAGAATAAACTTATCCCTCCCGTCCCTGAGAGTAGATAACTTTTCTATGGAGCTTATGGAAAAGGTCCAGAAGGTTAAAAAGAGCGGTCTTACCTTTGCTCCTGAGGCAGGGTCGCAGAGACTTCGTGACGCCATAAATAAAAATGTATTGGAAGAAGACCTTTTAAGAACAGCGGGTATTGCATTCCGTGGCGGCTATGACAGGGTTAAGCTTTACTTTATGATAGGCCTTCCAACCGAGACAGATGAGGATATTAAGGCAATTGCTGACCTTTCTCAAAAGGTAATAGATGTGTTTTATGAAATCCCCAAAGAAGAGCGAAAGGGCAGAAATGTCAGCATAACAATAAGCACCTCTTCGTTTGTGCCGAAGCCGTTCACTCCTTTTGAATGGGAGCCTCAGAACACAATGGCAGAGCTTATCCGTAAGCAACAGTTCTTAAAGGAACAGATTAAATCAAGAAAGATTATATATAACTGGCATCAGAGTGAGGTCAGTTACCTTGAAGCGATTTTTGCAAAAGGTGACAGACGCCTTAGTGATGTTATAATTTCCGCAGTTAAAAAAGGCTGTCGTTTTGACGGCTGGGGCGAATATTTTGACTTTGAAAAGTGGATGGAAGCCTTTAAGGATAACAATATCAACCCTGAATTTTACGCATACAGAAAAATTGACCACGACGAAGTTCTCCCTTGGGACCATATTGACACAGGGGTTTCAAAGAGCTTCCTTATGAAAGAGCACGATAAGGCATATGAGGGCGTAACAACTCCGTCCTGCCGAGAAAAGTGTTCAGGTTGCGGGGCAACAAGCTTTAAAGGGGGTGTTTGCTTTGAGTAAGAGACGGCTTAAATTTTCCAAAACGGGAATGGGGAAATATATCTCTCACCTTGATTTGCTCAGAGCCTTTACAAGAGCAATAACCCGTGCTGAGCTTCCCGTACGCTATACCCAGGGCTTTAACCCTCACCAGATTATAACATTTTCTCTCCCACTTCCAATCGGGGTAACAAGCGAGACAGAGTTTGTTGATATCGACTTTGAAGAGCAGGCTGAGAATGGGGAAATTATGGCAAAGCTCAACGAAAATCTCCCTCCCGATATAAGGATTTTAGGGGTGGGCGAGCTTATTCATTCTGCAACAGATATTGCTATGGCAAGTTATGATATTGTTTTAAAATCCCCAATGGATATTGATAAAGAAAAGGCGGAAGGCTTTTTCAAAAAGACGGATATCCCCGTTATGAAAAAGACCAAAAAGGGGGATAAAGAGGTCAACCTCTCCGAGTATATAAACTCCGTTGAGTTTAAGGACTTAGGCGATAAAGAGATAAAAATGACTGTGGTTTTATCCGCAGGCGGAGCAATGAATATAAAGCCCGACATAATGATTTCTGCCCTTGAAAAAGAGTTAGGGATAGGCGAGTTCGACGAGGTTTATATTCACAGAACAAAGATTTTCATAAACGAAAAAGGCAAGATAAAAGAAATGAGATAGGCAGGAGCCTATCTCATTTCTTTTGCAAATTTTAATAATTCGTCTTTTTTATTTTCGCACTTTTCTTCTATAACGGATAGAAGAAGTCTGTCTAAAATGTCCCCAAGCTCAGGAGTTTTCGGAAAGCCAGCCTTGATTAAATCGTCCCCTTTGATGTCAAGCTGAGAAAGGGAGAAGCATTCGTCATTTTTAATGATTTTTCTAAGGATTGCTCTGCCCTCTTTTGCTTCAACAAGCCTTGCGGGGAAGTTGCGGTTTTTGGAGAGATTGTCCGCAATCTTGACCTCATATAAAAGTTGAACTAAGGTTTTCTGGTATTTCATAAGCCACTTTTTAATCTCTTTTTTGTCTGCGGGAAGAGCAGAGTCGTGGTATCGCACCAAAAACGGCACAATTTTAATTGTGGCGCTGTCGTATTTGAGCCTTTTAAGGATAGCTTCTGCAATATCTCCTCCCATTTGCTGATGTCCTGCAAAATGGCCGATTCCACGGCTGTCGAACCTCAGACACGCGGGCTTTGCAATGTCGTGGAAAAGCATAGCAAGGCGGACATAAATAAGCTTCGGCGAGGAAGCAACCCCCAAAACTATATGCCCCCACACATCAAGATGATGGTGGAAATTCCTCTGGTCAAAGTCAAAGCAAGGGAGAATTTCAGGAATAAAAACGGCAATAATGTCCTTATATTCGTGAAGAATTTTCTCAACATAATCTCCTAAAAGGAGCTTGTTAAATTCAATGGCAATTCTCTCTTTTGCAATATTGTCAAGAAGAAAAGCGTTTTTATGAATTGAAAGACGGGTCTTTTCCTCAATGGTAAAGGAGAGAACCGAGGCGAAACGGATTGCTCTCATAATCCGAAGAGCGTCCTCTGAAAATCTGGTGTCAGAGTCCCCGACGCAACGGATAATCATATTGGAAATATCGCTCATTCCCCCGAAATAATCAACAATCCCCGTCTTAGGATTATAAGCTAAGGCGTTCATCGTAAAATCACGGCGTGATAAATCTTCTTTTAGGCTTTTAGTGAATAAAACATAGTCGGGATGACGGCTGTCGCTGTAACTTCCGTCTGTTCTGAAAGTGGTGATTTCCATATGGAAAGAATTTATGATAACCGTAACCGTCCCGTGCTTTGCCCCTGTCAGGATTGTCTTATAATCTTTAAAGACATCCTCAATTTCCTCAGGGAGAGCGGAGGTTGTTATATCCCAGTCGGAAGGACTTTTCCCCATAACGCAGTCGCGGACACATCCGCCGACAATATAAGCCTCAAAACCTTTTTCTTCAAGAGAAGAAATGGCAGTTTCAACTTCATACGGCATCTTGATTTCCATAAAATCACCTCCTTAAAAACATAACCTAATCATAACACAGCGGGGGTTTTTTGTCAAACAAAAAAGGAGTGGTTTCCCACTCCTTTAATTCCTTAATACATTCCGCCGCCGGCACCGGCCATAGCAGCAGCCGCAGCAGCATCAGCCGCCGGGTCTGGCTTGTTTGCAACAACGCTTTCAGTTGTAAGAACCATAGATGCAACGGAAGATGCGTTTTGAAGAGCGCTTCTTGTAACCTTTGTCGGGTCAACAATACCATTTTTAAGCATATCCATATATTCTTCTGTTAAAGCGTTAAAGCCAACGCCAATTTCGCTTGACTTAATCTTGTCAACGATTACGCTTCCTTCAATACCTGCGTTAAATGCAATCTGGCGAACAGGTTCTTCAAGTGCGCGAAGAACAATTGATGCACCTGTCTTTTCGTCTCCGTCAAGAGAGTTCATAAGAGACTCAACAGCAGGGATTGCGTTAATGAAAGCAGTGCCTCCGCCTGCAACAATACCCTCTTCAACAGCAGCCTTTGTTGCGGCAAGAGCGTCCTCAATTCTGAGTTTCTTTTCTTTCATTTCGATTTCAGTTGCAGCACCGACCTTGATAACAGCAACACCGCCGGAAAGCTTTGCAAGTCTTTCTTGGAGCTTTTCCTTGTCAAATTCAGAAGTTGTTTCTTCAATCTGAACTTTAACCTGGTTAACTCTTGCACGGATAGCCTCAGGGTTGCCTGCACCGTCAACGATAATTGTGTTTTCCTTCTGAACCTTAACCTGTCTTGCACGGCCAAGCTGGTCGATTGTTGTTTCTTTAAGGTCAAGGCCGATTTCTTCAGAAATAACAGTACCGCCTGTTAAGATAGCGATATCTTCAAGCATTGCCTTTCTTCTGTCGCCAAAGCCGGGAGCCTTAACACCGATACAGGTGAATGTTCCGCGGAGCTTATTTACAATAAGAGTTGAAAGAGCTTCGCCTTCAATGTCTTCGGCGATGATTAAAAGCTTTTTGCCTGCCTGAACGATTTGTTCAAGAAGAGGAAGGATTTCCTGAATGTTTGAAATCTTCTTATCTGTGATTAAAATGAGGGCGTCGTCAATAACGGCTTCCATTTTGTCTGTGTCTGTAATCATATACGGAGTGATGTATCCGCGGTCAAACTGCATACCCTCAACAACTTCGGAATATGTTTCAGCAGTTTTGGACTCTTCAACTGTGATAACGCCGTCGCTTGAAACCTTATCCATTGCGTCAGCAATAAGATTTCCAACGAATTCGTCAGCTGAGGAAACAGAAGCAACTCTTGCGATGTCTTCCTTACCGTTTACCTGCTTGCTGTTTTTAACGATTTCCTTTACAGCAGTATCAACAGCGAGGGCAATACCCTTTCTGAGAATCATTGGGTTAGCACCTGCTGTAACATTCTTTAAGCCTTCGCGGACGAGCGCCTGAGCTAAAAGTGTAGCAGTTGTTGTACCGTCGCCTGCAACATCGTTTGTCTTTGTTGCAACTTCACGAACGAGCTGAGCACCCATATTTTCAAAAGCGTCTTCAAGTTCGATTTCCTTTGCAATTGTAACACCGTCGTTTGTGATAAGAGGTGCACCGTATTTTTTATCAAGAACTACATTTCTGCCCTTTGGACCAAGTGTAACCTTAACTGTGTTAGCGAGAGTGTCAACGCCTTTTTGAAGGGCGTGTCTTGCTTCTTCGCCGAATAAAATCTGTTTTGCCATAATAAAAACCTCCTAATTAACCTTCGATTTTCGCAAGGATGTCGCTCTGACGAAGAATGGTATATTCAATTCCGTCAAGCTTAACTTCTGTTCCTGCATACTTGCTCATCAAAACTCTGTCCCCAATGGCGAGCTCCATCTTGACTTCTTTTCCGTCAACAACTCCCCCCGGACCAACAGCGACAACTTCTGCAACTTGTGGCTTTTCCTTAGCGGCACCAGCTAAAATAATACCGCTCTTTGTTGTTTCTTCAGCTTCCACCATTTTGATAACAACTCTGTCAGCAAGTGGCTTAATATTCATTTATAAAACCTCCTTAAAAAGATAATATTAACATCGTTTTAGCACTCTAAGACTTAGAGTGCTAATGTATATATTACAATAATTATAGGGTAAAACTCAACTGTGATTACAGCTAATTATAGTAAATTACGGAAGAATATATTCCAAATTCTTCCGTTTTCTTCAAAATTCATAGTAAACTGCATACGGCAGAGGAGGAAATCCCCTCTTTTCTGCCCTCAAAACCTAGCTTTTCAGTGGTCGTTGCTTTAACGCAAACCGCATCAAGAGGAAGAGATAAGTCCTGACTTATGTTTTCTCTCATTTTTTCAATGAATGGAGCGAGTTTTGGAGACTGAGCAACTATGGTTGAATCTATGTTTATAATTTTGAAGCCGTTCTCTTTTAAAAGCGAAGCCACTTTCCTAAGAAGAATACGGCTGTCAATATCTTTGAAGGAATTGTCAGTATCGGGGAAATGCTTTCCTATATCTCCAAGAGCAGCTGCCCCTAAAAGAGCATCCATAATGGCGTGAATTAAAACATCGGCGTCAGAGTGACCGTCAAGACCTTTCTCGTAAGGAATGTTAACTCCTCCCAAAATGAGCGCCCTGTTTTCCACAAGACGATGAACATCATATCCGAAACCGACACGCATTTCTCTTGCCCCTTTCATAATGCTCTCTGCTTTTATAATATCTTCGGGAGTGGTTATTTTAATATTGTTATAATCTCCGAAAACATATGTAACTTTACTTCCAAGCCTTTCAACCAAGGAACTGTCATCTGTTCCTGTAAAGCCGTCCTCCATAGCCTTTTCGTAAGCCTCTTTCAAAAGAGGGAGCGGGAAAATCTGCGGAGTCTGGATAAGGCGAAGGGTACTTCTTTCGGGAGTTCCCGTGATGATGTCAGTTTCGTCAACAGTCTTAACCGTGTCGGAAAGAGGAATCCCCAAAGCTACACTGCCCTTTTCTCGGGAAAAGGCAACTGCCTCGTCAATTTTTTCAGAAGTAATAAGCGGTCTTGCCCCGTCGTGAACGGCAACAAGGGAAGCTCCCTCGACACTCAAAAGGCCGTTATAAACGGACTCCTGACGGGTGCATCCACCCTTTATAACTTTCGCTGTCTTTTTAAAATTATATTCATTTATAATGCTTTGGACATCAGGAATAAGGCTTTCCTTTGTAACGATAATAATATTATCAATTAAGGAAGCGTCCTCAAATGCCTTGATTGTGAGAGCCAGAACAGGCATGCCTAAAAGCCTCAGGAACTGTTTATTCCCAAGGCTTTTCATTCTTGAACTTTCTCCTGCCGCAACGATAACGGCTGTGCATCCTGATTTGTCCATAATTCCATCCTTAAATACCGAGCAATGATTCAATCTCCTCATGGCTCATATTTTTCGCAGCTTCAAGTTCTGAAACAAAAACGCTTTTGGCATTGCTCAGAATTTTGCGCTCTGCATTGGAAAGGGATTTTTTCTTGTCCCTCAACAGGAGAGTTTTGGTAACATAGGCAACCTCTTTGATTGTGCCGGATTTCAGCTTATCCATATTGTCTCGATATCGTTGATTCCAGCTAACATTGTCTTCATCTTCTAAATCCTTGAAAAAATTGATTGCCTCGTTTGCCTCGTCAGCAGAAACGATATTTCTGATACCCGTAACTTCAAGATTATCAACAGGGAGAAGAACCTTAATATTCTTTTTTGAAATCTGGACAGCAAAATACTTGCGCATTTCGCCCAAGATTTCCTTTTCCTCAACACCGACAATAACACCTGCCCCATGCATAGGATACATAACATTGTCTCCTATTTTAAACAAATGTATCAACTCCTTCCAGTTTACCGTCTCTATTTTTTGTCATAAAGAAGTATTTACATTTATATAACCGCCCGATAAAGCCCGTGGGTCGTTATGATAAAATGTGAAATAAAGTTTCCTGATATTATTATACCACAATTTTATGTAATTTCAAACATTTTTCCAATATTTTTTCATTTTTGTAAGATATTACAGAAATTTATTGATAGCGTCCTTGATGTGTTTAACAGGGATAACTTCAATATTTTCGAATTTGCGGAGCTTCTTTGAATTGATATAAGGGATAAGACAAGTGGTAAATCCCATTTTCTCAGCCTCTTGTATCCGTCCCTCTAAAAAGCTGACGCTTCGTGTCTCTCCCGTTAAGCCGACCTCGCCGATTGCGACAATTCCCTTGTCAAGACTGCGATTTCTGAAACTTGATGCAAGGGCAAGAACAATTCCAAGGTCTGTTGCTGTCTCTGAAATTTTAAAACCGCCTACTATATTAACATATGCGTCATATGAATTTATGTGCAAACCTGATTGTTTTTCCATAACCGCAAGAAGCATCAGGACGCGGTTTAAATCAGGGCCCTGAGTCATTCTTCGCGGGTTGCCGAAAGAGGTTGGCGAAACAAGAGCCTGAATTTCTGCAAGAACAGGGCGGGTCCCCTCCATACTGCAACAAATGCAGGAACCGATAGAGTCCTCAGGCCGTCCTGATAAAAGCGCCTCGGACGGATTTAAAACTTCTGAAAGACCGTCAGATTCCATTTCGAAAACGCCGATTTCGTTGGTAGAGCCGAATCGGTTTTTAACGGCACGGAGAATTCGGTAGGCTTGGTGATTGTCCCCTTCAAAATAAAGAACAGTGTCAACCATATGCTCTAAAATTTTCGGCCCTGCGATAGCGCCGTCTTTTGTAACATGACCAACCAAGAAAACAGTTATATTATTATCCTTTGCAATTCGCATAAAAGAAGAAGTAACATCTTTTATCTGCGAAACATTTCCGGGGGATGAACCGATTTCGGGATTCAGCATAGTCTGAACAGAGTCGACGATAATAATATCAGGGTTTTCCGTTGCAATTGCGTTTTTTATGTAGTTCATATTTGTTTCGGAATACACTTTGAGATTGTCGGTTGTAATACCCAGACGCTCTCCTCTGAGCTTAATCTGATTAGGGGACTCCTCCCCTGAAACATAGAGGATTTTTGAAGTCTTCCCTAAAAATTCGCAGATTTGCAGAAGAAGGGTGGACTTCCCTATCCCTGGGTCGCCGCCTACTAAAACGAAAGAACCCTTAACAAGTCCCCCGCCCAACACTCTGTCAAGTTCGCTCATTCCTGTTGACTGACGAACCTCGGCAGAGGAATCTATCTCTGCAATCTTTTTCGGAGAAGAAGGGGAAGAAAAAGAAGTCACGGGGGTGGGAGAAGGAAGGATAATTTCCTCTTCCATAGTGTTCCAACTTCCGCACATTGTACATTTTCCCATCCATTTCGGTGACTGATTTCCACATTCACTGCAAATAAAAACACTCTTTTGTTTCATTGAAAACGCTCCTAAATACTGATATAATAACATTTTAATATAAGTTGCGAATTTTGTCTATAAAAAAATAAAAAAATTTTCAAAAAAGCCTTGCAATTTTAAAAAGGATATGTTATAATACGAATGCACAGTATTGAGAAAGATTTTTTGTTATGGGAATTTTTCGACTGATATTTATATGTTGTGCTAGTTAATTATTAAGTATGTTATGTTGTGATTTTCACAATGTTGTGATTTTGAGGAAGGTGAAATTAAATGAAGAAGGTTTACGAAACACCTGCAATTGAAAAGATTTCCCTTGAATCCAAGGAAGTTGTTTGTGCTACTGACTTCTATACTCTTTTTGGTATTTCAAGCGGCGGTGATTCAATACAGTCTAAGGCACAGGTTTTTGATTGGACTGAATAAGAAACAAATGAGGAGAAAATAAAAGCTTTGGTCGGGAACGGCACAAGGCTTTTTGTTGTGTTATAAATTATTTATAGAATTAACAAAGCTTTGCATTTCATCCTCGGAAGAGATTTGCATGGCATTATACAGAATTTCTTCTTGAACACATTTCGGAAGATGCAGGTATTTATCCATTGCATCGCTGTTCTCTATAAGAGCTTGACCGAAGGTAATTGGCAAATTGGTATTTTTCAAGCTAATCATCCTTTCTTTGACCGATGGAATATTCCATCGGTTTATTTATTTCCTGAGGAAGAAAAATTATTCAAAAAGATTGAAAATAAAAAATAAAAATGTTATAATGATTTCAAGCAAAGATTGAAATCAGCGATATAAATTCCTGACGGAATTTGCGATATACCTATCGGTGCGATATATCCTGACGGATACGATATGTCCCTTCGGGACGAGAAAAGGAATTTATATCATATCGCAAGGTCGCGAAGCGGAGTTATATCGCATTTGAGAAGCAAATATATCGCACGAACGAAGTGAGTATATCGCAGAAAGAAGAATAAATTATGTATGATAAAACAATAAAGGAATTAGCAGTAGAACTAACCGTAGAGATAACTGCAATATGTGATAATATAAAAGGGAGAGCAGTATTTGTTAATCAGTTATTGCGGTCGTGTTCTTCAATAGGTGCCAATTCACATGAAGCAAAATATGCACAAAGCAGAGCAGACTTTATTCATAAATTGGAAATAGCATTGAAAGAATGTTACGAAACTGAATATTGGCTGGAAATT
>JAZOAF010000100.1:0-15688 GCA_045595345.1 Clostridia bacterium | reverse complement strand
CACGAAAACTATTTCTGCGTTATAACAATTGATTTGAGCTACTGCTCTATCCCGAAATAAATGTATAATTCTATAAAAATTACCCATAATAACCAAAAAAGAAAGGGTGATTTTTATGGCTAGTCCTGATACAGTTAAGCTTTTAAAGGAATGTAATTCAGGTATAAAAATGGGAATAGACGCAATTGAGGAGGTCCTTCCGTCAATTAAAGACGGGCATTTTCAGGAAATTCTCAATAACAGCTTAAAGGAACATAAAAAGCTTGAAGCTGACACGGAAGAGGCGCTGAGAAAAATCGGAGATGACGGGAAAGAGCCTCATAAAATAGCCAAAGGAATGGCGTGGTTTAAAACCAATGTTATGATGACAATGGAGAAAACAGACGAAACTGCGGCTGACCTTTTAACCGACGGCTGTCATATGGGAATTAAGTCAATCAATAAGTATCTTAATCAATATAAAGATGCAGACGATGAGGTTAAGGGGATAGTTAAAGATATTATCGAGATTGAAGAAAATTTAGCACAGAAAATAAGAGTTTATTTATAAAAAGAGAACGGCTATATGCCGTTCTCTTTTAAATATTCGTCTAAAATTTCCGTGGCTTTTATAACGAAGCGGACGCAGGGGCGGACTTTATAATATTCCTCCGTGCGTTTTTCGGGGGCAGAGCCGCCCTGAAACTTTATGCCTTTTAAAAGCTCACGGCAGATAATTGTGCCGTATTCGTCTTTAAACTTATCCCCGAGGCGCTGGATGTTTTTATAGTGCTCTGCCTTGCCCTTATCGTCAGTTGGAGAGGAATATCCCTCTATAAGTCCTAAAACGATAAACATTCCAGAAACTGCTCCGCAAACCTCGCGGAGCTTTCCCATTCCTGCTCCGAAAGAGGAGGAAAGCTTCATAAGTGTTTCGAAATCCAGGTCTGTCTTGTCGGCAAAAGCACCCACAACTGACTGGGAACAGTTATAGCCTTTTATAAATAAATCAGCGGCAATTTCGCTTCTTGTTTTTATGTTTTCCATTTTCAACATCCTTTCGCAAACTATAAATATTATGACACAAATTAAGTTTTCTGTCAACGGATGGCAAAAAAACACTAAAAACACTTGCAAAAGATAGAAATTTTGTGTATAATAATTTTTAACTATGAATATATGAGAGGTGCTTTAAAAGTGGCAAAGGAATTACCAAAAACCTATGACCCTCAGTCTGTTGAGGACAGGATATATAAAAACTGGGTTGAAAAAGGATATTTTCATACACAGATAGATGAAAATAAAACGCCTTTTACTATTGTTATTCCACCCCCGAATGTTACGGGTCAGCTCCATATGGGACATGCTCTTGACGAAACTTTTCAGGATATAATTATCCGTACAAAGAGAATGCAGGGCTATGCGGCTCTGTGGGTTCCGGGAACAGACCATGCAGGAATCGCAACTCAGATTAAGGTTGAGGAAAACCTCAGAAAAGAAGAGGGACTTACCCGTTACGACCTTGGAAGAGATAAGTTCTTGGAAAGAGTTTGGGACTGGAAGGAACAATACGGAAACCGTATCATAAGCCAGATTAAAAAGCTTGGATGCTCCTGCGACTGGGAAAGAGAACGCTTTACAATGGACGAAGGATGCTCCAAAGCCGTTCGTGAAGTATTCGTTAACCTTTATGAAAAGGGACTTATCTATCAGGGAACAAGAATTATCAACTGGTGCCCAAGCTGTATAACAGCTCTTTCTGACGCAGAAGTTGAGTATGCTGAACAGCCTGGCAACTTCTGGCATATCAGATACCCATTCGCTGACGGAAGCGGAGAGGTTGTTATTGCAACAACAAGACCTGAAACTCTTCTCGGTGATACAGCCGTTGCAGTTCATCCTGATGACGAAAGATATAAGGATTTAGTAGGCAAGAATCTTATTCTTCCGCTTGTGGGAAGAGAAATTCCTCTTATTGCCGACGAATATGTTGATAAAGAATTCGGAACAGGCTGTGTTAAGATTACTCCTGCTCACGACCCTAACGACTTTGAGGTTGGTAAACGCCATAACCTCCCTGAAATCCGTATGTTAAATGACGATGCAACTGTTTCAAAAGAGGGTGGAGTTTATGCAGGTCTTGACAGATATGAAGCAAGAAAGAAAATTGTTGAAGATTTAGAGGCTCAGGGCTATCTGGTTGAGATTGAAGAGCATAGCCACAATGTTGGACAGTGTTACCGTTGCGGAACAACTGTTGAGCCGATTACTTCAAAGCAGTGGTTCGTTAAAATGGAACCTCTTGCAAAGGACGCTATCCGTGTTGTTGAAGACAGAGAGGTTGAATTTATTCCTGACAGATTCTCAAAAACATATATGCACTGGATGGAAAATGTTAAGGACTGGTGTATTTCCCGTCAGCTCTGGTGGGGACACAGAATTCCTGCTTTCTATTGCTTAGATTGCGGAGAAACAACTGTTTCCAAAGAAGATATAACTGTCTGCCCTAAGTGTGGCGGAAAGGTTAAGCAGGACGAGGACGTTCTGGATACATGGTTCTCCTCAGCTCTCTGGCCGTTCTCAACACTTGGCTGGCCTGAAAAGACCGCTGACCTTGATTATTTCTATCCGACATCCGTCTTGGTTACAGGCTATGACATTATCTTCTTCTGGGTTGCAAGAATGATTGTTTCAGGACTTGAACATTTAAACGAGGCACCGTTTAAGCATATTTATATCCACGGTCTTGTTCGTGACAGTCAGGGAAGAAAGATGAGTAAGCCCTTAGGAAACGGTATTGACCCACTTGAAATCGTTGAAAAGTACGGAGCGGATGCTTTAAGATTTACTCTTGCAACAGGCAACTCCCCGGGAAACGATATGCGTTTCTATATTGAAAGAGTTGAGGCAAGCCGTAACTTTGCAAACAAAATCTGGAACGCATCAAGATTTGTTTTAATGAATCTTGACATTGAAAAGAACGAGCTTCCTGAACTTGACAAGCTTTCCATTGAAGATAAATGGATTCTTTCAAAGTATAACACATTGGTTAAAGAAGTTACCGATAACCTTGAAAAATATGAGCTTGGTATTGCGGTTTCAAAGCTTTATGACTTTATCTGGGACGAGTTCTGTGACTGGTATATTGAACTTGTTAAGCCTCGTTTCTTTGAAAAGGGCGAAAGCAACCAGACAGCACAAATGGTTCTTACCTATGTTCTTTCAAACACATTAAAGCTTCTCCATCCGTTTATGCCGTTTATAACAGAAGAAATCTGGCAGGCACTTCCTCACGACGGGGAAAGTATTATGGTTTCAGACTTCCCTGTTTATGACGAAAAGCTTGACTTTTTAGAGGCTGAAAAGGAAATGACTCTCATTATGGAAGCTATCAAGGGCGTTCGTAATGTCAGAAACGAAATGAATGTTCCGCCGTCTAAGAAAACAAAGCTTTATATCGTAACAGAGAATGAAAAAGTATTCTCCTTAGGCAAGGTGTTCTTTGAGAAACTTGCAAGTGCTTCCGAGGCAGTTATCCAGAAGGATAAGGCAGGCATCCCCGAAAACGCCGTTTCTGTTGTAACAGAGGGCGCAGAGCTTTACCTCCCTGTTGACGAGCTTGTTGACAAGGAAAAAGAGCTTGAAAGACTTACCAAGGAAAAGGAAAAGCTTGAAGGCGAGATTAAGCGCGTTGAAGGGAAACTCTCCAACAAAGGCTTTACTGATAAAGCTCCTGCTAAGGTTGTTGAAGAGGAAAGACAAAAAGGCGAGAAATATAAAGAAATGCTTGAAAAGGTATTAAAAAGTATTGACGCATTAAAGTAAAATAAAAAACCCCGAAGAATTTTCTTCGGGGTTTTTAATTTGCTTAAATTTAGTCTTTCTTGTTGGCGTTTTCGATGGCCTTATCAAGACTTCCCGCATTTTTATAAGAAGTATAAAGGCTTACGAGAAGGAGCGCCAAAATCGGGAAGATAACCATTCCCAGAACGCCCATAAGCTCATTGCCGACATAAATACTTATAAGGGTTATAAGGGGATGAATTCCGAGCTGAGAGCTCATAACACGAGGGCTGAGCATCTGCCTTACTAAAAATACAACTGTCTGCAAAACTATTATGCAGATTGAGAAAACAAGGTTTTTGGTCATCATAAATGAGATTATTGCATAAGGGACAAGAACTATTCCTGAGCCTAAAATCGGAAGTGCGTCAACAATTCCTATGATAATCGCCCAGATAATTGCATAGTCAATATCTAAAAACCAGAAGGTTACTGCAACAAAAAGAGCGGTTATAGAGGAGAGGATAGTCTGAGATTTCATATATCCCACAAAGCCGCGCCACGCAGTGTTTTTAAGGTAGGTAAGCTTTGATAATGTCTTTTCAGGGATTGCCTCTTTAAAGAAATTTATAACTGCGTTGTAGTCCTTTATAAAGAAGAAAACCGAGATGACGAATATCAGGATAAAGAAGAGCACTGATGGAAGAGTTGATGCAAAGCTTGTTGCATAACTGATTGCGCTGTTTGTGATTTTCGGAGTATATTTATTAATTGAGAAGTCGCTGTTTTCAATATAGTTGTCAACGAACTCCGCAACACCGGGCATATACTTTCTGTATTTCTCGTAATAATCCATAAAAGTGTCCTGAACAGACTCAACTATATCGGGGAGAATTTCAATAAGTCCTCTTGCCTGAGTATAGAGATAATAGATAAGCCAGAACAAAAGTCCGCCAAATATTGCGATGATAAGAGTTATAATAACGAATGAGCTGACTCCTTTGTTGATGTGGAGCTTTGAGGAAAGCTTTTCAACAATTCTGTGAAAAGGAGCGGCAACTATAAAAGCTAAAACAAAGGGTAAGAACAAATTAATAAGAACAGGAGAAAAATAGATCAAAACCCCGATGCAAAGGGCAACGAAGAGGTATTTGACATACTTCCCGTATTCGTTATTTTTCATAATTTATTACATCCTTTCGTAAAAGTTTTAAGAAAGAAGCTTCTTCATAATTTCAAAGCCGTTCTCAATGTAAATTCCTGTTTCTCTGGCGTTTGCCTCGGTATAGGAAAGACCGCTCGCCTTTTCGCTTTTACTTCTGTAAATGAGGTAAGGGATAGGGTCGCTTGTATGAGTTCTTATTGCAAGCGGTGTTGGGTGGTCAGGCATAACGAGAATGTTATATTCCTCATTTTCCTCTTCAAGATAGGAAAGGAGAGGAGCAACAATCTTCTCGTCAATAAGCTCGATTGCGCGGACTTTGTTTTCTATCTCTTTTCTGTGACCTGCTTCATCGGCACCCTCTAAATGAATATAAACGAAGTCTGCACCGTTTTTGAGAGCGTCAATAGATGCCTTTGCCTTACCGTCAAAATTAGTATGAACTGTGCCTGTTGCACCTTTAACATCTATAACATCAAGACCTGCGCATTTGCCGATTCCCTTGATTAAGTCAACGGCGGAAATAACAGCGCCCGAAAGACCGAATTTGTCCTTATATAAGTCAAGGTCAGGCTTAGTGCCGTTACCCCAAATCCATATGGAGTTGGCAGGATGAAGCCCTCTATTTTCTCTGTCTTTATTTACAGGGTGGTCTTTAAGTATCTCGTGACTTCTCTTCATAAGGGAGAGGATAGTCTCGTCCTTTGGTAAGTACTCTGTGATTTTTCTGTCGGAAATATCGTGTGGCGGAGTTAAAGAAAAATCGTTTTCCTTATTGTGCCATACTAAAAGATGACGATAGCTTATACCGCTGAAAAATTCATATTCTTCGGTTTTAAGCTCGTTATTTACTGCCTCAATTAAGATACTTGCCTCTTCTGAGGTAATTTCATCAGAGCTGTAATCAACCATTGTCTTGTCCTCATAGTTTTCTTCGTCTGAAAGAGTAACAAGATTTGTCCGAAATGTTGTGTCGGAAAGGACAAGAGGAACATTCATGCTCATAGCTTCAAGAGGAGAACGCCCCGTATAATATTTAAGAGGGTCATAGCCGAAAACCGCAAGGTTGGCGACATCGCTTCCCGGTGGAAGTCCCTCCGGAACGGTCTTGACCATTCCAAGCTCGCCGCCTTTTGAAAGACGGTCAATGTTAGGCTTTTTAGCCACTTCAAGAGGAGTTTTTCCTCCCAGCTCAGGGACGGGAGTATCCGCCGCCCCGTCACATAAAACAACAATATATTTCATATGATTTTCTCTTCCTTTCAAGAAAAGTTATTCCGTTTTAAAAAGTTTCCCCTTGCAGGAAAAAATTATGCAAGGTTATATATGCTTTATTATACTTCAAAACCCCTTGTTTTGTCAAACATTTTGAGAAAATGTCATAAAAATTTAACATAAAATTTTTTTGTTGAAATTGCATAAAATTTGTTGCAATTTCTTCAATAAAGTGTTATAATGACTTATAATAGTAGAAGTGTGCTTAGGGGGAATTATCGTGCAAAACAGAATATTTCAGAATACTTGCAACCAGTTAAGGCTGGATATTGAGCGTCGTATCGGCATTATGGATGACGGCGGTGCAGTTATTGCGTGCAGCGACGAGACTAAGATTGGTAAAATTAACGAAAGAATAGAAGAAGTATGCCCGAATAGCGAAATCAAGGCTTACAAGGGCTATACCTATAAAAAAATCGAAACCTATAATAAAGGGGAATACTATGTTTTCTGTGAGGGAGAGGACGAACTTGCAAAGTGCTATTGTACCGTTCTTGCGCCTCATTTTGTTTCTGTTAAGCAGTATTATGATGAAAAGTACGATAAGAACAGCTTTGTTAAAAATATAATTTTGGATAATGTTCTCCCCGGCGATATTATATACAGAAGCAAGGAGCTTCGCTTAAATACCGAGGCTAAGAGAAATGTTTTCTTAATAAGAAGCCATAAAAACTCTGATATTGAGATTATGGATATTCTTTTAAGCATATTCCCTGACAAGACCCGTGACTTTGTTATAAGAATTGACGACAGGGATATTGTTGCTATAAGAGAGGTAAGGGAAGACGAGAATATTGACGCTCTCCAAATCGCAAACGAAATAAGAGATACAGTAGGCGTTGAGGCAATGGTTAAGGTTTCCGTTGGTGTTTCAACTCTTGCTGAAAATATTCAGGAGCTTTCCAAAGCATACCGTGAAGCGAGAATTGCCCTTGAAGTCGGCAAGGTTTTCGACACTGAAAAGAATGTTATAAGCTATGACAATCTTGGAATAGGAAGACTTATCTATCAGCTTCCCACAACTCTTTGCGAGCTTTTCTTAAACGAAGTTTTGAAGAAAGAATCCATTGATGTTATGGACAGCGAAACGATTTATACAATCCAGAAGTTCTTTGAGAACAACCTCAATGTTTCCGAGACTTCAAGAAAACTATTTGTTCATAGAAATACTCTCGTTTACCGTCTTGATAAAATCAAAAAGCTTACGGGGATTGACCTCCGAGAGTTTGATGATGCAATAACCTTTAAGGTTGCAATGATGGTAAGTAAATATCTTAAATCCCAGAATAACGAAATTTAAATCGGAGCTTTAAATATGATAGAATTTAAGAATGTTACTAAAATTTACGAAGACGGAGATGTTCTTGCGCTGGACGATGTGTCCTTTAAAGTTGAGAAGGGCGAGTTTGTCTTTCTGGTGGGGCCGTCAGGTGCAGGTAAATCCACAATAACCGAGCTTATCATTAAAGAGGAGCTTTTAACAAGCGGAGATATTATTGTGAATAATATGTCCCTCTCCTCTCTTCCTGATAAGAAAATTCCTTATCTCCGCAGGAATATAGGAATGGTTTTTCAGGATTTTCGTCTTCTCCCAAATAAAACGGTTTATGAAAATGTCGCCTTTGCCATGCAGGTTATCGGTGCATCAAGCCGTGCAATAAGAAGAACAGTTCCAGGCGTTTTGAGCATGGTTGGCCTTTCCCATAAGGCAGACATGAAACCAAGTCAGCTCTCCGGCGGTGAACAGCAGAGAGTTTCTCTGGCTCGTGCTATGGTTAACCGCCCACCCGTTATTATTGCGGACGAGCCTACGGGGAATCTTGACCCTGAAAACGCTCAGGAAATTATGAATTTACTTGAAGATATAAACAAAAAAGGAACAACAATGATTGTTGCAACTCATGCGAAAAACTTTGTTGACACCATGCAAAAGCGTGTTCTTGCCATAGAGCACGGCAAACTTGTTCGCGATGAGGAAAGAGGAGCGTACGGATATGAAGCCTAGGGATTTTAAATATTTCATTACTCAGGGAGTCTCCGGGATTATGTCAAACTGGCTTATGAGCCTTGCCTCATTAACAACAGTTATTATATCTTTGGCATTCCTTGGAGTATTCATTATTTTAGGACTTAATTTAAACTCAATCAGTGCTCAGATTGAGGAACAGTGCCAGATAAATGTTTTCGTTCCCCGTGACGCAACAGACAGCGAGCTTAAAGCTGTGGGGGCGGAGCTTCTTAAAATTGAAAATGTTAAAGCGGTTGATTATTTTACCAAAGAAGAGCGATACAGAGAATATAAAGAAAACAGATACAGCGACGATGCAGATGCAATTGCGGCTTTTGAATATGATAACCCTCTCCGTGACGCCTGCGTTATAACTCTTGAAAATCCTGAGGATGCCCAAGGGGTTATTGAGGCGGCGGCAAAGGTCAAAGGGGTTGAAGAAGTTAAAAGCAGTCTTGATTTAATTGACAAGGTTGTGGCGGTTACCTCCTTTGTAAAGAATGTAACAATCTGGATTGTTATTGCCCTTTTAATCGGTGCGGTGATGCTTATCTCCAACACTATAAAGCAAGGTCTTTTTGCAAGACGCAAGGAGATAAACATTATGAAGTTTGTTGGGGCAACAAACTGGTTTATCCGCTGGCCTTTCCTCTTTGAAGGAATGATTATCGGCTTTATCGGTGCATTGTTTTCTTCAACAATCGTGCTCTTTGCATACGAAAGCTTTTATCCTGCATTAATGGAATTTACGGGGACACTTAAAATTGTTCCGTTCAGCACAGTATACACCTACATTTTGTGGTGGTTTATGGCAATAGGCGTTCTTATGGGAATGGCAGGAAGCTATACCTCTATAAGAAAATATCTCCATGTATAAACTTTAAAAGGCGGTGTCTTTATGAATAAGAAAATTGTTCGCACAATTGCTTTGCTCATAGCTTTTGCGCTTATCGCAAGTGTTCTTGCAGTTGGGGTTAGCTATGTCTTTGCGGCTAATGAACAGGCCCAGATAGATGCATCAGAGAAGAAAGTTCAGGAACAACAGAATAAAATTAAGGACATAAACAATAAGCAGGCTTTAACTGCCGAAAACATTGAAGCTCTTAAAAAGGAAACTGTTGGAATTCAGTCTCAGATTGACGCGAAAAACGCAGAGCTTGCCGAAACTCAGGCAAAGCTTGACGCAACTCAGGCTCAGCTTACTCAGGCGAGGAAAGAGTCTAAGGAACAGTATGAGGCTTATAAAGAGCGTTTTCGTATTATGTGCGAAGACGGGACGACCTCAACCCTCGCGTTGATTTTTTCCTCGGAAAGTCTTATGGACCTTGTCAATAATTTAGAGGTTGCCAAAGAGATTTCCAATTATGATAAGAAAATCCACGACGAAATGAAAGAGAAGGAAAAGGAAATTTCCGATATAAGCACAGAAATTGAAGCAATCAAGAAAACTCAGGAAGCCGAGAAGGCCGTTCTTGCCCAGCAGAAAGCAAGTCTTGATTCTAAGCAGGCGGAGCTTGAAAAGGTTAAGAAAACGCTTATGTCAGATGCGGCAGCGGCTCAGAGAATAATTGATGAAGAAATAAGAAAGCAGAACGCCTTGAAGGCGCAGATGTCAGGCTCACTCAGTAAGGGTAACGGGACGGTTTCAAACGGGTATTTCCTATGGCCAACTCCAAGTTGTACATATATAACCTCCCATTTTGCTCCTCAGAGAGTTAACCCTGTTACAGGAAAGCTAAGACCTCATACGGGAACAGATATCGGGGCGCAGTATGGAGCGAATATTATTGCGGCGGCAGGCGGAACTGTTAAGTTTGCCGGCTGGAACGGAGGATATGGCAATTGTGCCATTATCGACCATGGCGGCGGTGTTTCAACCCTTTATGCTCATATGAGCTCACTTTTGGTTTCCGCAGGGCAGTATGTTTCAGCAGGTTCATTGGTAGGACGAGTTGGCTCAACAGGAAATTCAACGGGACCTCACCTTCATTTTGAGGTTCTTATAAATGGAACAGCGGTTAACCCAATGCAGTATTTTTAATATAAAAAGAGCATATACTTAAATAAATAGAGCGAAGGGCTTTAACCCGCTCTATTTGTTTTTGTTATATAAAGAGGTGAATGAATTGGAAAACGAAGAAAAGCGCGAAGAGGTCGTAATTGAAATAGAAGAAAAAAAGGCGCCAAGAAGAATAAGAATTTCTTCTGCCTTTTTGTTTGTTATATTGGGAATGGTTTTAAGCGCAGTCGCAACCTTTACTGTTGTGGTTATGGTGTTTTTCGGCGGTGCGACCAACCCTCTTGGACTTAGCCGAGAGAATTGGAACAGACTTAAATGGGGATTTAGCGCAGTAAATAATTATTATTATGAAGAAATTGACGAGGACGCTCTGGTTGACGGAGCACTTTTAGGACTAGGCGCGCCCTTGGATGAATACACTCTTTATATGCCAAAGGACTATGCGGAAGATTTCAAGCAGAGTGTTGATGCCAGCGAGTATTGCGGAGTAGGACTTTATATATACAGCGATACGGAAAGCGGAGAGGTTAAGGTTATGTCCGCAATTTCCGATTCTCCTGCAAAAAAAGCAGGGATAACAACCGATGATGTTATAAGGGCTGTTGACGGCGAGGCGGTTTTTGGAGATGTAGATTTGGCATCTTCAAAAATGCTTGGCGAAGAGGGAACAGAGGTTACCTTGACTGTCTTAAAGGCGGACAGCGGGAAAGCTGTTGAGCTGGTCCTTGAAAGAGCAAAAATAAAGATTGAAACAGTTCAGTCGGAGATGAAGACTGATGATATAGGTTATATTGCCATAAGTCAGTTCGGGGCAAACACATACAGCGAGTTTGTTGAGCATTTCAACAAAGTTTCAGAGGCAGGAGCGGAAAAGCTCATTCTTGACCTTCGTTCCAATCCGGGAGGCTATTTTTCAAGCGCTTTGGAGATTGCCGATATTTTTCTGGATAAAGGAGAACTCATTGTTTATACCAAGAACAGAAGTGGCGAAAAAGAAGAATATTACGCGAAAACCGAGGAAATGAATGTCCCTATGGTAATTCTCTGTGATGGCGGAACAGCCAGTGCAAGCGAGGTTTTAATCGGGGCCCTTTGTGATAATGGCAGAGCAACCCTCCTTGGAGAGAAATCCTTCGGCAAGGGAGTAACTCAGGCTCTTATTCCATATCACGACGGCAGTGCATTTAAGGTTACCGATTCTAAATATTACACTCCAAGCGGAGAAAGTATAGATAAAAAAGGCATTGCGCCTGACTATACAGTGAAGAATACAGACAGCACCGATTTACAGCTTGAAAAAGCGATTGAAATTCTTAAATAGTTGAAAATCGGGATTGTTGTAAGGAGCGAAAGAGAAAAGGGCATCTTTAAAAAAGTTGCCATAGAAGAGGCTTCGCCTGAGGTTATAGTTGCGAAAATTCCTTTTTGGGAAGAGAATATAAAGAAAGCCTCGGGACTTATAAAACGAGCGGAGAAAAAGCTTCGGCGATGCGGGGCTGAGAAGATAATATACGAAAAAAGCTTAAAAGAAGCACCTTTTGAGCTGTCGCAGGTCTTTTATAAGCTGGCAGGAAAGGGGACTAAAATCCTTGCCCGAAGATTTGAAGCAGGAACGCCCTTTTGCCTTGGGATAAAACAGAAAACTCCTGATTTTAAGTCAGTTTATCTCTTAGAAGAACTGATTTATGATGTGAAAAAAATAAGCATCTTTACGGGAGATAAGAGAAATGCCCTTCAAATTCAAGGGCAGATAATGGAGGAGTTTGGCGCAACGGTTGAGATTCTTTCTTATAACAGTTATGAGCGAGAGGGAATGGCCATAAATCTTGACGAAAATGAGATAGTGATTTTCGGGAAAGTGGTCTGCAAAGATTTTACGGTAAAGACGGAAAGCTTTGGATATGACATTGACTCTTTGGAGCTTTTTTCTCTGCAAAACGGAAATTTTAAAGAAGCAGTGATTAAAAGTTGTCTCTGTGGAAAAAATAAGTTGACATTAAATGAAATTTAAGCTATAATATTGTAATGCGTGAGCATATACCTTGTAAAGAAAGAGATGTTTCTACATCTTATATAGGGGGAAATGGAAATGGAAACAAAACAGATTATGCTAACTGACGAAGGATTAAAGAAGCTGGAAGACGAGCTTGAATATTTAAAGACAGTAAAAAGAAAAGAAGTTTCTGCAAAAATTAAAGAAGCATTAGGCTTTGGCGATTTATCGGAGAATGCTGAATATGATGAAGCGAAAAACGAACAGGCACAGGTTGAGGTTCGTATTGTTCAGCTTGAAAAAATGCTTAAAAATGCCAAGGTTATAGACCAGGATGATGTTGAGATTGACAAGGTTGGTCTTGGAACAAAGGTTAAGGTCTATGATATTGATATGGAAGAAGAAATCGTTTATAGCATGGTTGGCTCAACAGAGGCTGACCCTGACCAGAACAAGATTTCTGACGAATCCCCTGTGGGAAAAGCATTAATGGGCAGAAAAGTCGGGGAAGAAGCTGTTATAAGCACTCCTGCGGGAACAAACTTCGCCCTTAAAATACTTGAAATAACAAAGTAAGGAGAGATATTCGTGAGCGAAAATAATACACAAGAAAAGCAGCAGGTTCAGGATTTAAAACAGATTCTTCAAATAAGACGCGATAAGCTCGCTGAACTTCAAGAAGCAGGGGAAAACCCGTTTGAAGTAACAAAATTTGATCAGGAATATCATACTGCTGATATAATAAACAACTTTGATGAAATGGACGGAAAAAGTGCAACTCTTGCAGGCCGTCTTATGTCAAAGCGTGTTATGGGTAAGGCTTCTTTCTTTGACCTTCGCGATAAGGAAGGAAAGATTCAGCTTTATGTTGCAAGAGATGAGCTTGGAGAAGAAGAATACAGAAAGTTCAAAAGACTTGATATCGGCGATATCGTTGGCGTAACAGGGGATGTTTTCAGAACCCAGAAGGGCGAAATCTCTCTTCGCGCAAAGTCTTATAAGCTTTTGAGTAAGTCGCTCCAACCGCTTCCTGAAAAGTTCCACGGAATGACAAATACTGATTTAAGATACAGACAGAGATATATCGACCTTATTATGAATGAAGATGTTAAGGACACTTTTATAAAGCGTTCCAAAATCATCTCTTCAATTCGTAAATACTTAGACCAGCAGGGCTTTATCGAAGTTGAAACACCTATGCTTGTTTCAAATGCAGGCGGCGCCGCTGCCCGTCCTTTTGAAACTCACTTCAACGCATTGGATGAAGACTTTAAGCTCCGCATATCCCTTGAACTTTACTTAAAGAGACTTATTGTCGGCGGACTTGAAAGAGTTTACGAAATCGGCAGAGTTTTCCGTAACGAAGGTTTAGATACAAGACATAACCCCGAGTTTACTCTTATGGAACTCTATCAGGCTTATACAGATTATCACGGTATGATGGACCTTACAGAAAACTTATACCGTTATCTCGCTATGGAAGTTTTAGGAACAACCAAGATTTCCTATAACGGAATCGAAATGGACTTAGGCAAGCCTTTTGAAAGAATAACAATGGTTGACGCCGTTAAGAAATATGCAGGTGTTGATTTTAACGAAATTAAGGATGCCGATGAGGCTAAAAAGATTGCAAAAGAACACAATGTTGAATATGAGGAGCATTATAAGAAGGGTGATATCTTAAATGCCTTCTTTGAAGAATATGTTGAAGAGCATTTAATCCAGCCAACATTTGTTATGGACCATCCAATTGAAATTTCTCCTCTTACTAAGAAAAAGCCTGAAAATCCTGACTATGTTGAAAGATTTGAATTCTTTATGAACGGTTGGGAAATGGCAAATGCTTATTCTGAGCTTAACGACCCAATCGACCAGAGAGAAAGATTTAAGGCTCAGGAAGAATTATTGGCTCTTGGGGACAGCGAGGCAAACACAACAGATGAAGACTTTATGAAAGCTCTTGAAATCGGTATGCCTCCGACAGGCGGTATTGGCTTCGGTATTGACAGAATGACAATGCTCCTTACCGACTCTGCTGCAATCAGAGATGTTCTTCTCTTCCCAACGATGAAGCCGTTGGATAAATAAAAACAAACTGCAATATCAGTAAGTCTGATATTGCAGTTTTCTTTTAGGGAAGGGACAAAATGTAAAGTTTAATTGGCGGGTTTTTGCCACTTTATAGTTTGTTTGTCGGATAAATTTTTTAATAGGTTAATGTCCAGAATAGCCTTGACAAAAGGGTATTTAAGACTTATAATAAATTATATATTGAGGAAATTATTCCCCTTTATATAATTTACTAAGGAGTGAAACGGGATGAATGTTTTAGCTATTGGTTGTCATCCGGACGATATTGAAATCAATTGTGCCGGAACACTTGCGAAATGTGTTAAAAGAGGTGACAATGTAACCGTTTGCCATGTATGTAACGGTAACATGGGACATGAAGTTATTATGCCTGACGAACTTCGCGAAATGCGCATCGGCGAAGCGAAGAAGGCGGGTTCTCTTGCTGGGATTAAAGTTGTAACCTGTGATATAGGCGACTGTCTTGCAATGGAAGGAAGCTTAGAACAGAGAAACATTATGGTTGACATTATAAGAGAGGCAGACCCTGATTTTATTATCACTCATGCGCCATCTGATTATATGCCTGACCATGTTGCGGTAAGCAGACTTGTTTTTGATGCAAGCTTTATTGCAAGCGTGCCACACTATGAAACAAATGTTAAGAAAGCTTCAAAGGTAACACCTATTTATTATATGGACAACCTTGGCGGTCTTGATTTCTTACCAACAGAATATGTCGATATTACTGATGAAATTGACTTGAAGCTTGAAATGCTTGAATGTCATGAAAGCCAGCTTAAATGGATGAGAGACCACGACCACATTGACTTTGCGGAATTCGTTAAAACCTGCGCAAGATACAGAGGTCTTCAATGTAACAGCCAGTACGCAGAAGGCTTTAAGCAGTGCCTCGTTTATCCGAAAATTCTGCCAAAGAGATTACTCCCATAATTAAATACATATAGAAAGGACAAATAGAATGTTAGTAAACTTAAATCAGGTATTAGTACCTGCAAAAAAAGGAAAGTATGCAGTAGGTCTTTTCAATGCGGTTAATATGGAACTTGCAAGAGGAATTATCGCCGCTGCTGAAAAAACACAGTCACCTGTTATTATGGGAACAGCGGAAGTTTTATTCCCATACGGACCCCTTGAAGAAGTGTCATACTATCTTATCCCAATGGCTAAGAAGGCTAAGGTTCCGGTAGTTATCCACCTTGACCACGGACTTAAAAAGGAAACCTGTCTTAAAGCATTAGAGCTTGGTTTCTCTTCAATTATGTATGACTGTTCAACAGATGACTATGATACAAATGTTGCCAAGGTAAAGGAAATGGCAGAGATTGCCCATTCTTACGGTGCAACAATCGAAGGTGAGCTTGGCCATGTAGGAGA
>JAZOAF010000099.1:0-1605 GCA_045595345.1 Clostridia bacterium | reverse complement strand
CACCAGCTTCTTAACATCTTCATTGTATGGTTTTTAACAGGCTTCTGGCACGGTGCAAGCTGGAACTTTATTCTCTGGGGACTTTACTATGGCTTATGGCTCATTATAGAGAAAAAGTTCTTGTTTAAATTCTGGGAAAAGGTTCCCGCCTTTATCCGCCTTATATACAGCAATATAATCGTCCTTGGGGGTTGGATGCTCTTCTACTTTACGGATATGGGAAGACTTAAAGAATTCCTTCTTGCAGCCTTTGGCCAGAACCCACGGGGAATGAATATTATGGCAGAATATCAGGTGATGTCTAATATCTGGCTTATTATTCTTCTCTTTATATGTTCAACCCCGCTTATTCGTTTTACGGCTCGCAAAATAAGGGAAAAGAGCAATATTTTATACTCTGTACTTCTTCCCGTGAGTATCGTTGCAGTTTTTCTTATATGTTTCACCCTTTTGGTTAAAGATACTTATAACCCGTTTTTATATTTCAGATTTTAGGGAGGCGGACATATGAGAGAAAAAATTACATCAATAACATTTATACTTCTTCTTGCTCTTTCCTTTCTCTTTGTGGTTGTTCTTCCTAAAGACGAGAGGGCATCAGAAAAGGAAAACAGACCTCTTGCCGAAATGCCAAAGGCATCCTTTGAAAACATTTTCTTCGGCTCTTTTACAACAGACTATGAAACCTATCTTACGGACAAGGTAGGCTTTCGCAGTTATTTCGTTGACCTTGGCACAAAGCTTGACAAACTCCGTGGCATTGAAAAAGAGGAATCCGAAAAGGTTGTTACCTTAGCAAGTGGCGGGAAGCTGGTTTTGAGCAACGGCAAAATAATGGAAGTCTTTAAGGCAAATAAAGATGCCGAGAAAGAATATATTTCCGCACTTAATAATCTCGCAAGTGAGCTTGACTGCGAGAAATATATAATACTTGCCCCCACACAGCTTGAATTTGACGAGAGCGAATACAGGCACTATGCTGACAGCCAGAAAGAGACAATCGGGAATATTTACGGCGGTCTTAAAGGCTTTAAAACAGTTAATATTTACGATAGCTTAAAAGAAAACAAAGAGGACTATATCTACTTTAAAACCGACCACCATTGGACTCAGAGAGGCGCATATCTAGCTTATAAGCGTTTAATGGAAACCGTGGGAGACAAGGCAACTCCTCTTGAAGACTTAAAACACGAAAAGCTGGGCGGATTTTTAGGGTATTTATACAATCAGGCAAACGAGCCGACATACAGTAAGTATGCCGACGATATTGAATATTTTATGGGGGATGAAAACTACACCATAGAGGCAAAAGGTCCTGACGCCGATGGAAATATCGTTTCTTATCAGCCGAAGATTTATTCTATCCCTGACCCGTCTGCTCCTGCTTTATACAGTATTTTTATGGGCGGGGACCACGCCTTTGCAAGAATTGAGACAAACAACAAAAACGGAAAAACCCTGCTTGTTATAAAAGATTCTTATGCAAACGCTCTTCTTCCGCTTCTTACAGAGAATTACGAGGAAATTTTAGTCATTGACCCGAGAAGCTATTACGGAAAAATTTCTGATTTAAAGGCTGAATATGACATTGACGCACTGCTCGTT
>JAZOAF010000098.1:0-1682 GCA_045595345.1 Clostridia bacterium | reverse complement strand
AGACCTCCTCTATTGTCCCAAGCTGATTCACTTTACCCATTGTTTCAGGGCAGATATGAATATGACCGTATCCTAAGTTATCCGCCTCATAAACCGCCTTTTTTATGGTTTCGGTGGCAAGCTCAACTGCCTTTTTCCTTGTGATTTTTGAGCAGGAGCCTGAATGGACGACTATTCTGCCTGCCCCCATAACATTTGCAACCGAGAGTGTGTCTAAAATATATTTAACGCTGTTTGCCCGTTTTTCCTCTTCGGTGGAAGAAAGGCTTATGAAATAAGGGGCATGAACCGATAAGGTTATCCCCTTTTCCTTTGCCCTTTCCCCAAGCTCTTTTGCTGAGTCGGGAGAAATCTTTATTCCTTTCCCGCACTCATATTCATAGGCCTCTAATCCTTTTTTGCTGAGCCAATCAGGAATATTGAGCGAGGTTTTATTTCCCTCTTCATAAAATTTTTCACAGTTACCGCCTGGTCCGAATTTCGCTAACATATAATTCCTTTCACTCTCTTTTTGTGTGGGAGAATAAGTCTTTCAAAAATCCTCTTGAACTTTATAAACTTCCCCTCAACAGGAGAAATCTGTTCGATCAGAACAGTGAACATTCCTGCCATATTTCCGCCAAGCATATCCGTAAAAAGCTGGTCTCCGACCATTGCGGTTTCCTTTGGGGAAATTCCCATATCGGCACAGATTTTTTTAAGATTTTTGGTCAAAGGCTTTTTCGCCTTAGGCAAAAACCCAATGCCAAGCTCTGCTGCAAAATGTTCAACTCTGCCTTTATTATTATTGGACGCTATGTAAGAAACAAAACCCATATTTTCGAGTTTTTTGAACCAATCTTTAATTTTTTTATCAGGCTTTGGAGTGTCATAGGGAACGATTGTGTTGTCCACATCAAAAATAAACCCTTTTATACCTCTCTCTTTTAAAGCGTCAAGGTCAATATCAAATATAGAAAGCTCATATAAAGACGGCTTGAAAAATCTCTTCATATTTTTCTCCTTAAAACTAAATAAATATGCCTTTATTATAACTTGTAGGCAGTCCCTCGCAGTATAAATGGGAGTCATTGGAAAGCATAAGCATTTTCGGGATACATATGCCCTCGCTGTCTTCCTTAAACTCAATAACCGTCATTCCCGAATGGCTTATATCCAGCTTCGTCCATACAGTCGGGAGAGGGATATTAAGCAAAATTCCAAGCCAGGAAAGGCCGAAACCGCCGTGGCAGAATGCCGCAACCCTTAAATCGTTAGGTGCAGTTGCCTTATACCAGCCGTTTTCTCTGTCGTGTTCATAGCCGAGGTCGCTCAAAAATCTGTCTGACTCATTTAAAATCCGCTCATAGCCTTTTTTAAATTTCTGTGTGTCAAACATCTTATCGTTATACCATTTATCCCCTAAATCAATAATTCTCTTAGATTGCAGGTCTCTTCTTAATTTTTCAATTAAAAATACCCATTTATCTTCGCCGTTCTCGTCTTTGACGCAAAAGCTCTCCCCTGCCTTTTCCTCACACATAAATTCTTCGATTATGACTTCCTTATTAATCAGTTTTGCCAGAGGCTCAGCTGTCATTCTGGCTCTTTTTAAAGGGGAACTATATATCTTATCAACTCCGTGAAGAGCAAGTCTTTTTGCAACAGCCTCTGATTGCTCCTGCCCCATCTGAAGTCGGATC
>JAZOAF010000097.1:0-2151 GCA_045595345.1 Clostridia bacterium | reverse complement strand
TTATCAGGCTTATTAAAGCAAAACATTTCTTTGCCTTTTTTATTTGTAAGATACCCGTCGGTCTGTCCGCCTCTGTAAAAAATTCTGTCCAGGCGCTGTAAGTCTTCTCTCGTGGGAACTTCCCCTGAGTCGATATATTTTCTGTATATCCCCGTTACCAGAGAGACATATTCTGCGCCTTTCATTCTGCCCTCAATTTTGAGAGAGGAAACGCCGATTGATTTCAACTCGTTTATATGATTTAAGGCGCATAAGTCTTTAAGGCTCAGATAAAAGCCTTTATCATTATTATCGTTTATTTTATATTCAAGTCGGCAAGGCTGGGCACACTTTCCGCGGTTTCCTGACCTGCCACCGAGCACACTGCTTAAAAGGCACTGCCCTGAATAGCACATACAAAGGGCGCCATGGGCAAAGACTTCAAGTTTTACATCTGTTTCATTTTTAATCTTCCTTATTTCTTCAAGAGAAAGTTCACGGGACAAGACAACCTGCTCCGCTCCCATTTTTGAAAGAGTTTTTACCCCTGACAGATTGTGAGCTGTCATCTGAGTACTTGCGTGAATGGGAAGAGAGGGAAAATTCTCTTTGATAAGAGAAAATATTCCCAAGTCCTGAACAATAACAGCGTCAACGCCGATTTCACAGAGCATTTTAATATATTCCATTGCCCCCTGCATTTCTCTGTCGGAAATGAGGGTGTTAACCGTGACATAGACCTTTACGCCTCTTAAATGGCAATAGTCAACTGCCTCTTTTAGTTCTTCATCGGAAAAGTTATCGGCATAGCTTCTGGCGCCGAAAAGCTTTCCTGCAAGATAAATTGCATCGGCCCCTGCTAAAACCGCCGCTTTAAGACATTCCATATTCCCTGCCGGCGCAAGTAATTCCATTTTATTCATCGTCTTCCAATTCTTCTCTCAAGCTCACTTATTCTTCTTTTGAGCTGTTCGTTTTCTTTAATGACTTCTCTTACCTTATCGTTTCTTTTAAGGAAATCGTCAGCAATATTTATAGCAGTCAAAACAGCTTTACTGTTATTGGTAAGATAGTTATTGGCTTCGCCGATTTCCTTCATTTTGGTATCCACCAACTCTGCAACCTTTTTAATATAAGCCGCATCGTCCTCAGAAGTTAAGGTGTATGAAATTCCGCCAATGGTAACTTTAACTCTGTTCTTTTCCACTATCATTTGCCTCCTTTCAATTTCTCCATAGCCATAAAAAATCCGGTTATGGTTTTTCCGTCATTTATCTCATTATTCATTATCATTTCGTGAACTTTTTCTATGGGGAAAAATTCAACATCCAAAAATTCGTCTTCGTCAGGATTTGCCTTTCCGAATTCGAGACCTTTCGCCATATATAAATGGTCAACCTCATCCGTAAAACCCGGGGAGGGATAGAACGCACAAAGATATTCAAAACGCTTTGCTGTGGCTCCCGTTTCCTCTAAGAGTTCCCGTCTTCCGCACACCTCTATACCTTCGCCTTTATCTCTTTTCCCGGCAGGAATTTCGTATATAGCTTTATCGTAAGGCTTTCTGTACTGCTTGACCAGAATAACCTTATTATCATCCGTTATGGCAACAATTCCAACTCCGCCCGGATGCCGTACTATCTCCCTCTCTGCTGTTTCTCCGTTAGGGAGAGAAACTTTATCCAAGGAAACATTGATTATTTTACCTTTAAAGATTTCTTTGGTGGATATCGTCTTTTCTTCAAGGACCATTCCTATTTCTCCATTTTATTCAAATATTCATCAATTGCTTTTGCGGCGCTTTTTCCTGCGCCCATAGCAAGAATAACTGTTGCGGCGCCCGTTACGGCATCTCCGCCTGCAAAGACACCCTCTTTGCTTGTGGCACCTGTTTCGTCTTTTGCGACTATACAGCCACGCTTATTGACTTCGATATCGGGAGTTGTATTTTTTATAAGCGGGTTCGGGCTTTGACCGATTGCCATAACAACGGAATCAACATCTAAAACAAACTCGCTGTCCTTAATCGGGACAGGTTTTGCTCTTCCGCTTTCGTCAGCCTGACCAAGCTCCATTTTGATACATTCCACGCCTTTAACCCAGCCATCTTCTCCTAAAATTCTAATTGGGTTGGTAAGGAGTTTAAATTCGATACCCTCTTCTTTTGCGTGG
>JAZOAF010000096.1:0-7574 GCA_045595345.1 Clostridia bacterium | reverse complement strand
GGCTTTAAAATAGGAACAGAGCAGGAGTATAACGGAATCATCCGCCACGGTGCGAAGATTCTCTATGCTTTCTCTGAGGCAACTGTTCCGAAAATCAATGTTATAGTAAGAAGAGCCTATGGCGGTGCTTATATTGCAATGAACAGCAAGCATATCGGTGCTGATATGGTATTCGCTTGGCCGAGTGCAAAGATTGCAGTTATGGCTCCTGACGGTGCTGCAAACATTCTTTTTCGTAAGGATGTTGCGTCTTCCGATGACCCAATCGCAGAAAGACAAAATAAGATTGAGGAATATGCAGAAAGATTGGCAAATCCATATGTTGCAGCAGCAAGAGGCTATGTTGACGATGTTATCGAGCCTGACTCTACAAGACCAAGAATTATAAGCGCTCTTGAAATGCTGTTTAGCAAGAGGGAAACAAGACCTGCTAAAAAGCATGGAAACATTCCGCTTTAAGATAGGGGGAATTTCAGATGACAATTCAGGAAGCTTTAATGCTGAACGGTCCTATCCCAAACGCAGGGGATGCCCTTTCAGTTGGACTTTTGGTTACGGTTACAGGTCTTATAATTGTGTTCTCAGTTCTCGTAATTCTTATGTGCGTTTTGGTTGGAATGAAGTATATCTTTGCTCCTAAAACACCAAAAGCAGAAAAGATTGCGGAAAAGGTTGAAGCTATTCCCGTAGTTTCTGCAGAGAAGGAAGAAGATGAAGAAGAACTTATCGCAGTGCTCACAGCAGCTATTGCGGCAAGCCTTAATACATCCACATATAACCTTAAAATAAAGTCTTTTAAAAGGGTTATGAATTCTGCTCCCGCTTGGAATAAAGCAGGACTTAACGATACGATAAATTCAAGGTTTTAATTTAGGAGGAAATTTACTATGAGAAAATTTATGATAAATGTAAACGGAAAATCTTACGAAGTAGAGGTTGAAGAAGTTGGAGGAGCAGTTTCTGCTCCTGTATACACAGCTCCTGCTGCACCTGCACAGGCTCCTGCCGCTGCTCCTGCTCCTGCCCGCGCAAATGCTATTAAGGCTCCAATGCCGGGTACAGTTGTATCTGTTAAGGTAAATGTAGGCGATATGGTTAAAGCAGGGGATGTTGTTTGTATCCTCGAAGCTATGAAAATGGAGAACGAAATTATGGCTCCTTCCGATGGTAAGGTTGTAGCGGTTAACGCAACTCAGGGCGCAACTGTTAACACAGGTGACGCTCTCGTTTCCTTGGGCTAAACTGCGATTTAATTACTTGACGAAAGGGTGATTTTGTGTTAGAAAGTTTGATAAGCTTTGCACAAAGCACAGGTGTAAATGCACTCATTGAGATGTTTAAGTCAGGGAATATGGTCGAGGCAATCGGCACTCCCATAATGCTTATAATTGCTTGTGTTTTGTTATATCTTGCAATCGTTAAAAAGTTTGAACCGCTTCTGCTTTTACCGATTGCCTTCGGTATGCTCCTCACTAATCTTCCTGTTTTTTCAGGAGCGATTATGCATCCGGAATATTTTACAGACCCTCAGTTTTTAAAGGCAGACGGAAGCCTTGATATGGGACTTATCCTCCACGACGGAGGACTTTTAGACCTTTTGTACTTAGGTGTTAAACTTGGAATTTATCCACCTCTTATTTTCTTAGGGGTTGGTGCTATGACCGACTTTGCTCCGCTTATTTCAAATCCAAAGAGTATTCTTTTGGGCGCGGCAGCGCAGTTCGGTGTATTCTTTACATTCATAGGGGCTTTGCTTTTAGGCTCTTTGGTTCCTGGAATTGATTTTGGCGTTATGGAAGCTGCTTCAATCGGTATTATCGGTGGTGCAGACGGCCCCACAGCTATTTATGTTACAAAGACACTTGCGGCAGGGCTTCTTCCTGCAATCGCAGTTGCAGCATATTCATATATGGCTTTAATTCCTGTAATCCAGCCACCTATTATGCGCCTTATGACAACCAAAAAAGAACGCGGAATCGTTATGGAACAGCTTCGCGAAGTAACAAAAACTGAAAGAATTGTCTTCCCGATAGTTGTTACAATCGTTGTCGCTTTAGTCGTTCCTGATGCACTTTCACTAGTTGGTATGCTTATGCTTGGTAACCTTATGAAAGAATGTGGCGTTGTTGACCGTCTTTCAAAGACAGTCCAGAACGAACTTATGAATATAGTTACGATTTTCTTAGGATTAACTGTTGGTGCAACAGCAACTGCTGAGAACTTTTTAAGCCTTAACACAATCGGTATTATTGCCCTCGGCCTTATTGCCTTTTGTTTCAGCACAGCAGGCGGACTTCTCCTCGGAAAGATTATGTGTAAGCTCTCTGGCGGAAAAATCAACCCGCTTATCGGTGCGGCAGGGGTTAGTGCCGTTCCTATGGCGGCAAGAGTTGCTCAGGTGGAAGGGCAGAAGGAAAATCCTTCAAACTTCTTGCTTATGCACGCAATGGGCCCGAATGTTGCTGGCGTTATCGGCTCTGCGGTTGCGGCAGGTGTGTTCCTGTCCATGTTTGCAGGATAAGAGAATTTAAGGAGGAAAATTAAATGGCAAAAGTTAAAATTACAGAAACTGCGGCAAGAGATGCCCATCAGTCACTCATTGCCACAAGAATGACAACAGAAGAAATTTTACCTGTTCTTTCTATGATGGATAAAGTCGGCTACCATTCCTTAGAGGCTTGGGGCGGCGCAACATTTGACGCATGTTTAAGATTCTTAAATGAAGACCCATGGGAAAGACTTCGCAAAATTCGTGAAGCAGCTCCGAATACAAAATTGCAGATGCTTTTCCGTGGCCAGAATATTTTAGGTTATAAGCACTATGCCGACGATGTTGTTGAATATTTTGTTCAGAAATCTATCGCAAACGGTATTGATATTATAAGAATTTTTGATGCGCTCAACGATGTAAGAAACTTACAGACAGCCATCAATGCAACAAAGAAAGAGGGCGGACATGTTCAGGCGGCAATTTCCTATACAATAAGCCCTGTTCATAATATCGACTTTTTCGTAAAACTTGCAAAGGAATATGAAGACTGCGGTGCAGACTCAATCTGTATTAAGGATATGGCAGGTCTCTTAATTCCTTATGAAGCTGAAAAGTTAGTTAAAGAGCTTAAAAATGCGGTTAAAATCCCGATTCAGCTTCATACCCACTATACAAGTGGTGTTGCTTCAATGACCTATCTCAAAGCGATTGAAGCAGGGGTTGATGTTGTTGACTGTGCGATTTCCCCAATGGCTCTCGGAACATCCCAGCCTGCAACAGAAACAATTGTTAAAACCTTAGAGGGAACAGAATTTGACACAGGCTTAGACCTTGCCCTTTTAAGCGACATCGCGGACTATTTCAGACCGCTTCGTGATAAGTATTTAGAGTCAGGACTTATGAACACAAAGGTTTTAGGCGTTGATATTAACACTCTTAAATATCAGGTTCCCGGCGGTATGCTCTCAAACCTTGTTTCTCAGCTTAAACAGCAGGGTAAAGAGGATAAATTTGAGGAAGTGCTTAAAGAAATCCCAAGAGTCCGTGAGGACTTAGGATGGCTTCCGCTTGTAACACCAACAAGCCAGATTGTTGGAACTCAGGCAGTTTTAAATGTTATAATGGGCGAAAGATATAAGATGATTTCCAAGGAAACAAAGGGAATTGTTAAGGGCGAATACGGAAGAACTCCTGTTCCGATTAAGGATGAATTCCGCAAGATGGTAATAGGGGACGAAGAGCCGATTACATGCCGCCCGGCAGACCTTATTGAACCTGAACTTGATAAATTAAGACGGGAAGCCGCTGAATATATCGAGCAGGATGAAGATGTTCTTTCCTATGCACTTTTCGGTCAGGTTGCAGAGAAATTCTTTGAAAACCGCCGCGCCGCAAAGTATAAAATTGACCCTGATATGGTTGATATGAAAGAAAAGGTACACTATATTTAAGATTTATTTAGGCGACACTAAAAAGGGTGTCGCCTAATTGCATAAGGTGGGTAATATGAGAAATATTATTGTAATCGGCGGCGGCCCTGCGGGTCTTATGGCAGCAGGAACGGCGGCGAAAAACGGAAACAATGTTATTCTGATTGAGAAGAATGATATGGTCGGTAAAAAACTTCTTATTACGGGAAAAGGCAGATGCAACATAACAAATGCCTGCGAAGATACAGAAGAACTTATAAAAAATATGACAAAAAACGGCTCTTTTATGTATAGCGCCTTTTATAGCTTTACCAATCTTCAAACCATAGAGTTTTTTGAAAGCATCGGCGTTAAAACCAAAGTGGAGCGCGGAAACCGTGTTTTCCCCGAAAGTGATAAAAGCAAAACAGTTGCAGACGCACTTTTAAAATGGGTAAAAGATTGCGGTGTTAAGATTATTTTTGACACTGTTTTAGGTCTTATAAACGAAAAAGATATGGTCAAAGGGGTAATGCTTAAAAACAGAGGAAAGCTTCTTTGTGACAGCGCTATTCTGGCAACTGGGGGCGTTTCATACCCAAGAACAGGTTCAACGGGAGACGGCTATAAATGGGCAAAAAAGCTTGGACATACTATTGTTGAGCCGACTCCCTCATTAGTACCTCTTGACACCAAAGAGGAGTGGAGCTTTGCTATCGCTGGGCTTTCTCTTAAAAATATCGCCATAGATTTCTATAACGAGAAAAACAAGAAAGTATACAGTGATTTCGGGGAAATGATGTTCACTCATACTGGACTGACAGGTCCCGTAATTTTGAGCGCCTCTGCTCATTTAAGACCGATGGAAGAGGGGAAATACAGAGCGGAAATTGACTTAAAGCCTGCCCTTTCGGAAAAACAGCTTGACGAAAGATTGCAGAGAGATTTTGCGAAAAATCTAAACAAAAACTTAGATAATGCACTTGATGAGCTTCTTCCCAAAAACCTTATTGAGCCAATTATTTTGCTCTCAGGACTTGACGGGAAAAAGAAGGTAAATTCCGTTACAAAAGAGGAAAGACGAAGTCTTCTTGAAACAATAAAATGCCTTAAATTTACGGTTTTGGATTTCGCTCCCATCGAACAGGCAATAATAACCTCAGGGGGAGTTTCTGTAAAGGAAATTGACCCATCTACAATGGAGTCAAAACTTGTAAAAAACCTCTATTTTGCAGGAGAAATAATTGATGTTGACGCCTATACCGGCGGATTTAATCTTCAAGTTGCATTTTCAACGGGTTATGTTGCGGGAAGCAGTGTATAAAATCTCAAAAAATCCTTGCATAGCAAGGGAAATTGTGCTATAATTAAATTTGGCGAATTATAAGATTATTTAGAAATTGACAGAAAAGAAAAAGGAGAGGAAGAAATTGTTTAAGATAGCGAGAAAGGAAGTCTTGAATCCGGCGGTTTCGCTGATGGAAATTGAGGCGCCTTACATAGCAAAAAAGGCAGAGCCTGGACAATTTATAATTCTTCGTGTCGACGAAAACGGGGAGAGAATTCCCTTTACCATAGCGGATTATAACAGAGAAAAAGGCACAATTACAATTATATATCAGAAAGTGGGAGCATCAACTGAGTATCTTGACACTTTAAATGCGGGGGACTATATTTTGGATTTTGTGGGCCCTCTTGGCATTGCTTCTCATTTTGAAAATGTTAAAAAAGTTGCCGTTATAGGTGGCGGTCTTGGAACTGCCATTGCATATCCTCAGGCAAAAAAGCTTCACGCTTTGGGTGCAGAAGTGGATATGATAAACGGCTTTCGAAATAAAGAAATGATAATCATAGAAGATGAGTGCAAAAATGCCTGCACGAATTTATATACTATGACTGACGACGGATCCAACGGAAATAAAGGCTTTGTTACAGCAAAGCTTGAAGAACTTATTTTAAGCGGAGCTGATTATGATTTGGTAATTGCAATCGGCCCCCTTGTAATGATGAAAGCCGTTTGCGATTTAACCAAAAAGCATAATATAAAAACTATTGTAAGTATGAACCCTGTTATGATTGACGGAACTGGTATGTGCGGCGGGTGCCGTCTTACAGTTGGCGGGGAAACTAAGTTTGCCTGTGTTGACGGACCTGACTTTGACGGGCACCTGGTTGACTTTGATGAGGCAATTATGCGCTCCAAAATGTTTAAAACTCAGGAAGAAATGTCAAGACAAAACCACAGATGCAGAATGGAGGGGATGAACTAATGGCTAATATGTCCCCAAATAAAACGAAAATGCCCGAGCAACTCCCCCAAGTAAGAAATAAAAACTTTGAGGAAGTTTCTCTTGGATACACGGAAGAAATGGCAATTGAAGAGGCGAAAAGATGCCTTAACTGTAAAAATAAGCCTTGTATGTCGGGCTGTCCTGTCTGCGTTAAAATTCCTGAATTTATAGGACTTGTTGCAGAGGGTAAGTTTGAAGAGGCTTACAAGAAAATAAGCGAAACAAATTCTCTTCCCGCTGTCTGCGGACGCGTTTGCCCTCAGGAGAACCAGTGTGAAAAATACTGCGTAAGAGGAATTAAAGGCGAGAGCGTAGGCATCGGCAGATTAGAGCGATTTGTGGCAGACTATCATATGAAGAACGGAAAAGACGAAATTGATGCCATAGAGAAAAAAGACAAAAAGGTTGCAATTGTAGGCTCAGGCCCGTCAGGTCTTTCTTGTGCAGGAGACCTTGCGAAAATGGGATATGATGTAACAATTTTCGAAGCCTTTCATACGGCAGGGGGAGTTTTGATGTATGGAATTCCTCAGTTCCGTCTCCCGAAAGAAATTGTTCAGAAAGAAATTGACAAGCTCACAGGCTATGGAGTTAAAATCGAAACCAATATGGTAATCGGCAAGGTTTTATCAGTCGATGAGCTTTTGGAAGAGGAAGGTTTCTCCGCTGTGTTTATCGGCACAGGGGCAGGACTTCCAAGCTTTATGAAGATTGAGGGGGAAAGCCTTAACGGTGTTTACAGCGCCAATGAATTTTTAACCCGAATAAATCTTATGAAAGCCTATAAATTCCCTGAATATGACACACCGATATACTTTGGCAAAAATGTTGCTGTTGTTGGTGGAGGAAATGTTGCTATGGATGCGGCAAGATGCGCAAAGCGTCTCGGTGCTGAAAATGTCTATATTGTTTACAGACGAAGCGAAGAGGAGATGCCTGCAAGACTTGAAGAGGTCCACCACGCAAAAGAAGAGGGTATCGAATTTAAACTCCTTACCAACCCAATTAGAATTTTAGGAGAAGATGGCTGGGTTAAAGGCGTTGAATGTATCAAAATGGAGCTTGGTCAGGCTGACGAAAGCGGAAGAGCAAAACCTGTCCCGATTAAGGACAGCGAGTTTGTTTTAGATGTTGATTCCGTTGTTATGGCAATCGGCCAGAGCCCGAACCCGCTTATAAAGAATACCACTCCCGATATAGAAGTTAATAAGCGTGGCTGTATAATTGCAAAGGACGAAAGCGGAGCTACAAGCAAAGAAGGCGTGTATGCAGGCGGAGATGCCGTAACGGGCGCCGCAACAGTTATTCTTGCTATGGGCGCAGGGAAAAGTGCAGCAAAAGCAATTGATGAATATTTGAATAAAATGGAGAAATAGGTATGGT